>JAKACA010000227.1 GCA_021796455.1 Actinomycetes bacterium
AGACCTTCCCGACAAAGGCCATGGCAGACCGCTTCCTCGTGCTCACAGAGGCCGAGATGATGAGCGGCACCTGGATGCCACCCGAGCGCCGGCGCGAGACGGTGGGGGAGTGGGCGGAGCGGTGGTTGGCAAGTGGACACGCATGGAAGCCGAAGACGCGGGTCGACTACGAGATGCGCGTCCGGGTCTACGTCGAGCCGAGATGGGGAACCCGCGAGATCACATCGATCACCCGAGCCGAGGTGCGCGACTGGGTGGCCGAGTTGATCGAAGACGGCTCGAAGCCATCGACGGTTCGCCATGCGGTAGGCACTCTCTCACGTGTTGTTTCACTGGCGGTCGAGGACGGGGTGCTGAACGCAAACCCGTGTGATCGAGTCCGGCTTCCCCGCCTCCCGAGCGCTGGTGTCCGCCCGCTCACCCCTTCGGAGGTAGAGCGACTCGCCAAAGCGCTTCCCGAATACGCGCTGCTCATCCGGACTGCCGCTTGGACCGGACTTCGGGCAGCAGAGCTCTGTGGGCTCCGTGCCAAGCGCGTAGACCTGGACAGGCGGGTGCTCGAGGTCACCGAGACGCTCTCGGAAGCTGGTGGTCACCTCTACGTCGTGCCACCGAAGACCTATCAGTCGCGTTCGGTCCCGATCCCGAGCCCGTTGGCAGCACAACTGCGGGACTATCTTGCAGCCCAAGGCGGGGATCCCGAGCGCTACGTCTTCACTGTGCCGACCGGCCAGCCGATCCGCTGGCGCAACTTCTCGAAGCTGTTCCATGCCGCCGCTGTCGCCGTCAACCTCCCTGACCTGCGTTTTCATGATCTCCGCCACACAAATGCGGCGCTCCTGATCGCCGAAGGAGCACACCCTCGCTCGGTCATGGAAAGACTTGGTCACAGTTCGATCACGGTCACGCTCAACGTCTACGGTAAGGCTTGGGAATTGCAACAGGTGAACGAAGAAGCCCTGCTCGCCTGATCAAGCGAGTGTAGGAGTTCCGCCGACGGGCTGATGATCCACAGGCCTGACCTGCCCAGTTGCGATCTGCCCGCGTCCGATGCATGATCCCTGCCCTAGACGAGAGGCTGGTGTCGCCGTGGGGCGAGGTGATCTCGCAGGTTCTGCACAGCTCGAGCTTGTCTCGGGCGTCGCCCACTTGCGACCTGAGGACGCACTGTTCGATGCGATGCTGCACGGTTTCGAGGCCCAGCAGCTCGCCCGTGGCCTGCGGCGCGAGACGATAGGTGCGCGGGAGCGATTGGTGCGGCGCTTTGCCGGCTCGACCAATGAGTACCCCTGGAGCTGGGGCCCGGCGCATCTGGAGGAGTGGGTTCTCGGGCTCGGCGGGGAGAAGCGCCTTGCTTTGTCGACGATCCGCAACTACCAGGTCGATCTCCGGCTCTTCACCGAGTACGTCTGTGATCCCCGCTACGGCTGGCAGGAGGTGT
The DNA here is from genome assembly GCA_021796455.1 of Actinomycetes bacterium. Classification (GTDB taxonomy): domain Bacteria; phylum Actinomycetota; class Acidimicrobiia; order Acidimicrobiales; family Bog-793; genus JAKACA01. The sequence goes on from JAKACA010000227.1 coordinate 1,442, forward strand.
GCGAGAACGCATTCGGTGACGGCCAGTACCCGATACCGATCTCCCATGAGTGGAACACCATTTGCCACCTCGGCTACGAAGGAAGGCCCGAGGCGCGTCCTTTTACCCGCGAGGAGATGCAGAGGTTCTTGGACCACGCCGACGAGCAGGTGGACCTAGCAGCGTCGTCCAAGTACAAGGGCGCCCTCGCCGCCTACCGCGACGCCACGATCTTCAAGGTGATGTACGGCTGGGGGCTCCGGCGGACCGAGACGACGAGGCTCGACCTCGCCGATTGGGGCAGGAACCCCCATGTACCGGAGTTCGGCAACTTCGGGACTCTGCATGTCCGCTACGGCAAAGCCAAGCGGGGGCAGCCGCCACGGCGCAGGAACGTGTTGTCCGTAATGGATTGGGCGACGGAGGCGGTGGCGGACTACGTCGAGAACATCCGCCCGCGCTTTGGCTGCCACGAACATCCTGCTATGTGGGTGACCGAGCGGGGCGGTCGGATCAAGCCGGCGGAGATAAACGCCCGCTTCGTCGCCTACCGGGAGGCCCTCGGCCTGCCGACCGTCCTCGTGCCGCACTCCCTAAGGCACTCTTATGTCACTCATTTGACTGAAGATGGCTACGACCGGCGCTTCATCCAGATCCAGGCCGGGCATGAGTGCGACTCCTCGACGGGCATCTACACCCATGTGAGCGACGACTTCATGAACACTGCGCTGCGGCGAGCGCTCGGCGGAGCGCTCGGGACCGAGGAGGGCAACCTCTCCTGATGGCCGCGAAGCTCGACTACCACTGGCACCTGCGGACCGCCATGGCCTCCCGCCAGATGTTCTCAACGACAGATCTCGTCGCCCCGTTGTCACAACGAGGCATCACGCTGTCGACGAGCCAGGTCTACCGGCTCGTCGTCGAGCGGCCGGAGCGTCTCTCGCTCAAGGTGCTCGTGGCGCTCCTCGACATCCTCGACTGCACGATGGAGGAGCTGATCGAACCAGTCGCAGCCAGCGCACCGCAGCAGAAAAGGACGGCGGTAGGCGCCGGTGGCGTCGGCGAGCTGAGGCCAAAGCCCGCCCGCATCGTCCCGTCGTCCAAGCGGTGAGCGGGACAGGAGCCCTCGCCGACCCAGTCGGCCTCGCGTGCAGGTTGGTGTGCGAGGTCGAAGAGACCTTGGCAGCTGAGGCTGTGTCGAGGGTGATCGAGGCGGTCGCCGGCGGGCGGGCCAAGCGGCGCCGCCTCGCCCAAGCATTGGCAGATCGCCCCTCGGTGCTTGTCGACGGGCTCTCCCCGGCCCCGCGGGTCGTGGGCGACCTCCTTATCGCCTTGAGGGAAGCCGGCGCTGGCGAGACGTCGGCACCTCGGTGCGCAGCCTGTGGAAAGGAACTTCGACGCCTGCACCGCCGCGGCGAGGACTGGCTCTGCTCGGTCTGCGAGAGGACTTCGGAACCTTGCAGCTCGTGCGGTGAGGTGGCGAGGGTGATCACTCGCGATCGTTCCGGCCGGCCACGCTGTAAGCGGTGCCCTGAGCAGGACAGCCGGGACCTTCTCGCCTTGATCACCGCTAAGGTAATAGCCCTTGACGGGGGGGCCGACGAGGCTGTCGTCGCGGAGGCCATCTTCAAGGTGACACCACGGCCGTCACAGCTGGCGAAGCTCGCCTGGGCGGTCGAGGACAACCCGGCGCTGTTGTCAGGAGACGGCCACTTGTCTCCAGTCCCTTCGGTCCTCCGTCTCATCGAGGCGCTCAACGATGCCGGGGTCAATGGGGTCCTTCCTCCTTTATGCCCTCGCTGCCACCGCAGGGTGCGCATATCGAAGCTCTTAGGTGGAGAACGCGTCTGCCGCAGCTGCATCGCCAAGTCGCGGGCGGAGCGATGCTCTCGATGCGGGACTTGCCGGGAGCCGGTCACCCGGGACGGGCGAGGGCCGGTGTGCGCCAACTGCTTCATCCGCGACCCGGCCAACTTGGAGATCTGCGTCAGCTGCGGACGGCGCCGTAGCGTCAACACCCGAAGCCCGCACGGGCCGCTTTGCCTTACATGCGGCCCGCTGCCGAATCTCGCCTGCTCAATCTGCGCGGCCAACGCACCATGCGGGATATCACGGCTAACAGGGAAACCCTGGTGCTTTCAGTGCCAACGCCGATCGGCTCGCTGCGCCACTTGCGGCGAGACGCGACCGATCCGTTCCGGCACACTTGGCGAACCCCGCTGCGAAGCATGCACCGAGCCCGCCTTCCCTGACTGTGAGATCTGCCGCGAACGCCTTCGCCCTGGCCGGTGCCCCGACTGCCGCCTGGCACGCCGCCTTAGAGAACTTCTCTCCACCGAAAGTGGCGAGGTACTGCCGGAGCTGCAGCCTTTGCACGACGCCTTGTCAGCGACAACGCCGCCAAGCACGGCATTGGGCTGGCTCAGGCGGGCTGGCGTCTCGAGCTACCTCGCAGATGTGGCAGCCGGGCGGCGTGAGCTGTCCCATGAGGGCCTCGATGCCTTGGCACGGAACAGCGTCCTCGATCATCTAAGGAGCGTCCTTGTGGCCACAGCCACGATTCCTGCCCGGGACGAGCACATGGCGCGCCTCGAGCGGAGCTTCGAGGAGCTCGTGTCGAGCCGGCAGGACCCCGACCAGCGCCACATCGTCCAGCGCTACGCCCTATGGCACGTTCTAAGGAGGCTGCGCCAGCGTAATGCCGGACATGAAGCCACCTCTGAGCAGTTGGGAGTCGCCCGCAGACAGGTACGGGAGTCCGTCGCTCTCCTCGACTGGCTTTCCGGCGAGAACCTCACGCTCGGGACATGTCGCCAGGGTGACCTCGACCGCTTCCTGGTCGAGGTTCCTCGGCAGTTCGCGGCCCACTTCGTCCGCTGGGCTTCAGGCCAACGGCTCTGTCGTCTCACATATCCTGCGATCCGCTGGAGCGGCCCGACGTCGGCCCTGGACCATGAGGCGAGATGGAGCACCGCTCGCCGCCTCCTCGCCGACGACACTCTCAACCCCCGGGACCGCTTCTCCGGACTGCTAGTCCTCCTCTACGCCCAAAGTGTGGCCTCAATCAGCCGCATGACGACCGATCAGGTCGAGATCGAGGGCGCCCTCGTCCGCCTGCGCCTTGGGAGCGTACCGGTCGTCTTGCCAGAAGCGCTGGCCAGCCTGGCCGTGCGCCTCGTGAGGAACACCAAGGGTCACGCCACCGTCGGAGACAACGGCTCTTCTCATTGGCTCCTGCCCGGCGGGCAGCCTGGCCGTCACATCCATGCCGAGAGCCTCCGCCAGCGACTGATGGCCCTCGGCATCAAGCCAGGTGCGGCTCACTCGACTGCGATGTTCCAACT
>JAKACA010000228.1 GCA_021796455.1 Actinomycetes bacterium
CGGTCGCGCGGATGACGACGATGAAGATCAGAAAACCGACGCTGCCGACGACCGCACCGAGAAAGGGCCGGGCGATATGCCAGAGCTCATAGCTTCCGTCCCAGCGACGAGCGTTGCGGAAGATCCCGGTAAAGCTGATAGTCACACCGCCCAAGGCTCCCCACCAGGGGACGCCGAGCGGGACCGGTCCTGCGGGATCGGGAAGGAAGCGGTGGAGCGCTGGCTGGTGGAGGTAGGCGAGACCGAGCGCGACGAGCGCGGCCAAGTAGGCGAGCTGCAGAGCGAACAGCCGCACCCGCTCACTCGAACGCTTCGCCCGCCCACTGCGGCGACTTGGCGCGGCGCTCGTGGTCGACCTGCACCCGAACGACCGCGGCCCGAAAGGCACCTTCTCCGGCGCAGTGATCTCGAACGGCCGCCTCTACTGCCCGGGCACGCCGGCGGCCCTGCTGCGGCTCGCCCCGCCGGCGCGCGACGCCACGGCGGCCGAGCTCGTCGCCCACGACCGGCGCTGTTGTGAGGCGGCGGCCTTTGAGCTCACGCGACTCAGCGCCGATGACGCCGACGGCTATCACCGCGTCGCCTGCCCGGCGCTGGCGGGCAAGTGCCGCTGCCCGCTGCGCGAAGCGTCGCTCGCGCAGCCGCTCACCAAGCCCGAGGTGCTCACCCCGCCCGAGCATCCGCCGCTCTGGTGTCGGCAGAAGAGCCTCACCGTCCCGGTCCAGGTGGCGGAGAAGACGCGCCAGCACCACGCCTATTCGGGCCCCGCATGGCGCGAGAGCTACGCCCGGCGCTCGGCCGCCGAGCGGGCGCACGGCTCGCTGAAGGACCCGTCCCGTGTCGACTCGGGCCGCGGCTGGTGCCAGATGTTCGGGCTCGTCGCCAACGCGCTCGCCCTCGCCTGCCTGATCGCCGTGCGCAACGGCCGCGTCGTCGCCGCCTTCAAGGCGCGGCGGCTCGAGGACGAACGCCGCCAGGCGGCGGGGCTGGCGCCCCGCCGGCACCGTCGGCGCCGGCGACTCGCGGACTCAGACGACGTGGCGCCGGCACCCGAGCCGGCTCCGGAACGGCAAGCGTCGACCCGACCGCCACCCTGAGCAGGCGGCTGGCGCGTCGCTGCGGCAGGGCCCGGGCGCGTCCATCTCGAGTTCCCGCCGAAGGTCTGGCCCTGCGCGGCACGACGCCTCCGCTGTCGCGCTCCACGACGTTCCCGCTCACAACAAAACCCCTGCCGAGAGCATCAGCAGGGGCTTTTGTGAACAGATTGCAGTAGTTATGTAACTACCACAACGTGTCGGAGGGGGGATCCGTACTCGACGCCCACGGCAGTGCTGCGCACGGAACTGGCGCTCGTTGGGGTGATGACTACACCTTGAGTCGCTCAATCCGATGGAAGATCTCGCTCACGTAGCCGAGGGTCTCGTTCATGTCGGGGAAGTAGTCGGTGGGGTGAGCTGCCTCGTTGCGCTTGTTCAGGAGACCGTGGAGTGCCTTCATCACCGTCTTGTTGTACAGAGCGAGATCCCTGCCGAGTTCGATGACCTGAAAGTCTGCATGGTCTCGCAGGTCCTCGGCCGTTCTAACCATCCATGCTGGCCTAGCCGCCGCGATCGCATTGGCACCCTTGGCGTCTATCAGGACGTGAAGGAAGTCGATGAACCCTGACCAGGCGAGCACATGGCTCGCCCGGAAGAGGCCTACCTCGACCGCACGCAAAGCTTCCCGAAACAGCTCATCTTGGCGAAGCGAGAGCTTGCCCAATCTGCCATATGAGCTCTCGAGCGAGATCCTCCTCGCTGGTGCAGCCTCGTGTCTCGCGAGGAGGCGCTGGGCGTCAACCTCGAGGGCGACGACCCGACGGACAACCTCGGCTATATCCACGGTCTCGCTACGCGGTTTCGGTCAGTTCGACCAGGTGCTTCCTCATAGACGCGAAGAGCGAGTCGTACACGCCAGCGTCCGCCGTCGCTGGAAGCTGGAGTTGAATGTTCACCGTCAGGGATATCGGAGCTGCGTGCTTGCCTCCTCTTCCACCGGTTCGTGAGCCACTCCGGATCGACGCTGCTTCACTGTGGGGTTCGTCCACTTCAGAGGGCAGCTCGAGGGAATCGAATTCTCCGAATTCTGCGAGTATCTGGAAGGTCTGCACGAGCTTTGCTTGGACCTGGTCGCCGCCGCCCGTATGAGTGCGAAAGAAATTCCGGAGTGACTCCGTGTCCTTCCGATGGGCATCCGGGTACAGAGCGAAGAGATCGGCGTACGCGGATTTGACGGCCTCCCCCATCAGCACCTTGTTCTCTGCCGTCGGCGACCTTGCCGCGGTCCACAGGTCAGTAGGCCTCCCGTCGTCTCCAATGAGACCGACAAAGCGTAGGACAGGAAGCATGGACCGATCATTGCTCGAACTCCAGCCAGCCGAGCTCAGCCATGCCATGGTCACCTTCTCAGGGCGTCCGACGCTCGGGATCTTCTGCAGCAGCTCCCGCAGCTTCCCCGGGACGGTGGTGTATGGGTACTTGCTTTGCTCGGCCACAGGTTCCTCCTGACACTTCCGAGGCGCTCAGCGATACTCATACCTTACTACAATCGTCACAATCTGGCGCACACCCGTGTAGTTACCCATTCTGACCTGCTAGTTTCTTGTTGGCCGATGGTACCAACTCTTGACACGCGAGTAGGACACCTGCAAACAGCCACCGACTGTCACGCCCCGGGCCTAGGTTGACGACCTGGAGGTATCCGTGTCCCTGCCGATGGCCGACGTGCCACAACACGAGCGACCGCGCGAGCGCTTGGTCGCACAGGGAGTCGAGGCACTGTCAGAGCGCGAGCTTCTTGCGCTCATCGTCCGGAACGGACTTCGCGGACAGAGCGCGCTCGACCTGGCCTCTTCCCTACTGGCCGAATATGGAGGCCTCGCCCCGCTCGCGTCTGCTCGGCCCGAAGAGCTGGCACGACGATCCGGAATCGGGATCGCAAAGGCGGCCGCGCTGGTCGCAGCCTTTCAGCTCGGACGCCTCGCAGCCACCTACGTGGCGGAGGGAAGTGGTCTGAAGGGACCCGAGGACGTGTTTCAAGCGGTGTGCTCGCAGCTCGATCACCAACGTCGCGAGCGGGTGATCGTCCTTGTCTGCGATGCCGGCAACCGTCTCCGAAGGACGGAGGCAGTGGCGGAGGGCTCCATCGACCGCTCGGCGCTTCCGGTACGGGAGATCCTCAACTGCGTTCTCCGGCACGATGGTCGCGCCTTCGCTGTCGCTCACAACCACCCCTCAGGAGATCCAACTCCCAGCGAAGCTGATGTGCTTGCCACGCGCGCCCTCGCCGCCGCAGCCAAAGTCGTAGGTCTCCGCTTTCTCGATCACGTTGTCGTTGCCGGGCAGCGGTGGGAGCGAATCAGCTCATGATCCCGGCAAACGCCCGGTTGAGCGCGGCCCTGCCAAGTGCATCGACAGTCTCGCGTTGACGCCTACGAGCACCGGCTATCACACAGACTCGGTTCGACAGCTCGCTTAGTCTGGATTCCATTTGTGCCTGCTGCTCCAAAGGAATGTCGGGCGCTTTCATGGCCATCAGCAACCCAGAGCGGAGGCGCGGCAATTGCAGATTGTGCGTGAGCGTACGTGCTTGTTCGAGCACTCCGCTTGACCGCAAGACATATCCAATAAGCCTGCTCGACATTCGACCCGTTGGTCGAAGTACATATTGGTCGACCGAACACAATCCATCGAGATCTGCGACCCATGCCTTATTCAGGTACGGTCGAAGATACCCGTACACGACGTCGCCAGGCGCGAATCGAAACTTGCGTCCCTTTTCGCTCCCAATCGGGCCTGCGCCAAGACGTCGACCAGTGTGGCTCTCCACATGCTGCAGACCGACGAACTGTCTGGCAGCTCCGAGATCCTCCCCCGGGTGTACGGTATCGGCGACGAGCGTGACAAGTTCTGAGACAGTCGTCATATCTCCGCCGACACCCTGCAACTCCGCCTCTACCAGCGACGGCAACGCCCGAAGAAACGCATCAGCTGATTGGGTTTCTATCACCGATAGCATGGCTTCTTGACGGCCCAGGAGACCACTGAGCCAGGTGACAATTCGCCGTTGCTCTTCGAGGTCTGGCTGTGGGACTTCAATCGCAAGAAACTCGTCCACGTGCACTCGCTGTCGGCGAAGACCCAGGCCTCGCGTGGACCCTGCAAGCTGCTCGTGGAATTCGGGCCAACGCATGAGATGTCCCAGGTAGCCGGGTATTGCGCGCTCGCCATCCACCGTGAAGGTTGGAAACTCGCTCGAAACAAAGAAGCCGTCGAATTCAGGCTTAACCAGCGCTGCAGCGCCTTCCCAGGCGAAGAGCCGGCTGAAGACGACTTGATCACGGTGGAGGCGGAAGTATTGCTTGTAACTGGTCTCTGCGCCGGTGATCGCTGGCCGAGCGAACAGGCCTCGGCCGTAGCTCAATACTCCGGCGGTCTGGTAGGTAGCAGTTGGCTCGATGGCAACCGGGTCTAGGTCAAGCGTCAGGACCTCTCCGAGGGGCCGGAGCGGGTAGCGGCTGTTCATCCCTTCGCCAGCTCCGACTCGATCTCGTGGAGAAGGCTGAGGATCTCCTCCTCCGTCTTGAGCAGGTCCGCCACGAGCTCCTGCGGGGGGCGGTGAGCGAGGTCGTCTGGGCGGTTCGGATTGCGAAGATCGAGATTGAACCCGTTGGCCTCGATGTCCCCGATGGGCACGCGCCAAGCCTGTTCGGTCTCCTTCCGGC
>JAKACA010000229.1 GCA_021796455.1 Actinomycetes bacterium
AAAGCCGCCTCCCCCTCCGCCCCAGATACTGCTGACTCCGGCCCCGATCGGGACGGCACCTAAACTGTCCCGGGCGGGAGCAGCGATAACCGGTTCGAGGTGAAGCAGAAGGAGGTGGACACTTCCCCGGCTCCTGCGTCTTCTTGGCCATCCCATGTGACGCTGAGCTTCCTGCACTTGGGCTCGCCTGCCACTCGGCTCGCGCTCGCGCAGTCGTGCCCACGATGTAGCGCCGCTGTTGCGGCACACCACGTGCGGGCAGCACCTCCCGAGCTCGCGAGAGCGAGAGCGAGTCTCGTACAGCCGGCTGCCTGCCTCCTGGACGCCAAGGGGGCCCGCACACCACCTATAAGGGTTTGTGGCGCCGCTTGCCTGGACCAGAAGAGGATCTCATTTCGATAACTCCTCCCCCGGTAACAGCAGGAGACCCGGAGTAGGGGCCTTTCGAGGTGCAGCCTCTCCTCACAGAGGAGGGGATCGCTCTATGAGCCATCACTCCTCCGGCCGGTCGAGGTATCGCAGCCCCCGCTCGGCGAGCTTCTCTCGCATCTTGTAGATGTCGAGTCCCAGCTCGCCGTTGCGGAGGCGCTCGCGCGTCGTCGCCTCACGCTCCTCTCGCTCTCGTGCGCTCTTCAGCACCGAGGCTGCCTGTTCGCGCCGCACGACCACCACGCCGTCGTCGTCGGCGACGATCACGTCGCCCGGGCAGACGTAGGCGCCCGCGCAGACGATGGGCACCTGAACGTTGGCCGGTGTCTCCTTGACGGTTCCTTGCGCCGAGATTGCGTTCGACCAGACCGGGAAGCCCATGGTGGTCAGATCCGCTATGTCGCGCACGCCGGCATCTATCACGAGGCCACGAACTCCACGGGCAGCGAGGCTGGAGGCGAGAAGCTCGCCGAAGTATCCGTCGTCGCAGGGACTAGTCGGCGTCACGACGAGAACGTCACCCGGTCGGGCCTGCTCGACGGCGACATGGATCATCAAATTGTCGCCCGGGACTGCCTCGCAGGTGAGGGCGTTCCCAGCGATCCGAACCGGTCGGTAGATCGGCCGCAGGCGGGACGAAAAAAGGCCAGTGCGGCCTTGCGCCTCATGCACGGTGGCCACGCCCAGCTCGCCAAGGCCGTCGACGACCTCGGCGGGGGTGCGTTGCACGTTGCGGACTACGACGGGCATGGGATTCACTCCCCGAGGAGGTTGGTTGCCGGGAGGACAGACGAGCGGCGACCAAAGTTCGTGCGTTCCAGCTCCAGCCTAGCGATTCGTCCCTAGGACGGCGGACCGCATGACCCCCGGTCCGAGCTCAGGCACGAACGTTGCGCCGAAAGTGACCGGACTGCCCCCCTGCGGTCATCTCAGGCACGAGGTACGGCCAACAGCAAGCAATCCTAGCGATCTCCGAGGTCGACTGAGGGGGCCCGACCCGACCTGCCTGCCTCGACCCAACTTCTCGTCGCCAGCCGGATCCCAATATGACGTGCCTTGTAATCATATTATGATTCTGTTACAGTAACTATGCGGCAGCTGAGGCTGCTTCGTGTCACACATACGAATTCCCGAGCTATTCGGGCCGACAAGGAGGCAGTGATGGGATCCATGCTCTACAGGGGCGTGACGGCGGCTTCGCTAGCAGTCGCAGTGCTCGCAGGATCTGCGGGAGTGGCCACGGCAGCCACGGCGACTACGCCGAGTACGTCGAGCACGCACTTCCAGCGGGCCCAGCAAAAGCTCGAAAGCGAACTGAGCGCCCGGGTCACTCGCCTTGCGAATCTCAGCAGCGACGTCACGAAGTCGACGACGCTCACCGCGGCCAATGCCGCAGTGCTCCGCGCGAAGCTCACGGCCGAGCAGACGAGCATCTCGTCTCTCGTCACGGCCGTCCCGACCTACACGACGATGGCTCAGCTGAACGCTGCCCGCACCGTAATGCTCAGGAACAACAGGGTATTCGCGGTCATGTCGCCACAGGTGTTCGAGACAATTGGCGCTGACGCCGTGCTTGCAAGTGACGCGTCTCTCCTGGCTAATCAGAGCACCCTTCTTGCCGAGGTTAACTCTCTCATCGGCCAGTCCAGCTACAAGAACGCGCTCAACCACTACAACGACTTCGTGCGCCGGACCAACGGGATCGAGACGAAGATGGATCGAATCGACGTGGCCGCACTGGCCCAGACACCGCAGGGCTACCCGAGGAACACGAAGTTCTTCCTCTACGCGAACCGCGCGATCCTCGGCGCGAACATCTCGCTTGCCTACGCGGGCTACGACGAGAGCATCATTTCCCTCTCATCTGGCGGCACCGCCGCTTCGTGACCTAGGTAACGCCGGGCACAGCCCGGATAGTTATTTGACTACGCCGGTGGAGAGTCATTGCGACGCTTCTCCGGCGTAGTCGCGTCCCGGGTCGACCGAGGCATCCCCATGCCCAAGCAGCACTCACCACCCCCCACGTTGCCGATGTCAAGTGAGAGTGACGTGCCCGGTCGCCGCGGGCTCCCTGGCGTCGTAGGGGAGCGCGCCACTGCCGACGTCCTCGGCAGACGCCGACGCGATCACGTCTTCAATGCCAGGGTGACAGCGGATTGCGCCAGCGACCCTTTCCAGCTGCTTGACTAGGTTGGCAATGGCTGCTCAGCACATAGTCGTCGACGGATCGAACATCGCAACAGAGGGCCGCTCCATCCCGAGCCTGAAGCAGCTCGAGGATGCGGTCGCGGAGGTTCGAAGGGAATACCCGGGAGCCGAGGTGACCGTCATAGTGGACGCCACCTTTGCCCACCGGATCGACTCGAGCGAGCTGGAGCGTTTCGAGAAGGCTGCCCTCGAGGGCGGGTACGTATACCCGCCCGCAGGCGCAATAGGGCGAGGTGACGCCTTCTTGCTGCGTGTGGCCGAGAAGGTCGATGCCACCGTGCTCTCGAACGACTCGTTCCAGGAGTTCCACGGCGAGCACCCATGGCTGTTCGAGCGGGGTCGTCTCCTCGGTGCGACGCCGGTGCCGGGGATCGGCTGGATCTTCTCTCCCCGTACACCAGTGCGTGGCCCGACGAGCCGTCAAGCAGTTCGGGAGACCGAAAAAGCAAAACGTGCCGTTACCAAGGCCATCAAAGTCGCGACGCGAGAGGCGGTCGCACCGCCGGTCATCTCGGGACCAAAGCCGAAGATAGGCGACCGCCGCGTGCTGCGCCCGAGTCCGGCGACAGTTCCCCAGACCCAGGCGCCTCTGAGCGAGGCTCCAGCCCCACACAACGCGCTCAGTGCTCCCGAGGCACAAGCTCAGCGGACCGGGCCGGACGATCGCGGTCGCTCGGCACGCCTTGCCCGCGTGACACACCAGATCCCGGCCGCGGTGAACGATCCGCTCACCTTCGTCTCGTTCATAGCCCAGCATCCGCTCGGTGCCGAGGTCACCGGTGCGGTCGACAGCTACACCTCTCACGGAGCCGTCGTCATGGTCGGGACCACCCAGTGTTACGTGCCGCTGGCGAACCTCGGCGATCCGGCCCCCAGATCTGCCCGCGAGGTGCTGAAACGCGGGGAGGACGTGACATTCGTCGTGCGAGCCCTCGACCCCCAACGACGGGGAGTCGAGCTGGCGCTTCCGGGCGTGCGGGCGGTGTCGGGCACCCCGAGCGAGGAGATGATCGAGGCCGAGGTCCGCCTCGCGCGAAGGCGCCTGCCTGCAACGGCAAAGGCGGTGCCGGCCAAAGCCGCGCTACCGGCCAAAGCCGCGTCGCCGGAGCGGGTCCCGCCACGTAAAGCATCGAAACCCTCCTCGCCTCTCGCGCCGGACTCTCCGATGGGACCGGAGCCTCCTGGAAGCACCCTCAAAGCCGCAGGCAATCTGGCAGGAACCACGCGGCTCGCCGTAGCCAAGAAGGCCGCCGCGCAGAAGGCCGCCGCAACGAAGACTGTGGCGAAGAAGGCTGCTGCCAAGGAGACTGTGGCGCAGAAGGCCGCCGCGACGAAGACTGTGGCGAAGAAGGCTGCTGCCAAGGAGACTGTGGCGAAGAAGGTCGTGGCGGAGAAGGCCCTAGCCAAGGAGCCAGCTGCCAAAGCCGCGGCCGCCAAGAAGCCCGCGGCCGCCAAGAAGCCCGCGGCCAAGAAGCCCGCCACTCCTGCGAAGCGGGCGACCAGGAAAGCGAGCCCGCTGCCCTGATCCCACCTACCGACGCCGTGGGTCGGTAGGCTCCGAGAGTGGCCGGTGTCATCCGTATCGAAGATGTCCTGCCCCATCGGCCGCCGTTCCTGCTGTTAAGCGAGGTTGACTCGGTTGCCCCCGGGCTGGCCGCAAAGGGCTGGTGGGACCTCACCGGGGAGGAGGGTTTCTTCGAAGGACACTTCCCGGGACGCCCCACCCTGCCGGGTGTCCTAATGGTTGAGTCCCTCGCCCAGCTCGGCGCGCTCGCAGTGCTCAGCGACTCGCGATACTCAGATCGGCTTCCACTCTTTGGCGGCATCGATCGCGCGCGGTTTCGCCGCCAGGTCGTGCCGGGCGATCGGCTCGACCTCGAGGTGACGCTCGGTCAGATGTCAGCTCGTGCGGGCAAGGGCCACGGCGTGGCGTCGGTCGGCGGCGCCACTGCCTGCGAGGTCGACCTCCTCTTCGTGCTCGTCCCGAAGAGCGCCTGAGAGCTCACAGTGCGCCTTGCAACCTGGAACGTCAACTCCCTGCGGGCGCGCCTGCCGCTCGTCGAGCGATGGATGGCGGATGTCCAGCCTGACGTCTTGTGCCTGCAGGAGACC
>JAKACA010000230.1 GCA_021796455.1 Actinomycetes bacterium
CCGAGCCCTCCGACGAGCCACCGCTACCTGCACGGCCACCACGAGGCCGTCTTGCGCTCGCATCGCCAGCGCACCGCCGAGAACTCGGCCGCGTACCTGTTGCCACGGCTCCAACCTGACGCCGAGGTGCTCGACGTCGGCTGCGGTCCGGGAACGATCACTGTCGGCCTGGCAGAGCGAGTGCCGGACGGCACGGTCGTCGGGGTCGACGCCGAAGCCTCCATTGTGGAGCAGGCTCGATCGACCCCCGGAGCGAGCGACACCGCGAATCTCTCCTTCGAGGTGGGCGACGTGTACGACCTCGCGGCGGCGAGTGGGCGCTTCGACGTCGTCCACGCCCACCAGGTCCTCCAGCACCTTGCCGACCCGGTCGCCGCGCTCAGCGAGATGCGGCGGGCCTGCCGACCTGGTGGGCTCGTCGCGTGCCGCGATGGCGACTACGGCGCGATGTTCTGGTATCCGGCGTCGGAGGCGATGACCGAGTGGCAGGCGCTCTACCGCGCGGTCGCTCGCAGTGCCGGGGGTGAACCCGACGCTGGGCGTCATCTCGGCGCGTGGGCGCATGCCGCGGGCTTCTCCCGCGTTGAGGTGTCGGCAAGCATGTGGTGCTTCGCCGCCCCAGCGGAGCGCCAATGGTGGGGAGGGCTGTGGGCAGAGCGCCTGACTCGGTCACGCTTCGCCGAACAAGCCATCGGCGAACACCTTGCGAGCGCTTCCGACTTGGAGCGATTGGCCGCAGGGTGGCGGGCGTGGATGGCGGAGCGCGACGCCTGCTTCTTCGTCTCCCACGGCGAGGTGCTCTGTACGCCGTGACCAGTCTCGTTGGCACAGGAGACGGGGCGAACCGTCCGGGCGCGCTCGCTAGCGGGAGTTTCCTGGCTATTTCTTTGGCTACGTAGTCCCAGGTCAAGACCCATCTTTTGAAAACCGCGCGTGACCAGCGCGTTTGTCCTGCTCGGGTACTCGCGATTTCTCGCCAGTGGGTGTATGACCTAATACATGGCTTCGATCATCGGCAAGACCATTCGTGGCCAGACCTACTACTACCTGCGTGAAGTAGCGCGGGTGAACGGCAAGCCGAAGGTCATCTCCCAGCGTTACCTCGGAAAAGCAGCAGATATCGAAGCGGCGGTGAACGGCGCGAGTGCTCTTCCGGATCGGACCCAGCACCTCGGCTTCGGGGACTTCGCCGCGGTGTGGGGCCTGCTCGAACGCCTCGGTGTCGCGGCAATCGTCGATGAGGTGCTCGGTGGGCGGCGGGCCGACGCGGGGGCCTCGGTCGGAACCTATGTCTGTCTCGCCGCGGCGAACCGCGTCGTCGCGCCGTGCTCGAAGCTCGCGTTCAGCGACTGGTGGCAGAGCACCGCCGGCGAGCGGATCGTGCACCTTCGCGGCAGTGCGCTCGACCACCGGCGCTTTTGGGACGCGATGGACGCGATCGACAACGCCCAGCTGATCGAGATCGAGCGACGGGTCACCGCGAAGGTGATCGAGGAGTTCTCCCTTGACTGTGCGGCGCTCGTGCTCGACATGACGAACTTCGCCACCTATATCGACTCGGCCAACGACAAAGCCCCGATCGCGCAGCGGGGCCACGCCAAGCAGAAGCGCAACGATCTCCGCCTCGTCGGCCTCGGTCTCGTGATCACGAGCGACGGCAACGTGCCGCTCGTCTCCCACGCCTATGCGGGGAACCGTCCCGACGTCACCCAGTTCGCCGACGTCGTCGGTGAGCTCTCACGGCGCTTTCGCACCGTGGCCGCACCGGGCGAGGAGCTCACCTTGGTCTATGACGCCGGCCAGGACTCCGCGGCCAACCAGGCCGTGATCGAGGCCACCGGACTGCACTTCGTCGGCTCGTTGCGCCCAAGCGACCACCTCGATCTGCTCGGAGCGGACAACCGGCGGTTCCGCCTTGTCGAGGGCTTCCCCGGTCTTTCGGCCTATGAGACGAGAGCGCTCGCCCTCGGCGCCGAGCGCCGGGTGGTCGTGACCCACTCGAGCGAGCTGCATGCAAAGCAGCGACGTGGCTTTGCACAGACCATGGCCAAGGTCGAGCGCGATCTCCTCAAGCTGCAAGAGCGCCTTTCGCACAACAAGACGCGGCGCACCCGGGCCCAGGTGGAGGCCGAGATCGCGAAGATCTGCAGCCCTCGTTACGTCTCGCGATGCCTAAGGGTCACCCTCACCGGTGGCACGGCACCAGAGATCCGACTCTCCTTCGAGGTCGACGAGGAGGCGCGACGACATCTCGAATCAGAGATCTTCGGCAAGCGGGTGCTGTTCACCGACCACGAGGACTGGACGATCGCCGAGGTCGTGGCGGCCTATCGCTCGCAGTGGCGCGCGGAGGCGGACTTCCGTCAGCTGAAAGACCCCGAGGTGGTCTCGTTCAGCCCGATGTTCCACTGGACCGACCAGAAGATCCGCGTCCATGTCTTCTACTGCGTGCTCGCGCTGACCGTTGCCCGGCTGCTCTGCCGCGAGGCTGCCAAGGCCGGACTCGAGATGAGCGTGCGCGAGCTGCTGAGCACCCTGTCGGGCATCGAAGAGACCGTCCTGCTCTATCAAGGAGACCGGGGACGACCGAAGGCGAAGAGGATGCTCACCGACATGGACCCCACCCAACAGCGGCTCTTCGACCTTTTTGGCCTCGCCGCGTATGCCCCGCGCGACCCGGTCTTAGGTACTACGCGAGAGGCCTGAAAAAAACCCCGGTGAACTGGGACGATGTCGCTCAGTCACGAGTTAGCCAGGAAACTCCCGCTAGATCGGCGCGAGGGCCTTCTGGTTGGGTCCTGGTTGCCACCTGCATCGGCTACGGGATGGTCATCTTGGACACCACGGTCGTCAATATTGCGCTGCCTGCGATCTCGCGTGACCTTGGTGCTTCCACGTCGGCTCTCGAGTGGGTGGTCGACGGCTACAGCGTCGTCTTTGCCGTGTGCCTGCTGTCGGCCGGTGCTCTCGGCGACCGGCGAGGAGCGAAGCAAGTATTCCTGTGCGGGCTGGCGCTCTTCTCGGCGAGCTCGCTCGCATGCGGCCTGGCGCCGTCGACCCTCGTGCTCATCGTCGCCCGTCTCGTCCAGGGGCTTGGAGCAGCGATCGCCGTTCCCTCCTCCCTCGCACTGCTCCAAGTCGCCTACCCGCACCAGGCGGAGCGCGCACGTGCGGTCGGGATGTGGGGGGCAATGGCCGGCGTGGCCGCCGCAGCTGGACCGGCGTTGGGTGGGATCGCCGTGGACGCCTTGGGCTGGCGATCGGTCTTTTTCATCAACGTGCCGCTTGGCGTGGTCGGGATCGTCCTCGGGCGTCGCCACCTACCCCTCGCCAAACGGCACACCCACGGGCTTGACCTTGTTGGCCAGGTGACGGTGGGCGTGTCCGCTGCGGCCCTTGCCATCGGCCTGATCGATGCAGGCGCCACAGGCTGGAGCTCGACGACGGTCCTGGCCTGCCTCGCCACCTTCCTTGCGGGGACGGCATTGTTCGTCGTCGTGGAGCGACGTGCGCGGCGGCCGATGCTTCCGCTGGCATTGTTCTCCTCCTCGACGTTTTCGGCAGCGACGGTCGTCGGCTTTCTCTGCAATCTCGGTTTCTTCGGCGAATTGTTCGTGATGAGCCTCTATTTGCAGCAGGAGCGGGGTCTCTCGGCGCTTGCTGCCGGCTTCGTGTTGGCGCCGCAGATGGCTGCCACGATGCTCGGCTCTGTCCTTTCCGGCCGTGTCATGGCTCATAGGGGGCCGCGGCGTCCGATGCTCGTCGGCCTCGGGGTAGGCAGCGCGGGATTGCTGAGCCTCGCGTTGGCGGGACTACGCACCCCGTACTGGTTGCTCCTGCCGTCGGTGACCCTTGCTGGGTTCGGGATCGCCTTCACCATGATGCCGGCAACTGCCGCAGTCATCGAGACTGCAGGAGAAGGACGTGGCGGCGTCGCCTCCGGCTCCCTGAACGCCGCCCGACAGCTCGGTGGCATGGTCGGCGTCGCCTTGCTGGGGAGCTTCGTCGCAGGACGAACCCCGTTCATCGGTGGGTTCCGGATTGACATGATCCTCGCTGCTGGCGCCTTTGTGATCGCCCTGGGTGTCAGTGGCGCGTTTGTGGACCGCATGGATCGTAGAAGCCGCGGGCAGATGGTGGCGAGACCAGTTGGCCGTCCATAATCCTCCGCGTTGCCAGCAAGTTGGCGCGATCTTCGCTGGGCGCTTCTTGGCGCTGGTAGGTGCCCGCTGGTGTCTGCCCATTCTCGAGCAACTCGGCGAGGGCGGCCGTCGCTACCAAGATCTCCATGACGCGATCGACGGCGTCTCCTACAAGGTCTTGACGGAGACGCTGCGACGCGCCGAGCGCGACGGCCTGATTACGCGAAGGCTGGATGGAGGTCGGGTCGAGACCGCGACGCTCTACGAGCTGACTGACCTCGGCCGGTCCCTGGACCAACCGCTCGCCGCGCTCGCGGAGTGGGCGGAGATCAACTGGAAGGCGGTTGAGGCGGCGCGGGAGCAGTGGGATGCGCGGCGCCAGGCGGAGCACTGAGCAGGCGTTCTAGTTCGGTTGAGCGATGCCTGTCCGAGGCGGGTTCACCCCTTCTTCCTCTTGCCCCTCTGTCATTACTAGTTAGTGAGTAGTAAGCTCGGTGCCGTGGAGCGCCGAGAGAGGATGAGCGGGCCTGACCGCAGGCAGCAGGTCTTGGCCATCGCGGCGGAGGAGTTCGCGGACGGTGGCTTGCACGGGGCCT
>JAKACA010000034.1 GCA_021796455.1 Actinomycetes bacterium
CAAGAGTCGACTTGCCTGCTCCGGAAGCGCCCAACAGCACCGCTGTGTGAGCTGGTCGCAGCAGGCCCCGGACAGCGTCGAGTCCATCGCCACTGGCCGCGCTGACGCCGATCACCTCGACGGCGCTAAGACGCGCCCTTAGATCCCGCAACAGCCCGCCGGTATCAAGGTCGAGCTTGGTGAGCACTATGACGGGTCGGGCACCGCTGTCCAGTGCCAGGGCAAGCTCCCTTTCGACCCGGCTCGGTCGGAGGCGATCGGCGGGCGCCGTGATGAGGACGATGTCGACATTGGCGGCAAGAACCTGCGTACCGGTTCCAGCAGCGTGCAGGCGACTGAGCGCCGACCACCGAGGAAGAACGAGCTGGACAGTGGTCGCGGTGGTGGCGACCCAGTCGCCGACAGCCATCTGCCCGAGGAGGGCAAGGGAGCGCACGTTGCCATCGCCACCAACGACAAAACAGCAGGAGCGTTCGACCCGGACCACTCGCGCCGGCAGAGACCCTGCCACAGCGAGATCGCCGAACAGCGTCGCAACGCGATCAGACCAGCCGAGAGCGGCAAGGTGCCCACCGGGATCAGCAGCCACAGGCCTGACCAGCACTCATGGCATTGCCGGATCCACCTCTTCTTGCGCCGCGTCGGCAACTTTCCGCGCTCGTGCCAAAGGAGCTGCCACCGCAGACACAGGCCGGGCGCGAGCCGGGCGCCTCGATACGGCCGTCTCTCCGGCCGTCTCTCCCCCCGTCTCGATGGCGTCCTTGCGCCGCGCCTCCATCTTTGCGACCGCCCTGTCCCAGAGCTTGCCGTTCACGAGGTGCTCAGCGCGAGGGAGCTTGGCCAGACGGTTCTCGGCTTCGACGATGCGCCGCTGGGCTACGAGACCCATCGCGAACACCGTCGCGCGAGGCAACGAAGCACCGCCTTCGCCGAGGGCGATCTGCTCGAGACGGACGGCGGCCGTTTCGGCGTCTTGGATGAGTCCGAGCTGGTCCTGGAGGGTGGCAACTTGCCGTGCGTAGGCTTTGACGTCACCTCCATAGAGATCACCGGTGAACTCGATGGCGTAGCGAAGACGCTTGCAGCGGATACGCAGACGGTGGAAGTCGGTGAGCAGTCCTGTGCGATGGGCTCGTCGTACCGCCTTCTCGGCCTCGCTGTGACGCTCGCCGATCAGCTCCGGCAGAATCTCGAGCGCGGCCAGCTGGGAGGCCGACCCTCGCCTCAGCGGTCCCTGATCGAGCATCACTTTGAGGCCCGAGACCAGCCGGTCGTAGCGACGCGAGTCGAGTGCGTCGAGGAGAGCCGCGCGTGCTCGCTCATGGTCTGTGGTGAGGAGGGCGCCGAGCTCGTCGAGAGCTTGCCGGTGGGCACCGGCCAGCTCCTCTGTCCAAGAGTCCAGGTTGGCGAGTTGGATGTCGAGATCTCGTACCGTCCCGAGCACGCCGGCAAGCCACCCCAGCTCGTCATGAAGACGCACGGCGCGCACCGGGAGCACCGCCACGAACAAGGAGAGCGCCGCTCGCATCCTCCGGGTTGCCACGCGCATCTGGTGCAAGGACTCGATGTCGTCTCCAAGACGAGTGCCAGCCTCGTGCGCGACCATCGCGGCAGCGTCGCGGGCCAGGACGGCAAAGGCCAGCTCCCCAACAGTCGAAGTCGAGGAGACGCTCACCGGCGGCGGGCTCGCCGGGCCTCCGAGAACGACGCCGGCCCCGAGCATTCCGGCCTCGAACTTCGACAGGCTCGCCGGTTGCAGCCCGCAGTCACGCCGGAGATGCTCGACGAGCGGCGAGAGCGAGTCCACCCACGCAGGAATCACCTCCACCTCGACGCGCTGCAGCCGGATGCGATGGCGCTCCGCACCAGAGACAATGACCGTGTCGTCGAGTGCCACCTCCCCGACTGCCGTTCCGCGCACCTCGAGTGCATAGGAACGCCGCCTCGTACTCACGTCCAACACCTGGACCAGCTCGCGCGCTCCCACCAGAGCTTTGACGCGGCGCCCAACGGGTCCACCGGGATCGAGGTTGGCCAGACCAGCAGACGCGAGCGGCTCGTTCACCTCCAGCCGGCGACGCAACCCGTCGGCCGGCGGGGCGAGATCCTTGAGCGTCGCCTCGTCACGCCCCGCGCGCCTGCGCGTACGCAGCACGTAGCCCGCGCGCCCCAGCCTCCAGTCGGCGGTGTCGAAGTATGAGTCGGCAAGGCGCCTGGTAGGACGAGGGACGGTTTCGAGACCGGGCACGGACGCCAGAAGTGGCTGGTCAGTGCCACTTCCTCGGGTCACGAACCACCTTTCGACCGGCCTGAGGTCGATCGCGTCCAACTGCCACTCGACCTCGACGTCGCTCTGCTCATCTCCAGAGTTGTCGCCGGGTCTACCCACCAGGTCGAGCGTACTAGCCCCACATCCGGGGCGATCGGCTCGGGTACCACGAGGGAGCACGGCCAGGACCGAGAGCGCTCTCGGCAACCTTCCTCCAGCCGATATCGTCGGTCCCTATGAGTCCTGGCGGCGCGGGCGACGGCAACGCCGGTGACACTGGAAACGCCGTGCCGGAGAGCACCGCGCCTGCAGTCGCCAGCATGGTGCGCGCGGCGGGGGGTATCGTCATCCGCGCTTCGGCGTCGGGTGGTTGGGACGTCGCTATCGTGCATCGCCCCTTGCAGCAGGACTGGTCCCTCCCGAAAGGCAAGGTCGACCCCGGGGAGAGCGCGCAGGAGTGCGCTCTGCGCGAGGTGCTGGAAGAGACCGGGTGGAAGTGCTCACTTGGTCGTTTCGTCGGAGAAGTCGAGTACATCGACCGAAAGGGGCGGCCGAAGATCGTCGAGTACTGGCTGATGCAGCCGATCGAAGGGGGGTACCCCTTGGACGGCGAGGTCGACGATCTCGCTTGGGTGCCCCTAGCCGAGGCGCCGGCGCGGCTCACCTACGAGCACGACGCCACCCTCGTAGCCTCAGTCGCTGGCGCTCCGGCGGAACGAGGTCGCCGCCTTCACGACTAGGTGCTCGCGGTGCGAACCCTGTCCTGGCGCTTCGGCCGGCCGGCCGCCACCCGGCACCCGGCCGGCAAGGTCGCCCGATCCCAACCTTGCCGCCAGCCCCACCGGCTGTGATACTGATGCAACCGCCCACATGCATCGATGGCCGGAAGAGGGTGATCGCCGTGGGTTCCAGCTTCATGATGCGCCAAGGGGCTGCAATGGCCCTCTCGGTCGCAGTCATTGGCGCCGCGGGAGCTGGGTTGGGCTCACCGCGAGCAGTCACGATCCCGTCGCACAGAGCAGCGCACCCGGAGACACGCGTGTTCGGCGTAGTCCAAGCTGGCCCGACCTGCCCAGTCGAAACCACCGGCCATCCGTGTGCCCCACGGCCGCTGGGCGGCGTTCGGGTCGAAGCCCGCGGTTCGTCAGGACTGTTGGCCGCCACCACCCGTACGCGGCACGATGGCCTCTATGTCCTCGCCCTCAAGCCGGGAGACTACGTGCTCAGCGTAGGTACGATCGGTTTCTTGCCGAGATGCCCGCTCACCCCCGTGGTCGTGGCCCCACGGCCGTCATCGATCAGAGTCGACATCAACTGCGACACGGGTATCCGCTAAGCCTCGTCAGAATCTGTCCCTCTGGGACCGCACGGCCCGCCCGGTTGCCCCGCTGCCCCTGGAGCAAGTGGACTAGCTGTACGTCGAGATGGGGAAGGCTCTAGCGATGGATACCGCCTGTGAGCGGGGAGCCGAGCACACGCTGCTCGCCTCCTTTATGGCCGGGCAACGAGACAGGGCGGCCGCCGTGACAATCGGTCGGGCGACAGCGTCTGACCAGGAGCTGACCGCGGCTATGTCGGCGGTCATGGGGATGGTGCAGGGCGCCGATGTCGTCGCCATAGAGGCGACGCCGTCGCTCGAGTTCGTCGCCCTCCTGCTCGGGAGCCTGGCGGCAGGGTGTGCAGTAGTCCCGATTCCAGCGACGGCGCGCCCAAGCGAGCGGCGGCACATCCTCACCGACTGTGCTGCGTCACTCGTCTACTCAACCGAGGAGACCGACGGCCCACCAGCAGGTTGGCCATCATGGGACGAGTTGCGCGGGAGCGGGAGCGGGAGCGGGAGCGCGCGCGTGGGAGACGCTTCCCTCGTGCTTTACACCTCCGGCACCACGGGAAGGCCCAAGGGCGTCTCGTTGTCGACCTCAGCCATCGCGGGATGTCTCGACGCGCTCGCCGACGCCTGGTCGTGGACCGCGGACGACGTGCTCGTGCATGGCCTTCCCCTCTATCACCTGCACGGGCTCGTCCTCGGGGTGCTCGGACCGCTGCACATCGGCTCCCCGCTCCTCCATACAGTCCGCGCGCAGCCGGCCGATTACGCGGCGGCTCGAGGTTCGCTGTACTTCGGCGTGCCGACGGTATGGACTCGTATCGCTCGCGACGAAAGCGCCGCGCGTGCTCTCGCAGCTGCACGACTCTTGGTCTCCGGCAGCGCCGCCCTGCCTGTCTCGACATACGAACAGCTCGCCAGGCTCACCGGCAGCCCCCCGGTCGAGCGGTATGGCATGACCGAGACGCAGATCACCCTCAGCGTAAGGTCCGACGGCGACCGACGTCCCGGAGTTGTCGGGGTGCCCCTCGCGGGCATCGAAGCCCGCGTGGTCGACGAGGATGGCGACTGCGTCGTTTCCGGCCAGGCGGCCATCGGCGAGTTGCATGTGCGCGGCCCGTTCCTCTTCGACGGCTATTTTGGCCGGCCCGAGGAGACGGCGGCCTCTTACACCAAGGACGGCTGGTTTCGCACAGGCGACGCCGCGATGGCGGGTGGAGACGGCAATTACCGCATCGTCGGCCGCATGACGACTGACCTCATAAAGACCAACGGCTTCCGGGTCGGAGCCGGGGAAGTCGAGGATGCTCTCCTCGACCACCCGGCGGTTCACGAAGCTGCCGTCGTCGGAGTGCCCGATGAAGAGCAGGGCCAGCGCATCGTCGCTTACGTAGTCCTAGACGGCGTCTCTCCCGACGAGCTTCGCATCCATGTGCAGGCGCTCCTCGCGAAGCACAAATGCCCGAGCGAGATCCGTACTCTGGAAGCGCTTCCCAGAAACGCGATGGGCAAGATCTTGAAGCATCAGCTCGTGACATAGCGATCGGCTCCGGCCGTGGCTCCTGGCCGTGGCTCCCGGCCGTGGCTCCTGGCCGCAGGCCCCGGCAAGTGGTCGGTCGTCAACAGCCCGCGGCTGGGCAATACTGCAGGCATGGTTGATCGCAACGTATTAGGCCGCGAGCTGGAACCATGCGGCACCGATCCGCTGACCGGCTTCTTCCGCGATGGATGCTGCCGCACGAGCGCGGAGGACCGGGGTAGTCACACGATCTGCGCGGTGGTGACGTCGGGGTTTCTTGAGCACCAGCGCGGCATCGGCAACGACCTCAGCACCCCTATGCCGCAGTACGGCTTCCCCGGCCTCGTGCCAGGCGACCGTTGGTGCGTCACCGCGGCCAACTGGCTCCGGGCCCACATCGCTGGATCGGCCGCCCATGTCGTGCTGGCGTCCACCAACGAGCAGGCGCTCGAGATCGTGCCGCTGGAGGTGCTCCGGCAGCACGCGGTGGACGTCCCGGACAGCCCCGGCGCTCTCGATGCCTGAGACGGCGCCTCGAGACCGCCCACCCGCCCGCCGAGCTGATCCGCCTGCACGAACTTACAAGGAGCACCGATGAAAGCAGCCGTCCTTTTCGCCCAGAACGAGCCCTTGAGGATCGTCGACGTCGAGCTGGCCCCGCCTGGGCGGCACGAAGTCCGTGTCCGCATGGCTGCAACCGGCATCTGCGCCAGTGACTGGCACACCATGACCGGCGCCATCCCTTCGCCGTTCCCGAGCGTGCTCGGCCACGAAGGGGCTGGGATCGTCGAGGCTATCGGCGACGATGTGACTGCCGTCGCCCCGGGAGACCATGTGGTGCTGTCGTGGGTCCCGAGCTGCGGGCACTGCTACCACTGCGAGGCGGGTCGCCCCAACCTCTGCTCGGTCGCGACACCCGCCCTGCTCGCCGGCACCCTCGTCTCGGGGGAGCGCCGGCTCTCCTATGAGGGTGAGGCGCTGTACCACTACTCGTTTCTCTCGACCTTCGCCGAAGCGACGGTCGTCGACGAGGCGAGCTGCGTCCCGATAAGACCTGACGTGCCTTTCTCCGTCGCCGCTCTAGTCGGATGCGCTGTCATGACCGGCTACGGAGCCGTCGTCAACCGAGCCAAGGTCGAGCCGGGATCGACCGTCGTCGTGTTCGGCGCGGGAGGCGTTGGCCTAAGTGCCGTGATGGCCGCCGCTCTGTCCGGCGCGCGCCATGTGGTCGCAGTCGACCCGGTGGCAAGCAAGCGCCTCCTCGCCCTGGAAGTCGGCGCGACCGCTGCCGTCGACCCTCGCGAGGTCGATGTCGGCACCTTCGTCAGGTCGCTCGGCAACAGCGAGGGCGCTGACGTTGCGATCGAGGCAGCAGGGCGCACCGAGCTCGTCCTCGCGGCCTTCGAGGTGACGAGACGGGCAGGGACCATCGTGTGCGTCGGCGTCCCGGGCGCCGGAGATACGGTCAGGTTGCCCGGACCCGCTCTCGTTCGCCACGAGAAGGTGGTCACGGGCAGCCTCTACGGGTCCTGCCGGGCCCACACCGATATGCCCCGGATCCTCGACCTGTATGCCGAGGGGCGCCTTCCTCTTGACCGGCTCGTCACCCGCACCTATGCGCTCGACGACATCAATTCGGCATTCGACGACATGCGCGCCGGGCACCTGGCTCGAGGGGTGGTCAGCTTCGATGGCGACCAACCCGCTGCCACCTCTGCGCGATAGCGGACTACACAAGCGAAAGGTCACCGCCATGGCCGCACCGACAGACATAGACGGACGAATCGCCCAGGGCTGGGGTGGCGCCAAGCCGAACGGGGTTCACGTCAACGTGATCCTCGCGAGGCGGGGCAGTCCCACCGCGGCCACGATGATCACCGCCTTCACCACGCCCTCAGTCGGCTTTACCCCTATCCTCGTCTCCATCGGAGTCGACCAGCCGTCGTATGAGACCCTCAACCCCCCGACGGTCCTGCTCAACAAGTCCGCTCCCGCTGACGCTTTCGGCGAAACCCTGATATTCGGTGCAGCCCAAGTCGGCGTCGCCCAGGGCGTCCTCGACTCGGTAGCAGCCGACCTGCTCGAGGCCGACCAGGAGAGCCTCGTGTTCGTCTCGCTCTGGATCGACCCTGACGCTCGCGAGGAGACAGCTGTTCGCCATTCGGCCCGCCAGGCAGTCGCAGCCGCCGTCCGCGAAGCCGTGCAGGGCCGCGACCCGGCAGCCAACAGGGCACTTGTCGAGTCACGAGAGACCATCCGCCATCCGTTCTACGGAGGCAACTGAACTACCCGGACCGGGCTCTTGCCCGCTTTCTCCGCCCGCCGGCACCACCTTCGACCTGAGCGGCCCGCTTTCTCTGCCCGCCGGCACCATGCTCACGGACCCGGTCGCCGGTCACTATCGTCAAGCTGGTGTTCATGGTGAGCGACCTTCGCCACTTCGACGGCATCGAGCTGGACCCCGACGCACCAGGCCCGGCACTTCGCATGGCGCGCTACCTCGCTCGGATATCCCTGGCGGCAACGGCACCGGCACCGCGGACATTTGGGCCCCGCAACACCGCCCTGCCGTGCCGCCGGCGGCCGGGACGGCGTCCGTGCGAAGGCCGGCTCGTTGTGGAGCGTAGAGATAGTCCGTCACGTATCTCGTGGTGGTGCCCTGCTTGCGGCGAAGCTGGGCTACTTGATGGCTGGCAGGGCTCCCAATACGACCTGTCGCATCCTGTCTCCAACAAGAGAGCCAGCTCCGGGACGACCCGCGCTGCGAAGGAGGGCGAGATCGTCTCGGTCGTCATACCGGAGAAGTCCTATCTATCCCTTCTGGAGGCCATGGCAGTCAGCCCCGGCTCCCAGCGGGTCATCTACGGCGCTTCACCCCATGCAGACGGCGTCGAGCTTGTCGGCCCCGAGAAGGATGTCGACGAGGTGATCGAGAGCTTGGCCCCCAGGGCGCGGGGACTTTCCGCGCGGGCGACTCCCGCGCGGGCGGAGTCGACGCGACCGCCTTCTACGAGAGGACGCCGAGGCTGGCTCGACACGAGCACGGACGTTGTCCTTGAGGAGCTGGCAAGTTTCCACCTTGTGGCCTCTCGTTCTGACGTCGCCAACCTCCTGCGGCTCAAGGTCGCCGATGTCGCGAACGCTCTCGGGATCACCGAGAAGTCGGCTCGCCGCTACCTGCGCGCTGAGGATCTTCGGCAGCTCGCCGTCGGAGCAGCGATCGACTTGGCCGACGAGCAGCCGGGCGCCAATCTGGCCGACCAGCCCCGAAACGTCCCGGTCGATCCCGAGGTCCTCGGACGGTGCATCGCCGGCCTGGCGGAGGCGGCGCAGATCAGGAGGGTCAACGTCGACGAGGTCGGGATTCATGGAGCCCTGCAGCTGCTCTCGGCGCTTGGGCAGTTCCTGGCCGAGCCGCTCACAACCGACTATCGCGAGATCCACCTACCACAGGCAGCCCTCAGCCGCGGCGCTCGGCTGCTCGAGGCGACGGCCCAGATGATCTCCGAAGGCGCCACCATGCCAGACGGCATCTCCGCCGAGATCGCACCTAGCCTGGCTGATGCTTTTAGCAGGGACGCAACTGCGTTGCGCTCTCTCGTCGCCCGGCACGGGAGAACCCTGGGGCCGTTCCCCGACAGCTGAGCGCCTCTCCCCCAGCCATGCCCCCGCCCACACCCATGTCGGCACCGCGCGCCCCGGTGAGCAGCCCCGCCGAGCCAAGACTCCCCCGGATCGACATCACCGTCATCGGTCTGCCAGAAGAGCACGCCAGGCTCGTCGCCGAGGCCATTCGCGCTCTCGGCTACGAGGTCCCGCATCCATCGCTCCCGGCCAGCGGACAATCGAACGAGCGTCGAGCGGTCGTCTTCGTCGCGGTCGCTCCTCTCGAGGCTGCGGCTGTCCTCGAGGGGCACGGAATCTCCACCTTGCAGGCACTCGCGCTCTGGGAGCGCTACCAACGGGGCGCCCTTGAACACTTGCGGGGGCTGCCCGTCCTGGTCACATCCGTGCGCGCGGTCACGACCGATCCGGGGGGTTGGACCGCTCGGACGGCGGACTTTCTTGCTCGCCTGGGTGCCGCGACAGCAGGGTCGCACGGAACACCTGCTGTCGTGCGCCGGCGTGCCGGAGCGGGCGGCGATCGGGACTCGGGCGAATTAGTTGAACGAGTGGTGAGGGCCGTCGGACCGCACGGCAATGACGTCGCTTTCGAGCACGGTCGCGGTTTGGAATGCGAAGGACTCGTCCTCGATACCCAGAGGCGGCTCTTCTCCACTATCGAGGGCCTGATGGGAGCTCACGACTGCTTCGAGCCACCCGCTACGCAAGTCGAGTCTCCCTGGGCGACCGCCATCCTCGGTCTGCACGACCAGCTCGAGGCGATGTGGAACGGGCTCGACTGGGCGACCAACCAGCTCGCCCGCGTGCTCGCACCTCCCCCCGTGCCGGAACCCCCCCTGCCCGCCTACCCGACAAACGCCACCGAGGATACGGCCGCTTACCACGAGTGGCTGGAAGACCGTGGAGAACCTGTCGCGCTCGCTCCCGTCGCCGAGACGCCGGCACGGCGTCACCGGTTCGGAGCCCGCCGCCACAGGGGAAGCGACCACCCCCTCTTCAGCGTCGTAGTGCCCGCGTACCGCCCGCCCGCGTGGGCCCTCGAGCGGTGCGTAGCCTCAATCCTCAGCCAGAGCTTCCCCGCGCTCCAGCTCGTCATCTGCGATGACGGCTCGAATGACTCGGCGCTCGATCTCCAACTGTCGTCGTTTGCGAAGCTCGATAGGCGCGTCGAAGTCGTTACCCGCGCGACAAATGGCGGCATCTCAGCTGCAACGAACGCCTGTCTGAGCCGAGCGTCGGGAGATTTCGTAGCCTTTGTCGACAACGACGACGAGCTCCACCCCAGCGCCCTCGAGACGATGGCGACAGCCATTTCCTCCAACGATGGAGCTGACCTCCTCTACAGCGACGAAGACAAGCTCACCGAGGCCGGCGTACGCCATGAGCCCAACTTCAAGCCGGGCTGGTCTCCCGACCTGCTCCTGAGCACCTCGTACATGGGCCACCTGCTAGTGGTCAGACGATCCCTAGTTACCGACATCGGCGGTTTGCGCTCTGAGCTCGACGGCAGCCAGGACTACGACCTCATGCTGCGAGCTAGCGAGCGAGCAGGTTCGATAGTCCACGTGCCGGAGATCCTCTATCACTGGAGGGTCCTGCGGGGCTCGGCCGCAGGCAGTAGCGCTGCGAAGCCCTGGGCTCGTTCTGCCGCTCAGCGCGCTCTCGAGGATGCGATCGCGCGCCGCGCGATTGCGGCAGAGGTAGAGCCGCACCGACGGCACCCAGGCTACTTCTACCTGAGGCGAGGAGTCCAAGGCG
This sequence comes from Actinomycetes bacterium, assembly GCA_021796455.1. Taxonomy (GTDB): domain Bacteria; phylum Actinomycetota; class Acidimicrobiia; order Acidimicrobiales; family Bog-793; genus JAKACA01. The sequence goes on from JAKACA010000034.1 coordinate 10,498, forward strand.
AACCTCTCGTCAGCATCGTCGTGCACTCTGGCGAAGACCCATCGCGTCTGGGGGCTTGCTACCGCGCCGTATCCGCCTCGCCGGAGTACGGGAATTACGAGATCCTCGTCGTTGACAACGGCCACGAGCTTCCCGAGATTCGTGCCCTTCTCGCCGATATCCAGGCAGACCCGAAGGTGCGCGTCGTCACGACACCTGCACCGGACAACTGGGCGAAGCTCAACAACGAGGCGGCCCTCAACGCGAGAGGACAGCTGCTCGTCTTCATAGACGACAGCGCGATCGCATGCTCCCCCGGCTGGCTGTCGGCACTCGTCGCCCAAGCCCAGCGCGAGGACGTCGGCGCTTCCGGGGCGATGCTTGTGGGAGAGGACGGGAGCTTGCGCCGCGGTGGCATCGTCATCGGCCTGCAGGGGGCTGCCGCCAGCTTGCTGGAAGGACTCCCAGTCACACGCAACGGCTACCAGCTGTGGAATGAGCTCGTTCGCGACTGCTCAGCCGTGAGTGGCGCGTGCTTCGCGACGAGGCGGTCGGTGCTTGACGAGATGGGCGGTTTCGATGCGGAGCTGCCGCTTGGGCTGAGCGACGTGGACTACTGCCTGCGACTGCGCGATCGGGGTTTGCTAGTCGTCTACAACCCCTTGGCCAGGATCACCTGCTCCGGGCCACGTCCTGACCCGGCAATGGGAAGATACGCCAGCGGAGGCGATGCCGGCTACGGAACCTTTGCAGCTCGCTGGGAGCAAGTCATCGCCGCAGGGGATCCCTTCTACAACCCCAATCTCTCACTCTCCGAGCCCTACTGCCGCCTGCCCGGCAGCTAGCCGTTCTCGAAGCGGTCAAGGGCGCCGGCAGCTCGGAGGAGACCAGGGTCTGGGTGCTTGGCCAGGTCCTGGAAGTAGCCGAGCGGGTTGCCAAACGGATCGCTGAACTGGCACCAGGCAACGACTCCCGGCTCACCTGCTATCTCGCTCACATTGATTCCCTGGCTGAGCAGAGCGCGTCGTTCCGAGGAGATGTCGGCCACGCCGAAGCGCACGCGGCGGCCCTTGCCAGGCGAGACCCGCGTCGTGAGCTGGTACCACATGTTCGCCACCACCTGGTACTCCTGGAAGTCGTCGGCGAGGATAAAGTCCGGAGCGCGCCCGAAGAAACCCCCGTAAAAGCTCAGTGCCTCCTCCATCGAGGTGACACCGACAACGAGCGTGATGCCTTCTATCTTTGATATCGCCATGGGAGGACGTTTAGCACGACTCGCCCCGGGCGCCCAACTCCGAGCTCACGCTCTCCGGGATCTGCCGGACCGCCACGCCCAACTCCGAGCTCACGCCCACCTGCAGCTCCCGGGCCCTCGCCAAGTTGACTCGCTACGCTGCAGCGTTCGCAAAGAAACGGCAAAGAGCCACCCAAGACAGAGTTCGGTGAGGCGAGCTGTACCGAACGGCCGAACATACTCGGAGCCCGTGACGTCGGAGAGGGGTGCCAGGAAGCGACACGAGCATCCCGCACATGCAGCCCATCCAGCCCCCCGGCGCAACACGCTGCCGGCGAGTTAGATGGGACTATCGCTGGATCAGCTCGCGGGATCCATCGATGGGGCCTACGCCGTCGGGGACTGCAATGTCGTCGACCTCACTCACGACAGCCGCCAGGTTAATACCGGCTGGCTCTTTTGCGCGCTCCGAGGAGAGCGCGACGGTCATGACTTCGCCCTGGACGCGGTCGCGGCCGGTGCCTCCGGCCTCGTCGTCGACCACGTGCTCGACCTCCCTGTGCCCCAGCTCGTCGTACCGTCAGTGCGACAGGCCATAGGGCCACTCGCATCTGCCGTTCACGGCCACCCTTCGCGGCTACTAACCGTCGTGGGGATAACCGGTACGAACGGGAAGACGACTACGGCCCATCTCTGCAACGCCGCCCTCAGCACCGAGTCGGTACCCGCGGGGCTGATCGGCACTGTCGAGACTCGCACGGGACGAACCAACAGGCCCTCGATGCTCACAACTCCTCAAGCCCCCGACCTGCAGCGGATGCTCGCCGAGATGCTCGGAGCCGGGATGAGCTACGCGGTGATGGAGGTCTCGTCGCACGGGTTGGAGCAGCGCCGAGTCGACGGCACATGGTTCAGCCTGGGAGTATTCATGAACCTTGGCGCCGAGCATCTCGACTACCACGGCACGATCGAGCAGTACTACGCCGCCAAGGCACAGCTCTTTGAGCCCTCTCGCTGCGGTCGGGCGCTCGTGTGCCTCGACGACGCCTGGGGACGCCGATTGGCCCACCAGATAGCAGTTCCGGTGGTGACGTTCGGCCAGAGCCCGGATGCAGACGTTCACGTCGAGCTGGGCTCCAGCGATCTGCGCGGCACGGCCGTGTCGCTGCACGGAGCCGGTGTCGACGCCGATCTATGGGCGCCGGTCGTCGGGGAGTGCAATGCCGCGAACATCGCAGCTGCCTACCTTGCCGCGGTGGTGCTCGGGAGCGACCCGGATGTCGCGAGTCGCAACATCGCCTCCACCCCTCCCGTTCCGGGCCGCTTCCAAGTCATCGATGGCACGCAGCCATTCCTGGTCGTCGTCGACTACGCCCACACCGCAGACGCGCTCGCCGAACGCCTGGCGACAAGTCGGCGGCTCGCACCAGGCGGCGGCAGGCTTCGGCTCGTGGTAGGCGCCAGAGGTGGCCGCGACCGCACGAAACGCCAGGATCTCGGGCGAGCTGCCGCAGCCGCTGACGAAGTCTTCCTCACCACCGACAGCTCGGGACGGGAAAGCTCCCTTGCGATCATCGAGGAGGTGAGGCTGGGCACCCTCGCGCAAACCTCCTGCGAGGTGCTCGTCGAGCCGGATCGCAGGCTGGCTATCAGCAGAGCCATCGCGCGATCACAACCTGGCGACGTGGTGCTCATCACGGGGCGAGGTCATGAGTCCACCCAACACGAGGGAGAAACGCTGATCCTCCTCGACGATCGGGAGGCGGCTCGCAGCGCGCTCACGGCGCTCGGCTACCTGCCGCTGCCCTGTCCTGCAGGCCAAGGAGCTTCATGACGGTCGAGCGCGAGCCGGCCGTCGCCAACGCCGTCAGCGTCGTCGTCCCCGCCCACAACAACGCCGCGACGATCGCCGAAGCGCTCCAGTCAGCTCGGAACCAGACAAGCCCACCTGACGAAGTGATCGTCGTGGACGACGGGTCGAGCGACGGTACCGCCGAGATCGTCGCGACCGGGTTTCCCGAGGTGCAACTGATCAGGCAGCCCAACGCCGGGCCGGCGGGAGCACGCAACAGGGCACTCGAGCTGGTGCGCACCGGCTGGGTGGCGTTTCTTGACGCCGATGACGTCTGGGAGCCCGACCGGCTCCACCTCCAGCTCGCCGTCGCCGAGCAGCACTCGGACGCCGTCATCGTCGCCTGCAACTGGGGACCCTTCGACGGGGCCACGCCGCAACCGGTGGCGAAGAACCGCTCGCGGCGGATCTCGTCTCTCGACGTGCTGCTGCTGAACCGTTTCCAGACCTCGACCGTGCTCGCCCGCACCGATGCCGTGCGCAGGCTCGGGGGTTTCGATCCGAGGCTGGACGGGGTGGAGGACTGGGACCTCTGGCTCAGGTGCGCTCGGCTTGGCACGATCCTCAAGCTGGACGGGCGGCTCGTCCGCTACCGGGACACCCCGGCGAGCTACTCGAAGAATGGGCGCCGCGTGCACGACGCCATGCGCGCCATGCTCGATCGGGAGCTGCCGATCTCCAAGCTCTCGCCCTACCGCCAAAGGGAGGTGAGGGCTTGGCACGAGCTGCGTTTCTTGGTCGGGTTCGTGATGCAGGGCGAGTGGGCCCTCGTCCGAACGACGACCCGCGAGCTCCGGCGAGACGGCCTTGTCACCGCAGTGCCGGGAGCCACGGCGCGCTTGCTGGTTCCGTTCCTCGTCCGCCGGAGAGTCCGGCATTTCTACTTGGTGGAACCACTCGGGCTCCGCACCGGCGCTTCCTGAGGGTCTCGGTCACGACCGACCTTCGCCGGCCACCAGTTCCACCGCCCGAGCAGCGCCACGGTCGAGGGCACGAGCAGAGTCCGGACGAGGAAGGTGTCCATCAAGATCCCGATCGCGATCCCGGCGCCGATGTCTCGCACCTGCCCACTGCTCGGGCTGCTGCCGGCACTCACTGCCAGCACACCGAAGGTACCCGCAAGGACAAGCCCGGCCGAGCTGACAGTAGGTCCGGTCCGGCTGACGGCATGGACGACCGCGTCCCTAAGGGACCGGACGTGTGCCTCCTCCCGTATCCGGGTCATGACGAGGATGTTGTAGTCCTCGCCCAGGGCTAAGAGGAAGATGAACATGAGGAACGGCAGGATGAAGGTGAGCCCCGAGCTCCCCCCGATGTCGATGAACAGGATCGTCGACACCCCGAGCGCCGCGAGGTAGGAGAGCGCGACGCTCACTATCAGGTAGAGCGGCGCCACGACGCTGCGGAGCACGAGCGCGAGCAACACCGCGATCGCGAGGATGGCTATGGGGATGATGTGGATGAGGTCGTGGTTGGACGAGCTGCTCACGTCATAGAGCGCCGCGGCCTCTCCGGCGACACCATCGGCTCTGGCCCCCGAGCGCGCCGCCGCGAGCGACACCACGGTGCGGATGCGCGGGGTCGCGTCGAGAGCGGCCGTCGTCTGCTGCCCACCGGCGACAAGTGTCGCCTCGAACTGGATCGTCCGGCCGTCGGGGCTCACGAAAAGCGCCGTCGAGCGGTAGGCGTTGTACTCTGCGACGGGGATCCGCAGGCCTGCAGGCTCTATCGGCTTCAGTGCGCGTGGCGGTCCGAGCTCGCGGTGCAACTTCGCGTACAGAGCGGGGGCGAGCACGGTGCCGTTCGGGTCGAGCGGTCCCGCGAGCTGGCGGAACTGGCCGGACGACCTGAGCGCTAGCTCGGCGCTGACGACGGCAGCCGGCCTGTCCCATACCGGCTGGTCGTAAGCGAATATGAGGTTTGCCGGGTTGGAGCTCGACTGGGGGAAATGCTGGGCCAGTATGGCATTGCCCGCCGCGGCGTCGGTGCCCGCGGGGGCATTGAGCGCGCCACCAAAACCGCCCGATCGAAACCCGAGCGCGGACACCGCAAGGGCGGCGAACACCACAAGCCCGATGCCGAGGGTCCGCGCCGGACGGCGGACCAGTTCCGTGGCAACCCGGCCCCAGGCACCGGCACGATCGGCGTCCGCCGAAAGCTTGGACGGCCAGAACACCGCTTTGCCGAAGATCGCGAGGAGCGCTGGCAGGAGCGTGAGCCCCGCGAGGAGCATCACTGCCACGCCGAGTGCAAGGGGAACCCCGAGGTCCTTGTAGATGCCAAAGCTTGCGATCAGGAGCGTCAGGAGAGCGATGATCACGGTGCCCGCCGAGGCGCTGATCGACTCTCCGACGCGCACGAGCGCGTGGTCGACCGCCGCCTTGGCATCAAGTCCGCGACGGATCTCCTCGCGGACCCGGAAGACGAGGAAGAGGCCGTAGTCGGTGCCGGCTCCGAGCAGCAGCACGATGAGGAGCAGCTCGGTGATCTCGGAGATCTTGAGGCCGTTTGCGCCGAGGCCCCCGATGAAGCGCGTCGAGATGCCGAGCGCGAAGGCAGGCGGGAGGAGGGTGACAAGTGGAGCGAGAAGGGACCGGAATATCACGAGAAGCAAGATGATGATGAAGATGAAGGAGAGGCTCTGGGTCTCGTTTCCCGCCTTGGCGGAGCTTGACTTGTTGGCGACGTTCGTGGCGACCGGGCCCGCGAGGCGGACCTCCAGGCTCGGGGGCGCGGCGATCTTCGCGAAGGTGGCCTGGAGGTTGTCGATCACCTTCGTCTGTAGGGTGATGTTGGCCTGGTTCACATGAACGTCGACTACGAGCTCAGCGGCGCGCCCGTCGTGGGAGACAGCGAGCGCCCTCGCCGAGATCACCTGGGGAACCTGGCGTGCAGCGGCGACCTCACGGGCGAGGGCCGCCTCGTCGGCGGGCGTCAAGAGTCCAGACCTGTCGAGGCCGACGATGATGATCTCGCTATCGGTCTGGGCGTTGCCAAGTATCGGTGTCGCGAGGCTGGCTGCCCTCGAGCTCGGGGCGCTGGCCGGGAGGAACTGGCTGTTGTCGTTGTTCACCTCGCTGCTCAGGGAGGGAAGCGCCTTGGTCGAGACGACGAGGACGACGACCCAGAGCACGACGATGAGGACGCGGAAGCGGACGACAAACCGGCCAAGGCCAGTGAAGAACCGTGTCACGGAGGCTTCTCTTTCCTGGTTGTGGGACTAGAGACGGTTCAGCTCGACGTTGCCTGAGTCGCCGGAGCCATCACAGCTCACCGTGCGCCAGGTCGAGGCCAGCTGGGACAAGGTCGGGATCTGCAGGTAGCACGGGCGTGCTGACGCCCCGCCGCAGCTCGACATGGGGAATCAGCCAGGACGCGACAAATGCAACGACGGCGATGGGCGCTGCCACGAGAAAGACCGTCTGGATCGACTGGGCATACGCGACGGCGATGCCGTGGTGGAGCGCCCGGGGCAGGCTGTCGAGTATCGCCGGTGTGATGCTCGCGCTCGTTACCCCGCTCGGCAGCTTCGCGTGCCCAACGTGCCTTACGAGCTCGCCGACAAGCAGGTTGGAGAAGATCGCGCCGAATATCGCGGTGCCAAAGGATCCACCGATCGAGCGAAAGAAAGTTGCTCCCGAAGTCGCCACGCCGAGCTCGCTGTACGGCACCGCGTTCTGGACTACGAGGACGAGCACCTGCATCACACAGCCGAGTCCGACGCCGAGGACGAACATGTAGAGGGCCGCGAGAGTCGAGCTCGTGGCGATGTCCATCCGGGAGAGAAGGAGAAGTCCGACAGCTACGAGGGCAGTCCCGACAACGGGGAACACGCGGTACCGTCCGGTCTTCGAGATGATGAAACCCGACCCAGTCGAGAAGACCACCATCCCGACGAGAAGCGGGAGCAGCTGCAGGCCCGAGATCGTCGGGGACTCACCGCGGACGATCTGGAAGAACACCGGCAGATAGGTGACAGCTCCGAACATCGCGAAGCCGACGATGAAGCCGGCCACGTTTGCGACCGAGAACGTCCGGTTGGAGAAGAGATGGAGGGGGAGCACTGGCTCGACGGCCCGGCGCTCCACGAGCGCAAACACACCGACCAGCAGCGCTCCGCCAACTCCGAGACCGATTATCGTCGGGGACCCCCAGGGGTAGCTCGTGCCCCCAAGGCTCGTGAACAGCACGAGGCAGGTAGCCGCAAGCACGAGGACGCAGGTCCCGAGATAGTCGATGACATGGGGGATGCGCCGGAGATGCCCCGGCACCTGCATCGCGACCACGACGAGGGCGACTGCCCCGATCGGGACGTTCACATAGAAGATCCAGCGCCACGAGAGCTGCTCGACGAAGACGCCTCCGAGAAGAGGGCCGACGATGCTCGCGATCCCGAACACCGCGCCGAAGAGCCCCTGGTAGCGGCCGCGATCTCGGGGGGAGACGACGTCGCCGACGATCGCCTGGGCTCCGACCATGAGCCCACCGCCGCCGAGCCCCTGGAAAGCGCGGAACGCGATCAGCTCGATCATGCTGTGGCTCAGCCCCGACAGGACCGAGCCGAGGACGAACATGACAATGGCTGCCTGGAAGAAGACCTTACGGCCGTACTGGTCGCCGAGCTTGCCCCAAAGGGGCGTCGAGACCGTCGCAGCCAGGAGGTAGGCGACAACGATCCAGGCCAGGTGCGAGGCGCCGTTCAGGTCGGCGACGATCGTCGGGAGCGCCGTCGAGACGATCGTCTGGTCGAGGGCGGCAAGGAACATCCCGAGCATCAGCGCACCGATGATCAGGAGCACGCGGCGGTGGCTGAGTCCCGGGATGGGGCTGCCCTCGGCGGTGTCTATCGATACCTCTGTCATATCTCCTCACTCGTCTCAGTTGTGTCAGGTGGGTCGTCAAGAGCCGCCGGGGCTACGAGGCGGCGACCGACGAGGGCCGCGGGCCGCGGGCCCCCGTACGGAGTCGAACGTCGTCGCATCGACGAGCCCACCAGCGAGGCTGTCGATGGCGGCGCCGGTGAGCTCGGCAAGCGACCCCGCACCGCCGTTCGCGCTCCAGTACAGGGCGGCGACACGGCCTGCCGCGAGGACGGCCGCGGTCACCAGCGCTGGGTAGGGGTCATGGAGACGATCCCGGCCCAGTCGCTCTGCCAGTGCCGAGACGAGGATTCGCTCGACCTCGGAAATGTGGCCGACATAGGCGCCGAGAAGGTCGGGATCCCCGCGTACGATGCACAACCGCCGGAACCACGCCTCCCTTCCCTCACCGAGATCATCGAGCTCCTGGTCGATCACGGTCGCGTACTCCACTGTCACCGCGCGCAGCGCCTCGAGCGGCGACTCCTCGGGAGGTCTTTCGAGCAGGGTGAGTCGAAGGTGCTCGATGCGCTCGGGATCGGCGCCGATCACGGCCGACTCCTTGGACGGAAAGTGGTTGAAGAACGTCCGGGTCGCGACATCGGCTGCCTCGGCGATGTCTTCGACCGTGACGTTTGCGTACCCACGCTCCGCGACGAGCTCGAGAGCGGCGTTTCGCAGTGCTCGGTGCGTCGCCTGCTTCTTGCGGTCCCGCCTGCCGCCGTCGGCAAGATGCGCGGAGTGGTCCACGGTTGCCGGTAGAACTTCCTCGTCACCGGGCTGTGAGCTCTCCAGATCGGCCATCGTGCCTTCAGTGTAATCTTGCTTTCAGAGTACCGTTGCACTCGATGAACCCAAGGAGTAGACATGAGCTTTAGGTCCAAGGCGCGAGATCTCCCCGGCCGGGTGGCAACCGGTGGCTTCATCCTCCACTCCGGTCTCGAGAAGTGGCACGGAGACGCGGAGCGCGCCAAGGCGATCCACGGCATGGCGGCCGGTGCCTTCCCCGTGCTCAAGCACGTCGCGCCGGAACGATTCCTGCGCGTGCTCGCAGCCTCCGAGATAGCGGTGGGTACTGTGCTCCTCACGCCTTTCGTGCCGAGCAGGCTCGCAGGCGCGGCTCTGAGCGGTTTCTCCGGGAGCCTGCTCACGATGTACTGGCGCACGCCGGCCCTGCGCAAGGCCGACAGCATCTGGCCAACTCAGGCCGGAACGGCCGTCAGCAAGGACGTCTGGATGCTCGGCATCGGGCTCGGGCTCCTTGTCGAGGGCAAGTCCGGGCACTCAGCGCACCCAGGGCACTCAGCGCACCCAGGGCACTCCGGGGCCAAAGGGCACTCAGGGGCCAAAGGGCGCCGAGCTCGGGGCACGGCCTCCCGCCGCGTCTCCGTGGAGTGAGCACACGCGACTAGCCGGAGCCCCGGCGACGCTGGCTCAGGCACGGTGTTGCAGTTTGATTAACCCTGGCGGCGGTCAGGTAACCTAGGAAATCGTGTTATTGCTGTTGTCCATGTGGCTGAAGTGCCGGCAGTTGCTCGTGGACTCCCCTAGCCAGGACAGGGCTAGCCGGAGGCCGCGCCGCGGTGCGCCCGGGAGGCACCGGCGCGGTGCCAGTCTCTTCGCAGCTATCTCGGCTGTGTTGGCGATCGGCGTCCTGATAGTTGGAGCAACCCCGGGCGCGGCTTCTGCCAGCGTCGGCTCGGACCGGAACCAGATTGCCCAGCTAGAGAAGCGCATTGCCGTAACCGGGGCCGAGGTGCAGGCCATTGTCAGCCACTACGACGCCGTCCAGGGTCATGTCGACGCCCTCGACGTGAGCATCGCGGCAGACCGCGTCCGCCTCCGCGCCGATCGTCGCGCCGAGCACCGAGCGACTCTCCTCCTACGTGGCGTGGCGATCCAGGCCTATGTGACCGGGATGGGGATGGACTCCTCGATGCCTGGAGTCTTCAGCGGATCGGGCAACGCCACGACCGCGCTTGAGCAGACCGCCTATGTCGACGCCGCTGACGGCAACGTTCACACTGCACTTACTACCTGGGAGTTCGACCAGAGCCGTACCGAGCAGGCGAGGAGTACTCTCCAAGTTGCCAGAGCCCGTGCCGCGGCCACCCTCGTGCAGCTCGCCGGCGCTCGTAGCGATGCTCAGAACGCCATCGCGACGGACGAAGCGATGTTGACCAGCGCCCGGGGCAACTTGGCTGCAGCACTCGCCGCGGCGAACCGGCGCAGCCAGCGCGCCGAGCGCGCCGCGGAGAAAAGCCTCCTGGCTGCCCGGATAGCAGCTATCGCGCCGTCCGTCACGACATCCACGGCCGCGACACCGACGACGCTGCTTGGCGTCACGACCACCACCACCTCGACGACGACCACCACCTCGACGACGACCACGGTGCCGGCGACCACAACCACGAGCACGACCACTCCGACGACGCCCCCACCGACCTCTCCGCCACCGACCTCTCCGCCACCGCCAGCACCGGCGCCGCCGACACCGGGACCGAGCGGCTACTCCAACCCGATAAGGGCGATCAGCGCGCTGTCCCCGGAGCGGATCGACCAAGGGGTCGACTTCAGCGGCTACGGCCCCATTTACGCGATCGGCAATGGCGTCGTGCTCAACACCGTAAACGCCGGCTGGCCTGGAGGCACTTACATCGTCTACCAGCTGTCGAGCGGCCCGGCCGCCGGCCTCGCGGTGTACGCGGCCGAGGATATCGAGCCGACTGTGCAAGTCGGCCAGACCGTGACTGCCGGCACCGTCCTTGGCCAGATGTACGAGGGGCCTGACGGTATCGAGACGGGCTGGGCCGACCCTTCCGCCCTCGGCGAGACGATGGCCATGTCCTATGGACAGTTCGGCGGCGCCAACTCAACGGCGTTCGGCTACAACTTCTCCCAGCTGCTCCAAGCTGTCGGCGCCCCCGGCGGGATATTGCAGAACAGTCCGCCGACAGGGAGCCTTCCGAGCAACTGGCCACAGTGGTAGACGCTGGGCCATGCGCGCATCGAGCGGATATCTTTTGCCAGTCTAAGTGTCTCAACCACCCATTCTCAGCTCAACCACAGCCTGATCACATCTCACCGTGCTTGAGCAGCTGCAGCCAACGGCGGCTCACGCGCTGGCCGCCGGAGCGCTCTCTGCCCATCACAGCGACCCGTTTGACCGTATGCTCATCGCACAGTCGGCTATGGAGGGCCTGACTCTCATCACCGTTGACGAGAGGGTCTCCGAGTATGACGTCGACCTGCTGCCAATGGACTGACCGGTAGTCGGGTTGACCCCGTGGACCCTGCAATGCGCCCCGCGCCCTGAGCCCCGCGCTGGGCCCTGGGCCCTATTGCTAAGGGCCGTTCGCCCCTAGCGCGAGCTGAGCGGCTGGCCTACCGTGACAGTGCCCGGACGAAACGGGATGCTTTAGGCCAGAGCCGGAGGTGCCCGTGACCAAGCGAGTAGTCATTGTCGGCGGCGGCACCGGAGGCACGATCGTGGCCAACCGTCTGCGGCGTGCCGAGCCACCAGACGAGCTCGAGATCGTGGTGGTCGACCAGGACGATCACCACGTCTACCAGCCGGGGCTGCTGTTCGTCCCGTTCGGGCTGGCAAAGCTCGATGAGATCACCCGGCCGAGAGGTCACCAGCTGCACCGGGGTATCACCTACCGGCTGGGAAAGGTCGACCGGGTCGATGTCGAGGCCGAGCAGGTGCTCCTGGAGGACGGCTCCAGCCTCGGCTACGACGTGCTCGTCATCGCGAGCGGGGCGGTACTGGCACCGGAGGAGACCGAGGGACTGACCGGCCCCGGCTGGGGGGAGAAGGTCTTCACCTTCTACGAGCCCGGCGGCGCCACGGCGCTGCACGAGGCGCTCGAGCGCTTCCGGGGCGGCTCGATCGTCGTCAACGTCATCGACATGCCGATAAAGTGCCCCGTCGCCCCGCTCGAGTTCTGCTTCCTCGCGGATTCGTACTTCCACGACCGCGGCATGCGGCCAGACGTCAAGCTGACTTACGTCACCCCTCTTGACGGAGCGTTCACGAAACCGGTGGCTTCGTCCCGCCTCGCCGACCTTCTCGCCGCGAAAGGCGTCGAGCTCGTAACCGAATTCAACACCGCGGAGGTGGACGGACACGGTGGCCGGCTGATCGGTTATGACGGACGGGAGGTGCCCTTCGACCTTGCAGTCGTCGTCCCTCTCCACAACGGTGCGCCGTTCGTGGGCCGCTCACCAGGGCTCGGCGACGAGCTGGGTTTCATCGATGTAGACGAGCACACCCTGCAGTCGCGAGCCCACCCCAACGTCTTCGCGCTCGGTGACGCGGCCGGGGTACCTGTCTCCAAAGCCGGCTCGGTCACGCACTTCCAGGGGGAGACTCTGGTCGAGAACGTCCGCCAATTCCTCCGGGGCGCACCGTTGGACGCCCTCTATGACGGGCACGCGAACTGTTTCATCGAGACGGGCTTCGGCAAGGCGTTGCTGATCGACTTCAACTACGACACCGAGCCGCTTCCTGGGCACTACCCCAGCCGGGTGGGACTGCCGCTGCTCAAGGAGTCGCGTCTCAACCACCTCGGCAAGCTCATGTTCCAGCCGCTTTACTGGCACGGCCTCCTGCCCGGACGCGACGTCCCCGGTATCGGGGCAGACATGCCGACCCACGGCAAGTCGACGGCGACCGTGCCCTGAGCATGGCTGCTGAACCGGGCAGCACCAACTGAGAGGAACTAGGAGGAGAGGCCGACATGACGACCGCTATCTATGCAGGCAAGCCTGTCGAGGTCACCGACGAGGGTTTCCTTGAAAACCCGAGCCAGTGGGACGAGCAGATGGCGCGTGAGATCGCCCGGGCGGAGGGGATAGAGGAGCTCACGGACCGGCACTGGGTGGTCATCCGTTTCATGCGCTCGCAGTACGAGGAGAAGGGCGCCGGCCCATCGGTCCGCGTCCTCGGGAAGACCTCCGGCGTCTCGGTGAAGGAGCTCTACCAGCTCTTCCCGAAGGGGCCGGCCAAGACCGCAGCCAAGATCGCCGGGATCCCGAAGCCGATCGGCTGCATCTGAGCCCGCGGTCAAACGCGAACGGTTCCGGACGAGATCGCCCGGATCAGGGAAAGGACCAAGACCGTGTCTGAAGCCATCACCAAAGTGTCGATCATCGTGTCCAAGGGCTCGCTGGAGGGCATCTACCCGGCTTTGATCATGGGCAACGGCGCCCGGGCCGAAGGCATCGAGACGAACCTGTTCTTCACCTTCTTCGGGCTCGATGCCGTGCACAAGTCCCGTTACCGCCACGTCAAGGTGGCAACGGTCGGCAACCCGGGCCTGCACCTTGCCACCATGGCCGGCGGCCTGCCCGGGGTCTCCAGCGTCATGACCCACTACCTCGAGCGGAAGATGGAGAAGCTCGACATCCCGCCTATCCCCGAGTTCATCGAGATGATCGCTGACACCGGCGCGGGGCTGTACGCGTGCAAGGCGTCGGTCGACCTGTTCG
>JAKACA010000231.1 GCA_021796455.1 Actinomycetes bacterium
TGCGGCAGCGGCCAACGTGCACGTCACGACGCTCGCCCAGATCGCTGCGGATGTCGCGGCCAACCCCCCCGACGCTATCTTGGTCCCGCTCTACGGCAGCGATGGAACGCCAAACCTGACGTTCCACTGCTCGGTCGTTCCGGCCTCCGTCTACAACACCGGCACGCCGTTCACCGGCTAGTCAGAGATCCTTATTTGCTCGAGAGAACAGGTGCTTTGATGACGGCTGCGACTTTTGCACCTCCGGCTCCGCGGATCGATATTCCGCCAGTTCAGATCGCGCCTGACACGTGGCTGGTCCGCTCAGTCCAGCCCGCACTCGGCGAGCCCGCTGTTCGTTTACATGAACTCGCTGGTCATCTTGGGCGCCGAGCCCATGATCGTCGACACTCGCACGATCGCCAACCGTGATCGGTAATTGAAAGACGTATTGTCCCTCGTCGAGCCCGACGATGTGCGTTGGATCCACTTATGGCACGAAGATATCGACCACACCGGGAACCTTGAGCAGACGCTCGCTGCGTGCCCGAACGCGCAACTCGTTTGCAACTGGGCGATGGTGTGGTGGAACGGCACACCAACTGCTTCGAGTCTCCGCTCCCCAGATGCCGCTGGGCCATGGACGGTGCGACCCTCGACGTCGGTGACCGCGTCCTGCGAGCGGTGCGTCCTCCGGTGTTCGACTCGCCGATCACCCGCGGGCTGTTCGACCCGAGCACCGGGGTGGACTGGTCCGCGGATACCTTTGCCACCCCGCTTCCCGATCCCCAGGTGGGTGTTGCCGATCTCGATCCAGAGTTTTGGTCGTTCGGTTTGGCCATGTTCGCCCTCGGTGCGGTGAGCCCGTAGCTGTCGTTGGTCGACGAGGCGAAGTACGGACAGCGTGTGGACCTCGCGCAAAGCCTCGAGATCACGACGATCGCCTGTTGTCACAGCCCGGTCATTGAAGGCCCATTCATCGAGCGTGCCTTTGCGCGCATAGGAGAACTGCCCTCGCTGCCACCGCTTGCTCTGCCGAGCCAGTCAGTGCTTGATCAGATCATCGCCGCTTCCGCCCTGCCTCAGAAGTGACTCGATGTCGCCGCCGCCTGAATACTGACCCCCCATCACCGGTCGAAAACTGACCCCCCTCTCCGGGATCCACCACTTTCAGTGGTTTGGACTCGATCCTGGCTCGACCGACATCGGCTCGAGCGGGAGAAGGAATGTGATCGACGTGGAGGAATGGGCAGAGATCAGAAGGCTGCACCGGGCTGAGAAGATGGGGATCAAGGCGATCGCCCGCAGGCTCGGCATGGCGCGCAACACCGTTCGGACGGCACTTCGCTCAGAAGAGGCGCCGAGCTACGTTCGGGAGGGTCGCGGCTCGGCCGTGGATGCCTTCGAGCCGGCCATCCGCCGGTTGCTGGCGCTGACACCGGACATGCCGGCGACGGTCGTGGCCGAGCGGATCGGCTGGACGCGTGGCATCACGGTGCTTCGCGAGCGAGTGGCCGAGCTGCGACCGGCCTATGCGGTGCCGGAGGCCTTCGGGCGCACCGAATACAAGGCGGGCGAGCTGTGCCAGTGGGACCTGTGGTTCCCGCCCTACGACATCCCTGTCGGCTACGGCCAGACAGCGGTGCTGCCAGTGCTCGTCGGGGTGCCGTGCTACTCGCGCTGGATCCTTGCTCACATGATCGGCTCGAAGGAGTCGGCCGACGTCCTCGGCGGCCATCTCGGCCTTCTCATCGAGCTCGGCAAGGTGCCGAAGATGGGCGTCTACGACGGCGAGCCGGCCATCTCCATCCGGCGGGGCAAGCGCCTCATCTACACCGAGGACTATCTGCGACTGAAAGGCACCTTGGGCATGGGCTCGATCGTCCTCGCTAAGGGGCACCCTTTCTGTCAGCATGGCCTGAGACACCCGCAGTCGATTCCATCCCTCAAGGGCGAGACGGATTAGGTAGACAGTGATGACCATGCCAACCTCGCTGATGCAGCGCGCACATGATGAAGCTGTGCGCGACGACGACTCACCGAAGCTTCCCGAGAAGCCGACGCGGCGGAACTTCACCGCCGAGTACAAGCTGAGAATGGTTGCCGAGTACGACGCGTGCGCCGGCGACGGCGACAAGGGCGCTCTCCTGCGCCGGGAAGGTCTGTACTCGAGCCACATCACCGAGTGGCGCCGGGCGCGCGACAACGCAGCTCAGGGCGCACTGTCGGCGAGCCAGCGCAAGACCAAGGTGAACCCGGAAACCGCGGCGCTCGAGAAGGCGAACAAGCGGATCGAGCGACTCGAGGAGGACCTCAAAAAGCACAAGCTGGCCCTCGACATCGCGGGAAAAGCGCACGCGCTCTTGGAGATGCTTGCCGAGAGCGCGACCGACGACAGCCCGGCGCCGACCAAGCCCGAGCGCAAGCCGAAGCCGTGATCGAGGCGTGCTTCTGCGAGCTCCAGCCCCTGCTCGGGACCGCAGCGGCCTGCCGGGCATCGGGAAAGTCCCGCGCCACCCACTACCGACGTCTCAGTCCGCCGGTGCTCGGGCCGCCCCGCCCGCGTTCGTCACCGGCGAACGCACTCTCAGATGAGGAGGTCGCCGAACTGCTCTGTGTGCTGCGCTCGCCTCGATTCTGTGACCTCGCGCCCGCCCAGATCTGGGCGATTCTCCTCGACGAGGGGACCTACCTCGCCTCGATCTCGACCATGTACCGCGTGCTGCGGGCCAACGGCGAGGTCAAAGAGCGCCGGGCACAGGCGACCCATCCGACGAGGCAGCGGCCCGAGCTCATGGCCGACCGGCCGAACATGTGCTGGTCGTGGGATATCACCAAGCTCCGGGGCCCGGACAGGGGCGTGTGGTTCGACTGCTACGTGGCGATCGACATCTTCTCCCGCTACGTCGTGGGATGGATGGTCGCCACGGCCGAGAACGCCGAGCTCGCCGAGGAGTTCATCACGAGGGCAGTCCGTGACCAGGGCGTCGAGAAGGGAACCTTGACCATCCACGCCGATCGCGGCACCTCGATGACGTCCAAGGGAGTCGCCGAGCTGCTGAGCGACCTCGGTGTCGGGCGCACCCACTCCCGCCCGCACGTGAGCAACGACAACCCGTACTCCGAGGCGGTCAACAAGACCCTCAAGTACTGCCCGGCCTTCCCCGAGCGCTTCGGCTCGATCGAGCACGCGCGAACCTTCTGCGACTCCTTCTTCAACTACTACAACCACGACCATCGTCATTCTGGCATTGGACTGCATACGCCAGCATCGGTCCACTACGGCACCGCGCCAGAGATCCGCGCCCAGCGAGCGGCAACTCTCGACGCAGCCTACGAAGCCAACCCTCGACGGTTCTGCGGAAGACGGCCGACTCCGCCGAAGATTCCCACCGTGGCTTGGATCAACAACCCCGCTATTCAGAGCGACGCACAGAAGACGTCCTGAGTCTTTGTCTCAGGGGCCTTGACAGACCCGGCTCCCCTCATTAGGTTCCGCAACGAGCCCGTCCTGGTTGAGGCGACCGAGCGCCATTGTCGTCGCCGTGGGCGCGAGATCGAGCGCCGCAGTTGCTTCCGAGGTGGCGAAGACCGGACGATGCAGCCTTTGGAGGCGGGCGTAGGCCTCAACAAGTCTCATGACCGTCGCTCGGGTCGATCCCTGGGCGGCTCCGGCAGTGATGGCAGATCGAAAGGGCTTGGCTCCGCAACGACGGGCTCGACGACGGGCTCGGCGACGTCGGCGGCGATCAGCTCGATCAGGTGCTCGGCGACCTCCTCTCGCATGGTGGTCCACCTCCCGGCGTAGAGCTCGGCGTGTGATCCGGCAGTGCCCGCACAGGGCGCGGCGTCACGCCTCAACCACGGACCCTTGCCCGCGCGCGGTACTCGGTGGGTGTCGTCCGGGTGTAGACACGAAAGCGGGTCGAGAAGTAGAGGGGGTTGTCGAAGCCGACCTGGGCAGCTATCGAACCGATCGGGCGAGATGTCAATTCCAGGAGCTGGCGGGCGCGGGTGATCCGTTGTCGTTCGAGGAAAGCTGCTGGACTGGTGCCGACTTGCTGTCGAAACAGATGCGAGAAGCGCGAGACCGACAACGAACTCTGTCGGGCGAGCTCCGCGACCGTCAGGTGGGTGGCAAGACGCTCCTCGATGAGGGCGATGGCACGTTCGATTCTCTCGTCGAGGTGTGGCGCGGCTGGATTCTCGGAATGGCACCACAACAGCGCTGCTTCGAACGCGTTGACCGCGAACAGCTCGTGCTGGTCGACGACGGAACGCACGAAGCCGAGCGCACGGAGAAGACTTCTTCGGATCTCGAGCTCCGCCTTGCCGGCCGTGTGGATCCATCGGATCCCCGCTACCGGCTCGGGCCAGTGAAGCAAGGGAATCCAATCCGTCCGGGGGTGGAAGTGCGCAAAGAGGATCTCCCAGTGCTCGGCATGTGGTGCCGTTCCGTAGTCATGTCGTGAGCGAGGGGGAAGCAGATGCGAGTCACCTGCAGCCGCCTCGACTGCTCCGCCCTCGACGCTCAGGCCGCCCGCTCCGCTCACCGTGTGGATCAGAAGCCAATCGTCAGTGCCACGAGAACGCCAAGTTGCATAGTCAGGCCCCTCGTCGAGGTGCCCGACAAGCAAGCGCGACACGTTCGGCACGATCGCCTCGTCTCTCGGCATAGCAGCATTCTAGATGG
>JAKACA010000035.1 GCA_021796455.1 Actinomycetes bacterium
GGCCGGGGCGCCTCGCGTCGTCGATCTCGGCGACCTCGGAGATCTCGGCGACCTCGCGCTCACGGTGGCCGACTTGGACTTTCTCCGGGAGTGCTACCTGGACGGGCTCGGCGAGTTCGCCTTCACGAACGGCCTTGATCTCTCCGACCTCGTCCTCGAGACCCGTCCGGCCGCCGTGCCAGAGCCCAGTTTGATGGCAATACGAGCGCAGCGACCCACCGAGCGCAGCGCGGGCAGTGCGGACACGGAGGGCAGCGCGGACACGTCTTCGGTGGGCGCAGTGCCTCCGCGCCCCGCCATGGCGGAGGCCGCCCGAAGCGTAGTGACTCTCCCGCTCGTGCCCTTCGGCGGCGGCATCGATTCGATCGTCACCGCCGAACTCGTCCGCCGGCTGGTCGGTGACGCGGGCACCTCACTTTTCGTGCTGAGCAAGCAGGGCGACCGCTACTCGGCAATTGAAGCACCTGCTTCAGTTACCGGCCTCGCGATAGTGCGCGCCGAGCGAGCGCTCGACAACAAGATCCTCCACTCACGAGACCGCGGCTACCTGAACGGTCATGTACCGGTGACGGCCATGATCTCGGCCATAGCCACCCTCGCCGCTCTGCTTCACGGCCGTGATGCCGTTGTCATGTCCAACGAAGCCTCGGCGTCGGCCGGCAACGTCGAGGTCGAGGGTCGGGTCGTCAACCATCAATGGTCAAAGGGGCTCGCCTTCGAAACAGGCTTTCGCGCCGCCATCGCGCGGCGAGACATCCCGGTCGAGTACTTCTCCCTCCTGCGCCCGGCGTCGGAGCTGTGGGTGGCAAAGCGCTTCGCTGCCCTCGACAAGTACCACCAGGTGTTCCGGAGCTGCAACAGGGCCTTCTATGTCGATCCGACGCTCCGCCTGGACACCTGGTGCGGGGAGTGCGACAAGTGCTGCTTCATAGATCTCGTACTGTCGCCCTTCATGGCTCGAGAGAAGCTGGAAGCGATCTTCGGCGGCCGTGAGCCACTCGGCAACAGCGCGCTCGAAGGCAACTTCCGGGCGCTGCTCGGGACCGCCTCCCCGAGTGGGACGTCCTCGAAACCCTTCGACTGCGTGGGCGACGTCCCCGAATGCCGCGAGGCGTTGCGCATGACAGCGTCGAGACCCGACCGCGCAGTAACTGAGCTGCTGCACCGACTCGTCGGCACGCTGCCCGACGAAGGCCGCAACACCGAGGGGCTGCTCCGACTTTCCGGTCCAAACTACATACCCGATGCGTTCTCGCCCGCCGATCTCCTTTTCTGACCTCTCAGGCGCAAGAGTCGGTGTATGGGGACTCGGGATCGAGGGGACGGCCAACTTGCAGCGCCTGACCTCGCTTACGACGGACCTCGTCGTCGTCGAGGACGCGCCCGCCGAGGGAAGGATGCTCGGCCATGACGTGCTTGGACTTGGCGAAGGTGGCCTGGAGGCGCTGCGGAGCTGCTCGGTCGTCGTCAAGACCCCTGGAGTGCGCCGGCGGCGACCTGAGGTCGCCGAGCTCGAGGCCGCGGGTATCCCTGTGGTCGGGGGTCTCGGGCTATGGATGCAGGAGGCGCCACTGGAGCGTGTGCTTCTTGTAACCGGCACCAAAGGCAAATCGACTACGACAGCGGTCGCCGGCCATCTCCTGACGCGGCTGGGCTATAGGACACTCGTCGGCGGCAACATCGGGCGTGCTCCGTATGATCCGCTCCAGGATCCGGAATTCGACTACGCCATCATCGAGGTATCGAGCTTTCAGGCCACAGACCTCGCGACCTCCGCACCCGTCGTCGCGGTGACGTCATTGCACCCCGATCACCTCGACTGGCACGGTGGCGTCGAGGAGTACTTCGGCGACAAGCTGTCAGCCTGTGCTCAGCCCGGCGCCGATCTCACCGTCGCCGACGCCACGAGCCCACTTCTTGCCGAGCGCGCCGACCATCTCGGCCCCCACCTGTGGTGGGTGCGCGGTGACGAGCCGGATCTCGGCGGCCGGTGGCTGTCGGCTCTCGGACTGCGCGGCGACCACAACCGCCGGAACGCCATGATCGCCCGCGCCTGTCTTGTCAGCCTGGGCGTCACGGAGGCAAGTGATGCGGACGCTCTCGCCTACGCGGCCGAGGAATTCGCCGGCCTCGACAGCCGCCTGCGCGAGATCGGCTCTATCGCCGGGGTCAAATTCGTGGACGACAGCCTCTCGACGAACGTGCTGCCGACGGTGGCCGCCCTCGACGCCTACCCGCACGAGCGCATTGCCCTCATCGTTGGGGGCCACGACCGCGGCATCGACTACGGCCCACTTGGACAGGCCCTGGCGGCACGTGCAGCTCGTCCGGGGTCAGGTGAGGCAGCCGTCTTCTCGATCCCGGAGAACGGGGCGCGCATATCAGAGACGATTCGCGAGCACCTTGGCGGCTCGGCCGACGTGACAGACTGCGGCGATCTTCGCGAGGCCGTAAAGGCGGGTTACGCCTGGGCATCAGGCGAGCGTGGGGTCGTCCTGCTCTCTCCGGCCGCGCCGAGTTTCGGGCTCTTCCGTGACTACAAGGACCGTGCTCTCGCGTTTGCAGCCGCGATGTCCGAGTGCGAGCGATAAGGCCGCCAGAGCCCCAAGGTGGCCCCGATTGGGGAGGCCGATCACAACAGGACATTCGGGTTGAGGATGCCTGCCGGATCGAGTGCAGCTTTGACGGCTCGCATGGCAGCGATCTCCGAGGGTGAGCGGCTCAGCTCGAGAAAGCGACGCTTGGCAACTCCGATACCGTGCTCCGCGCTTATCGAGCCATCGAGGGAGGCAACGAGGTCGAGCACGGCGCTGTCGACTGACTCGTCCTCAGGTGCCACTCCTGTGATGTTCACATGCACGTTGCCGTCCGCTGCATGCCCGAAAAGCCAGGTCCGCGCTCCGGGGGCGGCCGCGGTGACCACGCCCGGAACTCTCTCCACGAGCTCACAAAGGCGGCCGAGGGGTACGGCGACGTCCAGCTTGTGAGCGATACCGAGGCGCGCTATCGCGTCGGTGTGGGCCTCGCGGTACCGCCACAGAGCCGCTCGCTGAGGGGCGTTGCGAGCGAGCGCGACGTCGCCCACGCCCTCGAGGGAGGCGACCACTTCACCGAGGCGATCGGTCGGGTCATCGCAATCGCCGGCCTCGACGAGAAGATATGCCCCGAACACCGTCTTGAACGGCGCGGAGAGGCCGAACGCCGAGCAGACGAGCTCGAGGCCCGGCTGCAGGAACAGCTCTACGGCTTCCAGGCCGGCATGCACCCACCTCAGAGCGGCCGAGGCCCTGACGGCGGATCCGACAGTGTCGAAGGCCAGCAGAGCGACGGCACGCACGGCCGCCGGGTGAACCAGGGCCAGCCGAGCCGACGTGACGACTCCGAGGGTGCCTTCACTTCCGCACAGGAGGCGGCCGAGGTCGTACCCGGTGTTGTCCTTCAGCAGACCCCCGAGATGCGCGATGACAGAGCCGTCGCCGAGCACCGCTTCGACGCCTCTCACCTGGGCACGAGTGTCGCCGTAGCAAAGCACTCTAAGACCGCCGGCGTTCGTGGCTATCGTGCCGCCAATGCTCGCCGAGTCGCGACTTGCAAGGTCGACACCGTATGCCCAGCCACTGCGTCCAACCTCGCTTTGCAGCTGGCCGATCGTCACTCCACTACCGACAGTCACCTGACCGGAGCCATCGTCGACCGCCCCGATCGCGTCGAGTCGCCGGAGGCTGAGAACGACCTCGCCACGAAGCGGAACCGAGCCGCCGACAAGGCCGGTGTTGCCACCCTGCAAGGTGAGAGCCACCTCGTGAGCGGCACAGAACCCAACAAGGGCGGCAACCTCGTCCACCGAGCCGGGCCGGACCACCACAGGCGAGTGTCCCCGGTACCGCCCGGTCCAGTCGACCACGTAAGACGCGACAAGGTCAGGATCGGTGAGAACATGCTCGCGACCGACCATCTCCTCGAAGGCCCGGGCAGCCATCAACTCGGATCGACCACCCCTAGCGCCTGCTCCACCCGCTCGAGCATGCGGGCCGAGCAGCCGGACATATCGGAACGGGGGGCAATCTCTGCCAAGACCCGGTCCGCGATCGCCCGGAAAGCCTCGCCGGCGCCACCGGGGCCCTGCGCCAAGGAGACCGGGCTGCCGCAATCACCACCGAGCGACACGCCAGGATCGATAGGTACCCGGCCGACGAGAGGGACACCGAGCTCGTCTGCCAGACGCTGGCCGCCGCCTTCGCCGAAGAGCGCGTAGCTCTGCCCATGGTCGCAGACGAAACCAGACATGTTCTCGATCACTCCGGCGACACGGAGATGGCCCTTGCGTGCCATGTCAGCTGCCCGTCCGGCGACCTTCTGAGCTGCAAGCGGTGGCGTCGTCACGAGCAGCACCTCGGTGCGCGACAACATCCTCGCGAGACCCATCTGGACGTCCCCGGTGCCAGGAGGCAGATCCACGAGGAGGTAGTCCAGATTGCCCCAGTGGACGTCCTCGAGGAAATGCTGAACCGCCCGGTTCAAGACGAGCCCGCGCCACATGATCGCTTCGTCTTCTCCCGACAAGAAACCCATCGACACCACTCGCACGACGCCTCCTCCCACCTCGAGGCTGAGAGGCACCATCTTCTTCTCGCGAGCTTCGATCTCACCCTCCATCCCGAGGAGGCGGGGTATCGAGTGACCCCAGACGTCGGCATCGAGCACACCGACCGTACAACCCCGCGCGGCAAGGGCCACGGCCAGGTTCACCGTCACCGAGGATTTCCCGACTCCGCCCTTGCCCGAGGCGATAGCAAGCACACGCGCTGTCGCGGGCAGGTCGGTGCTCAGAGCGGAGCGCTCCTGGGCTTTGAGCCGAGCGCGCGACATCACCTTCGCACGCTCGTCAGGAGACATCGATCCGACGTTGACGACGACCTGTGACACCTCGGGCAAACCGCGGAGACACCTCTCCACGTCGGCGCGGATCTGACCGCGAAGTGGGCACCCGGCGATGGTGAGAGCGACTTCGACCGTCACGACGCCTCCCGCGACGGCGATCGATCGAACCATGCCGAGGTCTACGATGCTGTCGCCGAGCTCGGGGTCGATCACGCCGCGCAGCGCTTCGAGAGCGGTCCTTCGAACTAGCTCGGACTCATCAGTCAAGGGTGTCAAGGTCCCCTCGAGCGTACCGCCGACAGGGAACGACCACTCCAGCGGTAATATCGTTGACAAGAACCCGGAGTCCATGAGGAGGCTCGTTCCGTGAGCACCGCAACTACGTCAGTGAAGATCGGCCAGCGGCCAAGCCCGGTCACCCTCACCGAGGCCGCGACGGCGAAAGTAGCCGAGCTGCTTCTCCAAGAGGGCAACGGGGATCTTGCGCTTCGAGTCGCCGTGCGACCGGGCGGTTGCTCAGGCTACAGCTACGAGATGTTCTTCGACTCAGAGATCGCCGACGACGACATCGTGCGCTCCTTCGGCACCGTCCGGGTCGCAATAGACCCGGAGAGTGCTGGGCTGATCACCGGAGCCACGCTCGACTATCGGGACGGGCTCAACGACGCGGGTTTCCACATCACGAACCCGAACGCGACACGTACTTGCGGCTGCGGCTCCTCCTTCAGCTGAGAGCGCTGCTCACATGGCACAAGCCGTCGGTCCTTACACGCCCATCGTTCGCGCTGGCGACTTCCTTATCTGCTCCGGCCAGCTCGGGCTCGCGGACGGCGTGATCGTGCAGGGCCTGACAGCCCAGATCCACCAGGCCATCAACAATCTCTCAGCGCTGCTCGTGTCAAAGGGGGCCAGCCTCCACAACGTCGTCAAGACGACTGTGCTCCTTGCCGACATCGCTGACTACGCGGCGATGAACGAGGCGTACGTTGCCCACTTCGGCGAGCGACCTCCTGCTCGAACAGCCTTTGCCGTCTCCGGTCTCCCTGTCGGCGCTCTGGTCGAGATCGAGGCCTGGGCGTACTCACCTGAGAGCGGGGAGCTCTAGCTTCAAGCCGGAGTGCAACACTTGTTGGTCCTCGGTGTGCTACTAACGGTTGGCAATGACGAAGTCGCGGAGAGATGCGCGGAGTTGGTCGGCGAGAGCTGCCGTTGCCGGCCTCACCGCAGTTATGTTCCTGTCGGCTTGTGGAAGTAGCCGCCCGGCAGCTATCCCCACGACGACCACTACCAGCACCCTTCCTCCCTTGCCCCCTAACCTGCTGGCATATGTGACCCTCGCCGGCTCGGGCGCGAGCCTCGGGAGCGGGTCGAGCCTGGTGGAGGTGACAGTCGCACCCGGTCCGGAGAGCGTCGGATCGCCCATCGCCACCGGCGTCTATCCTGACGCTGTCGCGGTTGCGCCCGACGGGCGGCTTGCGCTCGTCGCCAACTACAGCTCCGACACCGTCACGCCGATCCTGCTGCCATCCAACAAGGCTCTGCCGGCCATCAACGCAGGCAGTGGCCCCGCGGATGTAGCCATCGCCCCGGACGGCAAGACCGCGTACGTCACAGATGCCGGCTCTGACACCGTCACACCGATCAACTTGAAGACCCTCAAGCCCGGGACACCCTTCGTCGTCGGCGCCGGACCACAGGGCATCGCGATCACGCCGGACGGAACGAGGGCCTACGTAGCCGACGCCGGGGCGATCCTCAGCGGGCAGACGGGCACGATCGGCCACGATGTCACCCCGATCGACCTGTCGACCGGCAAGGTGCTCCCTCCCATACCCGTCGGCAACGCGCCGATCGGAGTCGCTGTCTCACCCGACGGCTCGACGGTGTTCGTGACCAACGCCAACTCCGAGAGCGTCACACCTATCACCGTGGCCACTGACGCGGCGGGCTTTGGCATCAGCACCGCCGGTGGGCCCGTGGCCGTCGCGGTCGCAGACGGTGCCGCCTGGGTGATCAACACACCGGCGGGCAGACTTGCAGGAAACAACGTCCAGCCGATCTCCCTGACTAGCAACACTGCGGGCACGCCGATCGCGCTTCCCAAGGGTGCGCAGAACATTGCCATCGCGCCGAGCGGCGTGACGGCGTGGGTCGTCTGCCTCAACAGCGACAAGCTCGTACCAGTCAACCTTGCCACCCGCCGGGCTGGGGCGCCGGTGACCGTGCCCGGTGGACCGTTCGCCGTCGCCGTCGCATATCAGCCAAGAGGGCCGACACCGGCACCTTCTGCCACGAGCACGGCGAAGAAGTCCAAGAGCTGACGCGGCACTAGCCTCGGGGCGCGGCGCGGGGCTCGTTCGGAGGCAACCACCGGAGAGCGCCGAAGCGGTAACCGACACTACGGACAGTGTCGATGAGGTGTGCGTGCTCCTCGCCCAGCTTGGCCCGGAGTCGCCGGATGTGAACGTCGACCGTCCGGGCACCTCCGTAGTACTCATAGCCCCAGACACGAGACAACAACACCTCGCGAGTGAAGACCTTCCCCGGGTGGCCGGCCAGGAACCGGAGCAGCTCGTACTCCATGAATGTGAGGTCGAGCGGCCGACCGCCAAGAACGGCCTGGTAGGTCTCGAGGTTGAGAGCAAGAGGTCCGTAGACGATGATGTCGCGCTGCTTGCCTCGGCCGGTCCGCCGGAAAAGATGAGCAAGGCGAGCCTCCACCTCCAGCACCGGTGAGCCGAACACGACGAAATCGTCGAAAAGGTCCTCGCTGAAATCGAGCGCGGAAAGCTGCGACGCCGGCACCACCACCAGCAACGGCTGTACCGGCTCCTCGCGTGAGCGCAGCGCCCGGCAGAATGCGAGGCAGCTCCGGAGGCTCTCGCCGCGCTCCTCCTCGGAGGCCACTGCGACAGCACCCGCCCACCCCTCCTCGGGCGCGCTGCTCTCGGCCGCGCCCACGCTCGGGACACCGCGCCACGGATAGCCCGCGGCGTCGAGGGCGCTCGACAGCCACGGCGATACCAGGTCGGGAAATAGCACCAGGGGCTGCATCCAGGGCCTCAGAGCCTTGGTAAGTAGCGGGCGATCTCGAAGGGAGTCACTTCTCGCGTATAGGCCTCCCACTCTGCCCGCTTGTTGCGTAGGAACCATTCGAACACGTGCTCCCCGAGGGTCTCGGCGACGAGCTCGGAGCCCTCCATCTCGACGAGAGCGTCGTGCAGGCTCGTCGGAAGCGGCCGGATGCCCTCAGATGCGAGCTCCTCGGAGGTGAGGGAGAACAAGTTGGACGATGTCTCGGGGCCAAGCTCGTAGCCCTGCTCGACCCCCTTGATCCCGGCCGCGAGCACGACCGCAAATGCCAGGTACGGGTTGCATGCCGGGTCAGGGGAGCGGAACTCGATCCTCGTCGAGTCCAGCCGTCCCCGCTTCGCGATCGGGACCCGCACGAGCGCTGAGCGGTTGTTGTAGGCCCAGGAGACGTGCACCGGTGCCTCGTAGCCGGCGACGAGGCGCTTGTAGGAGTTGACCCACTGGTTCGTCACGGCGGTGATCTCGTGGGCATGGCGAAGCAGACCGGCGATGAACTGACGCGCGACGTCGGAGAGGCCATGGGGATCACCCGAGTCGGCGAACGCGTTCCGATCACCTTCGAACAGCGAGAAGTGGGTATGCATGCCCGAGCCCTGCACGCCGGAGAGGGGTTTCGGCATGAACGAAGCATGGAAACCCCGCTCGAGCGCAATCTCCTTCACGACCAGGCGGACGGTCATCACGGTGTCTGCCATCGTCAGCGCGTCGGTGTAGCGCAGGTCGATCTCGTGCTGGCTCGGAGCATCCTCGTGCTGCGCGTACTCGACAGGAATCCCCATGTCCTCGAGGGTGAGCACGGTGCGCTGCCGGAGGTCTGAGGCCAGGTCGGCAACAGTGAGCTCGAAGTACGACCCCCCGTCGAGCGGTACGGGTGCCCCCGCGGGAGAAGCGTCGGCGAAGTAGAAGTACTCGATCTCCGGCGCAGCGTAGAAAGAGAAACCCCTCCCTCTTGCCTTTTCGAGCGCCCTGCGCAGCACATGGCGGGGGCAGCCTTCGAACGGTGAGCCGTCGAGGTTCAAGATGTCGCAAAAGACCCTCGCCACCTCGGAGTGCTCGCCGGCCTGTCGACCGCCGCGCGCCGGGCGCAACGGCAGGATCTGGAACGTCTTCGGGTCCGGTTTCGCGAGCACGTCGGATTCCTGCACTCGGCTGAAGCCGTCGATGGCTGAGCCGTCGAAGGTCATTCCCTCCTCGAGGGCGTTCTCTAGCTCAGCTGGCGTGATGGCAAAAGACTTCGGCGTGCCCAGCACATCGGTGAACCACAGCTGGATGAAGCGGATGCCGCGCTCCTCGACCGTCCGGAGCACGTACTCGCGCTGGCTCTGCATGGCACTTGCCTTTCGTTCTGAGCGGCTCTGCGATGCTGCGTGAGCCGTGCTGCCATCCTCGCAGGTCAACTTTGCAAAACAGGGACAGTTCACACGGCGTTCACGATCGAGTGACAAGCCCGAAACACGCTGCTGGGAGCATCATCGATGACACACCTACGCGATGAAAGCGCCGAGGAGGCGTTTCGCCGCGCCCGCTTCAAGGAGGATACGTGCAGAACCGCACTGCTGCCGAGGTTGTAAGACTCATGGTTGACGAGGGAGTCGAGATAGTCGACTTCCGCTTCTGCGACCTTCCCGGGCTGATGCAACATTTCTCGGTGCCCGCGCACGAGCTGACCGAGGCGGGTTTCGTGGATGGATTCGGTTTCGACGGGTCGTCGATACGCGGCTTTCAGGAGATCCAGGAATCGGACATGCTCCTGTTGCCAGATCCCTCGACCGCCGTCCTGGACCCGTTCCGCCAGCACAAGACGCTCAACCTCAACTGCTTCGTGCATGATCCCGTCACGGGCGAGAGCTACTCGCGCGACCCCCGTTTCGTCGCGCTCAAGGCGGAGCGGTACCTCGAGACCACGGGCATTGCCGACATCGCCTATTTCGGTCCAGAGGCCGAGTTCTTCATCTTCGACGACGTACGCTTCTCCCAGGACCAGCACTCGGCCTTCTACCAGGTCGACTCGATCGAGGGGATCTGGAACTCGGCCCGGGACGAGAAGCCCAACCTCGGCTTCAAGCCCCGCTACAAAGAGGGGTACTTCCCGGTCCCGCCGATGGACCACTTCCAGGATCTCCGCTCGGAGATGGTCCTCACGATGGAACGTCTCGGCATCGAGATCGAGGTTCAGCACCACGAGGTCGGCACCGGTGGACAGGCAGAGATCGACATGCGTTTCGACACCCTGCTGCGTATGGCAGACAAGCTGATGCTCTACAAGTACGTCGTGAAGAACGTCGCCCGCAATGCCGGCTACACCGCGACTTTCATGCCCAAGCCGCTCTTTCAGGACAACGGCTCGGGAATGCACTGCCACCAGTCGCTCTGGCGGGGAGCCGATCCGCTCTTCTACGCGGAGACCGGCTACGCGGGGCTCTCCGATATCGGCCGCTGGTACATCGGTGGGCTGCTCAAGCACGCAAAGTCGATACTGGCCTTTGCCGCTCCGACGACCAACTCCTACAAGCGCCTCGTGCCCGGCTACGAGGCACCGGTCAATCTCGTCTACTCGCAGCGGAACCGTTCAGCCGCGTGCCGTATCCCGACCTACTCCCAGAGCCCCAAGGCCAAGCGGGTCGAGTTTCGCTGCCCCGATCCCGCCGCCAACCCTTACATCGCCTTTGCCGCCATGTTGATGGCGGGACTTGACGGGGTGCAGAACCGGATCGAGCCGCCCGATCCGATGGACAAGGACCTCTACGACCTGCCACCCGAGGAGCTCGCGGCGGTACCACAGGTTCCGGCATCGCTCGAAGAGGCTCTCCTGGCCCTCGAAGCCGACCAGGAGTACCTGAAGGCCGGAGGGGTCTTCACCGACGACCTGATCGAGACCTGGATCTCCTACAAGCGTCTGCACGAGATCGACGCTGTCAGGCTCCGCCCCCACCCGTGGGAGTTCATGCTCTACTACGACATCTAACAGAGCAGTGCCCAGCGGCAATAGTGAGAATCCCAACTACCCGGAGCGGCGCATATGACCTCGGCAACCCAAGCAAGAGTCGCATTCCTGATTCTGAGCGACGATCCGGCCCGGGCTTTGCCGGGTCTGGTCATGGCCACGAGGATGAAGGCCAACAGGAATGCCGACGTCCGTGTCCTGTTCTTCGGCCCGGGCGTGAGGCTGGCGGCCAGCGGCGCCGTGGACCGCGAGCTGGAGGGGCTACGGGATGCCGGCATCGCGCCGAAGGCATGCGTGACGAACGTAGAGCAGTACGGCCTCACCAAGGAGATCGGCTCGCGCCCCGTTGACCTCCTCGCTGCTGGTGCCGAGGTGGAGCAGTACGCGCTCGGCGGCTACACGGTCCTCAGCTTCTGAGAGACGGCACGCGAAGCGGCTTCAGGACCGCGCGAGCCCGGCTGAGTAGCCGTGCTCGCGCTGGCCATTCGGCCTCAAAAAGCCGTTCCGTGTGCCGAAGGTGACCCAGGAGGCCCCTTCTGGTCACTCCAGGCTCAAGGTTGGCGACGCGAAGTCTTGTTGGGGGGCTTTGGGGGCCTCAACATTGTGGGCGACAGCTCTATGGACTGCCAGAGCCGACTGCGCGGCCTCCGGCTCGCAGGTCGTGTCAGGCGGAGCTGCTCGTGGGCCCTGCCCGGCGCTGGTGCCAGTCTGCAAAAGCCTCGGGTCGCATCGCAGGCGCCCAGAAATACCCCTGGCCGAGATGACAGCCGAGGCGGACGAGCTCTGCACGTTGGGCAGGGGTTTCGACGCCCTCAGCGCAGACCTCGAGTCCGAGGGCATAGCCAAGGCTCACTATCGCACGCACTATCGCGGCATCGTCAGAGTCGTGGGGGATGCCATCGACAAAGGACCGGTCGATCTTCAAAGAGGAGACCGGGAGGCGCTTCAAATATGAGAGCGAGGAGTATCCGGCGCCGAAGTCGTCGACGGCGATGCGAATCCCGGACTCCGAGAGCTTGCGCAGTATGGGAACCGACATGTCGACAGCCTGCATCACGGCGCCCTCGGTGAGCTCGAGGCAGAGCGCGTCAGCAGGTAGGCGGTGCTGGGATATGGCGTCCTGGCATCGAGCGAGCAGGTCGCCTGAGAGGAGCTGGCGCGGGGACAGATTGACAGCGACATAGAGATCGTCAGCTCCGGGGAGCAGCCGTCTCCAGCCTGCAACCTGCGCGAGCGCGGTCTCGAGAGCCCAGGCGCCGATTGCGGAGATAAGGCCGGTCTCTTCTGCTGCGGGGATGAACTCATTGGGTGAGAGCGTGCCTCGCTCGGGGTGCTCCCAGCGTAGGAGAGCCTCGACTCCGACCGGTACATTGCCTGGAAGGCTCACGACTGGCTGGTAAGTGAGCCGAAACTCACCGCGCTCGAGAGCGTGGCGCAGCATGATCTCGATGTCAAGACGCTTCGCCGCCCGGTGCCTCAGACCCTCGTCGAACATCTCGGCGCGGGAGCGGCCGCGCTCTTTCGCCAGGTACATCGCAGCGTCGGCGTCCCTTAGAACCGTCACCGGCGTTGCGTCGGTGGCGGCGACCACGATGCCTGTGGACGCAGTCACATAGAGCTGCTGATCGGCGACGAAGAAGGGGTCGTCAAAGAGCCTGAGCACACGCTCTCCTATACGCTGTGCCTCGAGGGTGTCGACGACGTCCTCGCAGACCATGACGAACTCGTCCCCACCAAAGCGCGCCACCGTGTCGCCTGACCGGCTCTCGCGAGCCAGGCGGTCTGCCACTTGGACGAGCAGCGAGTCGCCCGTCGCATGGCCGAGAGAGTCATTCACAAGCTTGAAGCGATCGACGTCGACGAAGAGGACGACGACACGGTGCTGTGACCGCTGCGCCCGCGCGAGCGCCGTCTCGAGGCGGTCCTGCAACAGGTAACGGTTGGGCAGGCCGGTGAGCGGGTCGTGCATGGCGAGACGCTGCAGCTCGCCTTCGACACGCTTGCGGTCTGTTATGTCTACGACCTGACAGAAGAAGTACTCCGGCTCGCCATGGTCGTCACGTACCGTCGAGACGTGCACCTCTGTATGTACGATCCTCCCATCAGGTCGCACGAACCGTCGCTCCACATCTGTGTGGTCCACACCCGAGCGTGCCATGCGATCTGCCGAGAACAAGCCTGGGTCGTCGCGTTCAGATGGATGGGCGAATTCGTTCGGAGTCCTGCCGTTCACCTCCTCGGGCTGCCGGCCCACCAGGCGGCAAAACGCTGTGTTCGCGCGGAGAATGCGACTCTGTAGATCCGTAACGAGCATTCCGACGACGCCGAGATCAAAGGTGGCTGCGAACTGCTCTTCCGCAAGCTGGCGCGCGCGCGAGTCGGCCCTTTGATCGGTGAGGTCCTGGATAGACCCCGTTATCTTGCTCGCGCCTCCGTCATGGTCTCGCAGCACCTCCGCCCTCAGCGCAAGCCAGCGAACGACTCCGGCCTCGGGGACTACCCGGATATCCGTCTCGAAGAGCCGCTCAGTTCCGGCGAGCCAGGACCCGATATCGGCGAGGAAGCGCTCGGCGTCGTCACCGTGAACCCTGCTGAGGAACGCCGAGTAGTCGGCGGCCTCCCCGGCACCGACACCGATCAACCGCCGGAACTCACGTGACCAGACGCTCACGCCACTCACGAGGTCGAATTCGAAACTTCCGACCCGGGCGACTCGTTGCGCCTCCTCGAGGCGGCGGCGATCCTCCTGTGCCATCTGCTCCAGGTCGTGGTAGTCGGTAGTGTCTCGAGCAAGAGGTCCCGAGTCTCGAACGACAGCTGCTGCACCGACCAAGGAGCCCTCGGCGGATCTGACCGGGTAGAGAGTGGACTCGACCGGCACCTCGCCACCGCTGTTATCGAGACGCACGAACTCCACTGCTCCTGTATCACCTCCCTGCGCCAGAGATTCCATTGCCGACTTCACCTCGCCGGTGCTGTCACCTACTCCCAAGGAAGCAAAGCCGCTACCGAGCACCTCATCCGCCTTCACACCAAAGAGCTCTTCGCCACCGGGGTTGCAGCTCGTCACGAGTCCGCTCAGATCCATCCCCACAATGGCATCCCTAGAACACTCCACGATGGCGGAGAGCAGGTCCATCGTATCCTCCGCTCCGTTCTCAGCGGAAATACCGGTCCCGACAATGACAGCGCCGGCAAGGTCACCATCGTCTCGCACGCCTCGTAGCCGAGAAGTCTCGCTGCCGCCTTGTTCCAGTAGGTGACCCGCAGAGCGCCGTCAGCGACTACGACAGGCAGACTGATGCCTTCGAGGAGACGCGGTTGCGTACCGGCCCGACCAGGGGGCAGCCGGTGGCTCGTGACATCGACCTGGCGGAACGAAGCGACGCCATGCCGCCCCGAAGCCGGCGCCTCTCGACCTCCACCGTTGCTAGGGCGCACCCGTCATCCTTGAGCGGACCATCGAAGAACGCTACTCCGCCGGGCTGACAATGACGGCCTCGTAGTCTCGCGTCATGGACAAAGAAGCCGAGATCCCGCCAGGAGGTCACCGACAGGTGCGCTTCGCCGTGCCGGAGCAGGCAACTGAGATCGTGCTCGTCCGCCACGGGGAGACCGTTCGTGCCGATCCGTCGAGACCCTTCCCGCTCCTTGACGGCCACGGGGACCCGGAGCTCGCGCCCCAGGGCCTCGACCAGGCAGACCGGATCGCCCGGATACTGGAAGGAACGAAGGTCGACGCCATTTACGTGACTCCCTTGAGACGGACCGGTGAGACAGCAGCGCCCCTTGCTAAGCGCACGGGAATCACTCCGCAGGTAGAGCCGGGGCTGCGCGAGGTCCGTCTCGGGGAGTGGGAAGGCGGGTTGTACCGTCACAAGATCATCTCTCGCGATCCCCTCGCACTGGAGATGGTCGAGCGTGAACGCTGGGACGTGATACCCGGGGCGGAGTCGAACGAGGAGCTCGCGGCGCGCGTGACGGAAGCTATCGGGAACATCAGCTCGGCCAACCCTGGAGGCCGTGTCGTGGTCTTCTCACACGGGGGCGCC
The DNA here is from genome assembly GCA_021796455.1 of Actinomycetes bacterium. Taxonomy (GTDB): domain Bacteria; phylum Actinomycetota; class Acidimicrobiia; order Acidimicrobiales; family Bog-793; genus JAKACA01. The sequence goes on from JAKACA010000035.1 coordinate 14,971, forward strand.
ATCGGCATGGTGCTGGCACTCGCCACCAGGTCTCGCCCCTTTGCCTTCGTCGCCGTCGACAACGGTGCCATCTCCACGATCGTCGTGAGCGGCGATCAGTGGTTTCTCCGGGGCTTCAACGACGTCTGCCATCTGGCCTGATCTCGGCATCCACGGATCTGACACAGCTGTTGCGTACTCTCCAGTTATGACGTGGCACGATGGCCCCCTCCTCGGATTCGACCTCGAGACGACGGGCATCCATCCAAGCTCCGATCTACCTGTGCAGGTGGCCCTCGTCTGGACAGATGCCGAGCGTGTCCTCAGCACCGACACTTTCCTTGTCGACCCCGGTCGGGAGATACCCCCCGACGCGACCGCCATCCATGGCATCACCTCCGAGCGCGCGCGCTCCGAGGGGTGCTCGCTCGCCGAGGCTGCCCGGAGAATCCACGCAGCAGTGCTCCGGGCGACAACCGACGGAGTCCCCGTCGTGGCCATGAACGCAGGATTTGACGTCACGATCGCCGAAGGGCTGTTCGCTGCATTCGCGCTCGGGACCCTCGAGTGGCGCGCGCTGCTCGATCCACTCGTGCTGGACCGGCACTGCGATCGTTTCCGAAAAGGCAAGCGGCGGCTCGATGCACTCTGCGAGCACTACGCGGTCAGGCTCGGGCGAGCGCACGACGCGAGCGCCGACGCCGAGGCCGCGGTGGCTCTCACACGGCTCATCGGAGCCCGCTACCCTGAGTGCGGAGCGCTGGATCCCGAGACCCTGACGCTGCGCCAGGCAGCCTGGCATCAGGCCTGGGCCCACGAGTACGACTCGTGGCGACGCTCCCAGGGCTTGGCCGGGCTCGAGGCGGACGACTTCAACTGGCCCTGCCGGCGCGCCACAGTCCCCGCCACGACCAACGAGAGCCGGTGACAGTCTGTCAAACGGCGACAACGTGGGCTGGCGGTGGGCTGGCGGTGGGTCTGGAGCTCGTCGCTGCGACAGTCGTCTCGAGAAAGTCCCGCGGCGGTGTCAGGGCCCAAGAGAGTCGAGAACGACGTCGATATCGTCTTCCGAGGAACGGGGGTTGACGACAGCGAGCCGGAGAACGACCTCGCGGCTATGGGTCGTGGGAACAACGAACGCAACTCCCGACTCGAGGAGCTCGGCGGACCAAGCGTGATAGTCCCGGCTGCTCCACCCCAGCCGACGGAAAGCGACCACCGAGAGCTGGGGCTCGACCACCAACTCCAAGAGGGGGTGTCGACGAACCTGCTCGGCGGCGTAGCGCGCGACCTCAAGCGTGCGCTCTATCGCGCTGGCATACGCGCGGGTCCCGTGCACCGCGAGGGAGAACCAGAACGGCAATCCGCGCGCTCTCCTCGTGAGGTGAAGCGCGTAGTCAGACGGGCTCCAGTCACCGGCCGCCTGAAGGGGCTCGAGATAGCTCGCATGCTGAGCGTGGGCAGAGCGCGCCTTTGCCGGCTCGCGGTACAGCAGCGCCGCGCAGTCGAAGGGGGCAAAGAGCCACTTGTGCGGATCGACCGAAAAGGAGTCGACCTGCTCGATTCCCGCGAACAGGTGGCGCGCACTCGGTGCCGCCATCGCCGCAGCACCATATGCGCCGTCCACATGCACCCAGAGCCCCTCACGTCCCGCGACACGGGAAACCCCTGCAAGATCGTCGACTACCCCGAGGTTCGTCGTCCCCGCAGTGGCGACCACAGCGAAGGGGCGGCGCGGGCGCTCAGAGCGGCGCTCGGCCCCTAGGGTTGCCTCGAGGGCCGCCCCCGTGAGACGCCCCTCGCTGTCCGGTTCGACAGCGAGGAGGTCTACATCCATAGCGGCCGCCGCGCTCGTGATGGACGAGTGAGCCTCCGCCCCGGCAGCAATGGCCCATCGGGCCGGCTCCTCGCCGCCCGTGCCGGCGGAGACGAGCTGCTCACGGGCGCTGTGTCGCGCCGTGATCAGCGCCGAGACATTGGCCAGGGTTCCTCCCTGTACGAACACCCCGCCTGCCTCAGGAGGAAACCCGGCAAGATCCGCCAACCAGCGCAGCGCCTGGTTCTCGGCGTACACCGCGCCAGCGCCTTCGAGCCAGCTCCCCCCGTAGAGGGACGAAGCGCTCACGACAAGATCGAACAGCGTGCTGGCTGGCGTCGGGGCGCACGGGATGAAGGAGAAGTACCGCGGGTGGTCGATCGAGATGCATGCAGGCGCCAGCACATCTGCGAAGAGCCGCAATGCTCGATCCCCGCCGATCCCCTCAGCTGTGACCGTTTCGCCCACGGCCGACTGCAGCTCAGGCAAGGTCCGGGGGCGATCGAGGGGAACCGGATCGAGGTGGATCCGGCTCTTCGCGTAACTGATCACTTTGCTTGCGAGCTCCTCGGTGGCGCTGGTCCATTCGTGCATGCCTCTATCGTGCCCGGTCATGACAGACTCGGCTAGAACCGCATCAGGAAGAGCCACGGCCTCTCGCCAGCTGGCACGACCCAGCCCCCTGGCTTCCTACGGCACAACCGTCTTTGCGGAGATGTCCGCACTTGCTTCGACAAGAGGCGCCATAAACCTCGGTCAGGGGTTCCCCGACACAGACGGCCCGGAGGTACTCCTCGAGGCCGCGACAGAGGCAATCCGGCACGGTCACAACCAGTACCCGCCAGGGCAAGGAGTGCCCGAGCTTCTGCAGGCAGTGGCAGAACACGAGCGCCGGTGGTGGTCACAGGAGTACGACCCCGAGGGCGAGATCCTCGTGACAGCAGGCGCCACCGAGGCGATTGCCGCGACTGTTCTTTCCCTGTGCCGCGCGGGCGACGAAGTTGTGACATTCGAGCCCTATTACGACTCCTATTCGGCGACAATCGAGCTCTCCGGAGCCGTCCTGAGAGTTGTGCGGCTCCGACAACCAGGCTGGAGCTTCGACCCGGCCGAGCTCGAAGCTGCGATAACCCCGGCAACGCGGCTCATCCTCGTCAACACCCCCCACAATCCGACGGGCAAGGTCTTCTCGCCAGAGGAGCTGGGGCTGATCGCCCGCCTCTGCGTCGAGCACGACCTCATCGCCGTCACCGATGAGGTGTACGAGCACCTCGTCTTCGAAGGCGTGCACCTGCCACTCGCAAGCCTGACCGGAATGCGAGAGCGAACTCTCAAGATCTCGAGCGCCGGCAAGACGTTCTCGGTGACCGGCTGGAAGATCGGTTGGGTGGTGGGGCCGAGAGCCCTTGTGGAGGCGGTGAGATCGGTAAAGCAGTTCCTCACCTTTGCGAGCGGCACGCCCCTTCAACACGCAGTGGGGCACGCCCTCGGCCTCGCAGACGAATACTTCGCCTCTACTGCCGGGCAGCTGAGGGACCGGCGGGATCAGTTCTGCGGCGGCGTCGAGTCGCTCGGATGGAAGCTTGAAAGGCCACAGGCAACGTATTTCGCCATCGTCGACATCGCTCAGTTCGCGAAGAAGGACGGTCGTGCCTTCTGCCTCGAGCTGGTCGACGACCCGGGAGTGGCAGCAATCCCGACAGAGGTGTTCTACGGTGACAAGAGCGCCGGCAAGCAGCTCATCCGCTTCGCGTTCTGCAAGCAAGCCGAGGTGATAGACGAAGCTCTGAGACGTCTGAGTCGCGTGCCCGTCATCGAGATGCCCTGAAGGCGACGGCGACGTGATCCATGTACCGGGCTAGTGCGAGGTCCCGCTCGGTCACGCCCGCGGCATCATGGCTGACCAGGCGGACGTCAACTCTGTTGAAGAGGTTCGACCACTCCGGATGGTGATCCATGCGCTCAGCCTGGAGCGCGGCTGACGTCATGAACGCGAATGCCATCCCGAAGCTCGGAAAGGTGAAGCTCTTCGTAATAGCAGTCTCTCCGTCCACCAACAGCCACCCGTCGAGCGCGGCGACCGCTTCGCCGAGCACCTCGCCGGCCAGACGGGATCCGGAGTTGCGCTTCTCAGGCAGAGAGACGTCCCACGGCATCGCCCGCAACCGCCCAGCGACCCTTGTCGGTCGCGCGGGCAGCTCGCTCCAAGAGCCCGTCCATATAGACCGTCATACCTACGAGCGCGATCGCCGGATCAACGGATCGAAGCGGCGTTGGCTCGCTCTCACAGTCAAGCCCCGCAACCTCGAGCAGCGCGCGCCGCAGCATCAAGACGCCCGTCCAGGCCTCCTCGAGACCTACAGCCGTCCGGCCCATCCATGCGCGCAGGCCGGATGTCAACTCGATGGCGTCATGGGTCGGATCCTCGGAGCCCAGCTCCGCGACCCCATGTGCCAGGGCCTTCGCGAACTGCAAGGCTCGGCGGCTGTCCGGTGTACAGGACTCGATCACGTCACCTCCTCTCGGCGGGCACCTGGAGAAAGTCTGCCGAGGAAGCCACCCGCAGTGGTGGATGCTCGGCTACGGTGCCGCAGCTCACATCTTCGCCAGGTCTCCAAAGCGCGCGTAGTTAGAGATGAAGCTCAGCTTTGCAAGACCCGTGGGGCCATTTCGGTGCTTGGCGATGAGGACCTCGGCCACTCCACGGTCGCTCGAGTCAGGGTTGTACACCTCGTCTCTATAGATGAACATAACTACGTCCGCGTCCTGCTCGATCGCCCCGCTGTTGTGGGAGATGAGACCGCCGGCGACAAAGCTGTGAGTTCCCTGCACTCGGGCGTCGAACACCTCTTCCTCGCCGGCTCCAACAACGGACTCCACGGCCGACCACGAGATCCCACTCGATGCGCCGGCGCCGGCGCCGGCGCCGTTAGCGGCGCCATTGCCGGCAACGGCAACCGGTGTCCCGACATCTAGGCCCCCGACTGGGGCCCAGCCATCCGGCGTGAGAAACGGGTGGTTCTCGGTTGCTCGAATGCTGTGCCCACTTACGAGCCGCACGGCGAACACGGGCCGTGTCCCGCTCGACCAGGTCTGTGTCATCACCGCCGGCACGAGGTTGCAATCTCCGTCGACCGACCACACCTGGGTGTCCTCACCCCCACGGTTCGCAAGCTCGGAGATCGTTACCGGGGTGTCGGCTCCGACGACGGCGACCCGCGTGTCCCCGGCCAGGCACTCTCGCAGGTCAGCAAGCATCGGCCTCTTGTCGGCACGCGACTCTAGGTTGCGCGAGAGCTGACTCAAAGCGACAACCGGTATTTGGAGCTCTCGAGCCAAGATCTTAAGGCCCCGCGAGATCTCCGAGATCTCCACCTGGCGGTTCTCTGCCGACGATCTCCCGGTCATAAGTTGGAGATAGTCGACGACGACAAGCCCGAGCCCTCCCTCGGCGCTCTTCATCCTCCGCGACTTGGCTCTTATATCCATGACCGTCACATTGGGGTTGTCGTCGATATACAAAGGCGAGGTGCCGATACGGCCGATGGCGCCCGCGATCTTCGCCCAGTCGCTCTCGACGAGCTTCCCGTTGCGCAAGCGACCCGCATCGACCCGGGACTCCGCGCAAAGAACTCGCTGCGCGAGCTCGAGGTGGCTCATCTCGAGTGAGAAGAACAGGACCGGTACACCGATGCGGGCGGCATGTGCTGCCAATCCGAGAGCGAAGGCCGTCTTGCCCATTGAGGGCCGTGCCCCGACCACGACCAGATTGGACGGCTGCAGACCGTAGAGCTCGTGGTCGAGCTCCCGATAGCCGGTGGCAACTCCGGTGATCGTCTCCCCGAGGTTGTTCAGGTACTCGAGGTGATCCAAGCTCTCGGCCAAGAGGTCCTTGAGCGCCCGGGTCGAATCGCTCGACCTGTGCTGTGCTACGTCGAAGACCATCGCCTCGGCTCGGTCGACCGCGGCGACGACGTCGGCTGGTAGCTCGTAGCCGATCTCGGCAATCTCGTATGCGACCGCGATGAGCCGGCGGAGGACGGCGTGCTCCTGGACGATGCGCGCGTAACGGCTGACACTCGATATTGCAGGAGTGTTGGCCTGCAGGGAGATGAGGGCCGAGGCACCGCCGACAGTGTCGAGTGTGCCGTGGCGCCGCATCTCCTCGGCCACCGTGACCGCATCGGCCGGTTCCCCCCGACTGTAAAGAGAAGTGACGGCCGAGAAGATGTGGGCGTGCGAAGGCTTGTAGAAGTCCTCTGCCGAGACTTCCTCGACTGCGACCGCGATGGCATCTCGTGAGAGCAGCATCGCGCCGAGTAGAGACTCCTCGGCTTCGAAACTGTGCGGCGGGATACGGCTCAGCGAACTCCCTGCTCCGCCCGTACCGCCCGGTCCCGGGCCACTGCCAGAGTCCGCCAAGGACGGTCGCGGCCGCCTTGCTTGACGCGATGGGCTGGAAATTGGGGGGATGCTCGCCATGGGTTATCTCAGGATGCCTGCTCCGCCCTGGGGGCGGCTATAGCGACAAGATGTGGATTAGTCGCTCGAACCGGGTGATAAAGCTGTGGGAAACGCTGCGCCAGACAGCTGCGACAGACCAGGAGATGCCATCCAAGCAACCGCCACCCCGACCGTGTTACCCATAGTCGGCTCGGAGGCCACAAGAGATCTCCACCTCCAAATCCCGCGCGCGTCAGCCAGCTGGTACCACCTCGAGCGTGATACGAAACTCGACATCGGCGTGGAGCCGAGCGCCCACCTCATGGAGCCCGAGCGTCCGAATCGCCTCGTCGACCGTGAGCCTCCGGCGGTCAAGCTCTATGCCGGCCTGCTGGCGCACGGCCTCTACCACATCCTGGGTCGTCACAGATCCGAAGAGGCGACCCTCCATCCCGGCTCGCGCCGGAATCCGGATCACCAGCGGAACGAGCTTCCGAGCGACAGCCTCGGCTCCCTCGCGATCCCGGGCATCCCTCAAATCTCGGGATCGTCGCATGGCCTTTGCCTGCTGCTCGATCTTGGGCGTCGCGAGGATCGCCTCGCCCCCGGGAATGAGTCTGTTACGGGCATGACCGTCGGCCACGTCGACGATATCGCCACGCTTTCCGAGACCCTTGACGTCAGAACGAAGTACGAGCCTCATCACTCTTCCTCCGCGCCGGGCACCGAGACGAGATCCACCTCGGCAAGCAAGTCCTCACCCTCGAGCAGCTCACCGTCGAGCGTCGCAGCCCCATCCTCTTCAGCCGCGCCGGGCGCGTCAGGAAGCGGTATCCCTCTCCCACCTCTTCCCGGACCACGCGGGGACGGCCTGTCGCTTGTAGTGCGCTGGGTGTAGGGGAGCAGTGCCAGCTCGCGCGCCGTCTTTATGGCGAGAGCAACTTCCCGTTGGTGCTGAGCGCAGTTGCCCGAGACGCGTCTTGCCCGGATCTTGCCCCGGTCGGACATGAACTTGCGGAGCAATCCGATCTCCTTGTAGTCGACCCAGGTCACATGCTCCTTGCAGAAGATGCAGATCTTCTTCTTCCCGCGGCGAGTCGTCTCCTTCGGAGCGCGCCGCGTACCTCGATCGCGATCGTTGTTACGTGCCATCAGAACGGCTCCTCGTCATAGCTCGCGTAGGGTGCCTCGGGTTCAGGAGCCGCTGTACGACTGGATGCGGCCGAGGGGCGCCCACTGCCGGCCTCCCCCGGGCCCTTCCTCTCATTCTTGGTTACAACGGCGCTCGCCCACCGAAGGCTGGGACCGAGCTCATCGGCTACCACTTCGACCTTCGAGCGCTTCTCCTTCTCACTCGTCTCCCAGCTGCGCTGTTCCAGGCGACCCGTCACGATGACGCGAGAGCCTCGGTGAAGGCTCTCGCTCGCATTCTCGGCAAGCTCCCGCCAGCAGACCACGTCAAAGAAGGAAGTCGCTTCCTCCCACTCCTGGGTCTGGCGGTTCTGCCACCGGCGGTTCACCGCCAGTCCGAAGGTCGTCGTCGGCTGGCCACTTGGCGTGAAACGTAGCTCGGGCTCGCGCGTGACGTTCCCGACGAGCACAATGGTGTTCCCGTTGGACATTTCAAGTCTCCTGTGTCGTCATGTCGCTCAGCTGGTCGGAGGCTCTTCACCAGACGAACCGGTGGACCCACCGCCAGAGTTCTCGGCGGCTTCCGCCGCGATCGGATCTCCGCTGGACTCCTCGCCACTCTTGGCGCCAGCGCCGGCACTGGCACTGGCACTGGCACTGGCGCCGGCACGAGCTGGCCGGCTGGACTCGGAAGGCGATACGCGGCGAGAGGACGGCCCGCGCCCGCCCGACGACGCCCGCCCGGCGACATTGTCCGGCTGGCGCATTACCTTGTGACGTATTACGGCGTCCTCAAGAGCGAGGTAGCGATCAATTTCGGCCATTGCCGCCGGCTCGGCTGTCGCCTCGAGCACGACATAATAACCCTCCAAGCGGTGCTTGATCTCATAGGCAAAGGTCCTACGACCCCAGTGACTGACGCTGCCAGGCGTCCCCCCCCTAGCGCGCACGAGCTCGTGGACACGGTCGACACGTTGCCGGATGTCTCCCTCCTCGAGGTCGACATCGAATATCACCATGACTTCATAAGGCCGCATAGCGGCACGCACCTCCTCCGGACCCGGCGCCGAGCACGCGGGGCCCCGGCGCGACCGGGGCAGGGGCAGATAGGACGGTGTAAGAGTAGCTCACGGCTGGTCCCTTGGCTGCAGCCGGTGTCTCTCGCTGAATCTGCACGTCGCAAGTATGCGCACGGGGGTGTGTCACATGACTCAGCGTCGGGGCGCGAGCGCCTCCCGCAAAGCGCTGGAACCGTGGTAGGACTCGGCCGCAGA
>JAKACA010000232.1 GCA_021796455.1 Actinomycetes bacterium
GTGGGCTTTGGGATCTCCACCGAGGATGTCCCGTCTGGCGTGGATTTTCGAGGCCTGACGGTCCCCGATCAGTGATGGACTATGCGGCCTCCTTCCCGCTCGATCGGCGAGGCGTCGTCGCGGCGACATGAGCTTCGAGCGCGGCGCGCAGCTTTCGCAACTGGAGATGGCCGTTCACCCGTCGGAACTGCTTTCGGGCCTCGACCATGCCAGCTGCACACCAGCGAAGCGCCATCGTTCCGTCCTTCCAGCGCTTCACGTTCGTGCAGTGATCACGACAGATCTCGATCATCGACTCGATGGGGTTCGTGGAGCGGACGGTCCGCGCCAGCGTCGGTGGCACCCCGAGGCGGGCCACGGTGAAGGTCTCGGCAAGCCCTTCCCGTAGTGAAGCTGCGGCCCCGGGATGGGCGCGCTCGAGCTCGATGGCGAGCGCCTCCATCTGGGCCTGGCCCAAGAGCGCGTCTGGGTTGCGATACGCGGCGCGCATGCGCTTCTCCACGATCGAGGCCACCTTGTCGGAGAGGTGCCGACGGACATTTCTCACTTTGTGCTCCTGACAACGCGCGATGACCGGGTGATCGAAGACCGCCTTGATCGCCGGCGGAAGCGCCGTCGAGCCGTCGATGACGAACAGCGTGGGCTTGGTGACGTCGAGGCCGCGCTCACGCAGTCCCACGAGCAAGCGCTTCACGACCGTCGCGTTCTCCGTGTCGCCTTCAACGAGCGCGAGCGGGATCTTGTTGCCCTCGATGTCGATGCCGAGCGCAACAACGCAACAGTGAGAAGCGAAGTTCACTCCGTCGACCATGACGACCACGAGATCGAGCGCCGAGAGATCCGCAGCCATGAGGTCGGAGAGCGCGGACTCGGTCATGACGACGAAGCGCCTCGAGACGGCGGACTTGGACGTGCCCTGCGATCGCGCCTCGACGGCCGAGCCGACGGGCTCGAGACCGACTGCGTAGCGACGGGTGGAGAGCTTGGCGAGCATCTTGGCCATGGCCTGGCGGCCGAGAAGCTCGGTCGACGACGCAGCCTGATAGGTCGGCAACTGCACCTCGGAGCTCCGATCCGCGCTACGAAGCCGCGGGCGGGTGATGGACACCTGCCGGCCGCCCAGGGTCACGAGCCCGTCATCGGATCCGTGGCGCACCACGGTCCGCTCGGGGTCGTGGCGGCCCCTGGGGCCGGCGAGAGCGGCCGCCTCGTCTTCGAGGATCACGTCGAGCACCTTCAAGCCGGTGCCGACGGCAAAGGCGAGCAGGCCCTCTTCGAGCTCGCCTGCGAGATCGGCGATGGCGATGGTGACGGTGTCGGGCAGCCCTCTCAGCGTCGCCTGCTCGGCAGCGCACTCGACCCTGGGCTTCTTCGGCGTGATGCGCCCGGCGTGGACGGTTGTCTGGTAGTTCTTCTTCACGGCGGTCCCCTTCCTGAGTTGGATGTCTTGTCAGGACGCCCGACACCTACCAGCAGGCAGGTCTCAGGCGGGGGACCGTCAGTTCAAATTTCCACGCTCAGCGGGAGTGCGCCCAGTGATCGAGAGGGGTGATGTCGATGGCGACGTGACCTGACTCGATCTCAAGCTCGTGTCGTCGCCAGCCGGTGCAAGTCCGGTCCGGGTAGCTGCCAGGAGGCCCGGTAGCAGACTGGCGGCTCGACCGGGAAACGGGTCGGGTCGAAGCCCAGTGTCAAGAGCCCTTCAGGGGGAGCGACCGAGCGGTCCGCAGCATGACGCGAAGCCTGCCGCGCCGTGAATGTGCCCACGAAAGTGGGGCAAGGGAGAGCCGAGCCCCGTCCCTCAGGGCGAAGGCCATGGAAGCGGTGAAGACCCTGGAGTGCAGCCGCGAAGAACTCCCCGGCGTAGAGGGCGTGGAACGTTCGGAAGGTGACGGCGGGAACTGGGGAGGCCGTCCCCGGCCCGGTGCCTGCGAGCTGTGCACCGGAGCGTGGCGTCCTATAACCGGTGGCGAGCCGGGAAGTGGGCGACCAGCCGGGACGGCGTCGGAGGCGGTCGTAGTACCGATCGAGCCGGCGGACAACACAACCGCCGGGGAGGGAAGGGCCGCTACTTCGTCAGTGCTTGTGTGACAAGGAGTTGCCGGTGAGTGCCCTTGCGGCTGGTCCCACCCAGGGGGTCGATGACGACATCGTGATCGACCCGGTGCGTGCCTTGCAGCGCAAGCTCTACCGGGCGGCCAAGGCCGATCCCGGACGACGGTTCCATGCGCTCTACGACAAGGTCCATCGCAGGGACGTGTTGTGGAGGGCGTGGGTGCAGGTGTACCGCAATGGCGGCGCACCAGGCATCGACCAGACCACCATTGCCGACGTCGAGGAGTACGGGGTGGCCCGTCTGCTCGACGAGCTGGAAGTCGAACTTCAAGAGCAGCGGTTCCGGCCCCTCCCGGCCCGACGGGTGTACATCCCGAAGCCGGGCCAGTCGGAGAAGCGTCCGCTGTCGATCCCGGCCATTCGTGACCGGATCGTCCAGGCAGCCTTGAAGATCGTGCTCGAGCCGGTCTTCGAGGCGGACATGCTCTCGTGCAGCTTCGGCTTCCGGCCAAGACGCTCGGCCCACGACGCCTTGCAGGTGCTCGTCGACGAGTCCTTTGCCGGCAAGCGGTGGATCGTCGAGACGGACATCGCCAACTGCTTTACGGCGATCCCGCACGACGGGTTGATGTCGGCTATCTGCGAGCGCATCTGTGATCGCAAGGTCCTTGCTCTCCTGCGGGCGTTCCTGCGAGCAGGGGTGATGGAGGACGGAGCGGTCAGGCGAGAGGCGGCGGGTACGCCGCAGGGCGGGGTGGTCTCACCGATGCTCTGCAACGTGTACCTCACCCGACTCGATCGGAGGTGGCGTCCCGCATACGGGACGCTCGTCCGCTACGCCGACGATCTCGTGGCGGTCTGCAAGAGCCAGGGTCAGGCGAAGGCCGCCCTGGCGAAGCTGACCGAATTTCTGGGCGCGCTCGGCCTGGTGCCGAAAGCCCAGAAGACCCGGATCGTGCAGTTGGTGGAGGGAGGGCCGGGGTTCGACTTCCTCGGCTTTCACCATCGCCTGGTGCGCTCTCACCCACGTCGAGGTGCCGGCGGGCTCGTGTTCTTGGCCCGCTGGCCCTCCAAGAGGGCCATGCAGCACGCTCGGGACCGGATTCGGTTCTTGACCATGAAGGCCCGGTTGGCTGCGGGTGTCGAACAGGTCGTGGCGGAGGTGAACCTCTTCCTCCGGGGCTGGGCCGGGTACTTCCGGTTCGGCAACTCGGCCGAGGCGTTCGACAAGATCAGGCAGTACGCCGTCATGAGGGTCGCCTTGTTCGTGGCCAAGCGCCACCAACGGGGCCGCTCGTGGGGGTTCGCCCAGGTGTACCGCTCGCCGGTGCAGCTGGGTCTGGTCTCTCTGAACGGGATTGTCGTCGCCCCCAGGGCCAACAAGCCTTGGCGGGAGAAGCCGAATGCCGACGGTGAAGGACGTCGGTGAGCCGTGTGCGGCAGAACCGCATGCACGGTTCGACGGGGGGGAGCTGGAGAAGGAGTGATCTACGGCAGCCGATGCCGGCGGCACTCGGGAAACCGAGTGACTTGAGCCCGGCGCCGCCTACGGGTCGCCACCTCGCCAGCTCCCTACCCAACCAACCTCCAGAAAACAGCGGTCGAGCGCCCGGTCTAACTATCCGGATCACACCGTCAGGCGAGTGATGCCCTGGTGACGACTGGCCGCTCGGTTGTATTCGTCTGCGCAACGGCAGCGTGACGCTCCGCCGTCCTCACGCTGGCGTTCGATCACCTACATGCCAAGGCAGCAGTCCCATCGGCACGCGAGGACAACCGGCCCTCCCTGGTCACTTCCAGGCGACTGAGTTACGAGGACAATGGCGTCAGTCGAAGCCTCTCTCCCACCGGACCTTGCACGCTTCGTCACATGATCCTTCGTCGGGACACGTGGACGGCGGGGGGCCGCGGCTCAGACGTCTTGGTCGAGGGACTCAGCGGCTGTGCACCGTGGTTCGGTGTCACTGTCGAAGGCTAAGGCAGCAGAGCATCCTTTAACGAGGTGGCCGGCACGTCGATGCGCGCTCCTGACCGACGGCGGTGCACCTATTGCAATCTCGAGTTGACAAGAACTTGGCTGAGCCTCCCACCACCTAGGGAGGTACTCCATGTCCACCACGCTCGCTATCGAGCTTTCCAACCCTACGGCTGACCAGCAAGCAGAACTGGCTGAGTCGCGTTCCTCTCCCGCTTCAGCGGTCGCACGCTCGAGAGCTACCGCTACGACCTCCGCTCCTTCTTCCAGTGGGCGGCAGATGTGAAGCTGGACGTGCTGGCGGTGACGCGTCCACACATCGAGCTGTTCCGCTCCTCGCTGGAGGAGCGAGGCTTGGCGCCGGCGACCATCGACCGGCGGCTGTCGACCATCTGCAGGTTCTACCGATTCGCTCACATCGACGGCCGGATTCCTTCCAACCCTGCCCAGTACGTCCGCCGCCCGACGGTGCACCGCTCCGAAGGGCGCGGGCTCGACCGCTCGGAGCTCGGGCGGTTCCTCTTTGGTGCAGAGGCATTTGACCATGATCACGCCGCTC
>JAKACA010000233.1 GCA_021796455.1 Actinomycetes bacterium
CGGTTCGACGGAACCCTCACCGGCTTCGTCGGCCCCGAGGGGCCAACAGGAGCTGCAGGTCCCGAGGGGCCAAAAGGAGCTGCCGGTCCCGAGGGGCCAGCAGGAGTTGCCGGTCCCGAGGGGCCAGCCGGAGTTGCCGGTCCCGAGGGGCCAACAGGAGCTGCAGGTCCCGAGGGGCCAGCTGGAGGTGCCGGTGCCCCTGGCGCGGTAGGCCCTGAAGGCCCGACCGGTCCGACCGGCGCTAGCGGGTCCGGAGTGACTGGACCGACCGGCCCCTGACCGCTCAGTGGACACGCTGGCGCCGGTCTCGGGCGTGGTGGTAGCTGGCAGCAGCTCCCCGGGTCGAGTGGCAGCGGCGCGACGAGGCTCGAAGCTTTCAACCATTGCACTGTGCATGATCGTCAAAGACGAGTCGGCCGTCATCGGTCGCTGTCTCGAGTCCGTCCGTGACATCGTCGATAGCTGGGTGATCGTCGATACGGGATCGACGGACGGGACGCCGGAGATCGTTCGGGCTCTGGTCGGGGACCTGCCGGGCGAGCTGCACGTCTCCGAGTGGAAAGACTTCGGCACCAACCGCAGTGAGCTCCTCGCGCTGGCCCGGGGGAAAGCCGACTTCCTCCTCCTGCTCGACGCCGACATGACGCTAGTCTGCGACGGCCCGCTGCCGGATCTCACAGGCGACGGCTACCTCCTCGAGCACGAGGGGGAGCTCGCCTACTCGATCCCGCGCCTCGTGAATGGCAGCCTGCCGTGGCACTACGTCGGTGCAACGCACGAGTACCTCGCCTGCGAGGAAGCCTTCACTTTGGAGCCATTGCCGAGCCTGCGCGTCGTGCATCACGGCGACGGGCGGTCGAGGGCCAACAAGCTGACGCGTGATCTCGACCTCCTCACCCAACAGCTGGAAGCGACTCCGAGCGATCCGAGAACGATCTTCTACCTGGCACAGACCTGTCGCGACCTGGGCGACCGGGATCGGGCGGCGGCTCTCTTCGGTCTGCGGGCGCAACTCTGGGGCTTCGAAGAGGAGTCGTTCTATGCTGCGCTTCAGCACGCGCTCCTCATTGCCGACGCCGACTGGACGCTTGGCCGGGAATTGCTGGCCAATGCCTGGGAGCGACGTCCCCAGCGCGTCGAGCCTCTCTACGAGATCGCCGTTCGAGCCCGCGACCGCGGCGAGCTCGCCATCGCCGACTGGGCGACCAATCTCGGAATCGGTGCCGCCAGACCGGACGACATTCACTTCGTCCATCGCTACGTATACGACTGGGGGATGCGCCTCGAGCGCTCGATCGCCTGTGCGCGGCGCGGCAAGCTCGCCGAGGCTCGAGCGATCACCGAGGAGCTGCTCGAGGAGCAGTCGTTGCCCGCGCCTGTCGTGGCTGCGCTGGTCGCAAACAAAGCGTGGCTCGAGAGCCGGACCCCGCGCCCAGTCCGGCGCCGATCGACCTCCCGGCCGCCCCGGCTTGCGCAGCTCTGTCGGAACCTCGACGTTCTCGGCCTTCCCACGCTCCAGGCGGCCTCTGGGTGGGCGCAGACAAACCCGAGCATCGCCGCTGCCGCCGACGGCTCGCTCGCCTGTGTCGTGCGCTGCGTCGGCCCCAAGCTCGGCGAGCGGTCCGCCGAGGCCGACGGCGCGGCCTCCGCGCGCGATGTGCTCGCCACCCTCGACGAGCGTCTCGTGGTCACCGCTGAGGCGGTGCTGCAGGATGTGGACTTGCCACGGCACCACTCGGGCATCGAGATCGGCTTCGATGACTGTCGTCTCTTTTCGTGGCGTGATCGCTTGTGGGCTCTCGCCAAGCGCCCGAGCCTCGACACAGGTGGTCGGGACCGGCAGGCGCTCCTCTCGGTCGGGAACGGTCGCTACGAGCTGACCAGCATGCTCGAGGACCCGGGCGCCTCCCGTCACGAGAACCAGAAGATCCGGATGCCATTTGTCCTCGCTGGCGAGCTCTGCGTCGTAAGCTGTTGCCGTCCCTTTACTGTGCTTCGCTTCGACGACTCGCGCTCCCGCCTCGAGGAGCTCGTGCGCATGCCGACCGACTGCCGCTTCGCGGGACTTCGGGGCGGCTCTCCGGGTCTCGCCGTCGACGACGGCTTTCTCTTCATCACCCACCAGCTCGTCGATCTCCAGGGCACGTGGAGGTACCTGCATCGCTTCGTGGCCGTCGATGGGTCGCTGAGCCCTTCGGGGATCTCCGACCCCTTCACCTTCGCCGGGAACGCGTTCGAGGTCTGTGCCGGCATGGCCTCTCGTGGAGACGGCGTGGTGTTGAGCTTCGGTATCGGCGATCGCAGCAGCGCGTTGGCTACGGCGCCACTGGGGGCCATCATCTCCCTCATCGAGCCGCTCTGACGCGCTCTCGGCCAGGCCCTTATGCCTCAGCCAAGCGGACCAGATTGGCCCGTTCTCGACTTACCACACAGTCTGCGTCCTCCGTCGGACGCGCGGCCCCGTAAGCAGTGGCGGCAGCCCCGCCGCACAGTAGGTACCTCACCCCGTGGCGGTCGAGGGCTCCGATCAGCCGGCCGAGGTCGAGGGGCGGGCCGTCATTCGTCGCCATCGGCGCCTGCGGCAGCTCGGCGGGCCGCTAAGTCGGCCAGCCACGCCTTCACCACCTCCGGCGAGTCCAAGCGTCGCCCATCGAATGTGACGGGGACATCGTCAGTGGTGGGCGGACCGGCGTGGCGCATGCGCTCGATTAGCTCCTCAGCGGTCATCACCGGTTTCGCGGCCACCCCCTAATGCTACCGTCCGGCTCGTGCCGGCCCCCAGTGGCTACGACCCCCCAGCCCGATCGACGTGCCCGACGGCGGCGAAGGAACACACCACGAGCAGCCCGATCGACGTGCCCGACGGCGGCGAAGGAACACACCACGAGTGCGCCCAAACACGATCGAACGACGCCCCGGAATCCCGACCGTCTCCCCATCTCCAATCGCCAGGACCGTGACACTCGCTAACCGATGAGTGCCTGACTCGGCCACGTCGCGGGGCGGGGTTTGAAAGAGAAGACGAGCTGCCTGAGCGATCGGACACGCGATCTTGCCCCTGAGCAGACCGAACGTTGCAATTCTGACAACGGGTGGGGACGGAGGGACTCGAACCCTCACTGGAGGCGTTTTAAGCGCCCTGCCTCTGCCGTTGGGCTACGTCCCCGCCGAGCTGGGACCCCGGTCTAGTCTCGCGGCGCCAGTGGCCTGACAATGTCAAGACTCCGGCTCTCCATCTCACCGTAGGGCCCGAGGCGGTCCTCGAGCCATGACCTCTCGACTTCCATCGGAGCCTGCACCGGCTCGATGACGCTCCCGAGACGCATCGTCACCCGGTCGCTCGCCGAGTATGGCGGCCACGTCACGCCAACACCGCGCGACGGATCGCCGTTGCGAGCAAAGGCGACCCACGCTGCCGACATGGCGCTCGCGAGCCGCTCGGCTTCTGGGCCGCTGCCGGCAAACAGCGCAATAAACGGATTGCGCACCGTGTCGAACACGAACGGCAGCTCGAGCACGTGGCAGGAGCCGAGCGCGGCTCCGGCAAATGGCGTCTCCCAGTCGAAGAGATAGGCATAGGTGCCGGGATGATATGACGCATGAGCTGCCAACAGCCGCGCCGCCGGGAGACGGAAGACCCAGTCCGTGCCGATCGCGGTGTAAAGACTCGACGGGTCGACCGGCTCTCCCCGTTCCAGCCTGGCGGCGCGATGGACCGCTATCAGCTCCTCGGCCGTGACCGAATCGCCGAGACCCGCGAGCTCGACCTGGGATCGCACCAGCTCCAGCAGGCGGGCCTCGTCGATAGCGGCCTTTGATCCCGCGCTGAAAGTGAAGAAGGCCCACTCGTCACGGTTCGTGCCGGCCATGACGTCGATTCCCCTCGCGGCGCCCGCAGCGATCTCGGCGGCCGGGTGGCGCGAGAGCACGCCGCCGTCGACGACAGGCTGGAACAGCAAGGCATCGCCCTGCTTGGCGTCGCCGACACGGCCCTGGGCAGCGAGCAGGTCCGCGACGGGCACGCGCTGGAGCGCCTCTCGCGACACACAGCCAAAACCGAGCTCGGTCGCAAGAGCCTCTGTGACGCTCTGCGCCTCTGCTGGACCGATAGCGATGGCAGCGCCGCTTTGCATGACTGCTCGCCTGAACAGCGGCCTCGCCGTGCTCGCGCCAAGGAGAGCCGCCACGCACATCGCGCCCGAGGACTCGCCGAAGATGGTGACGTTGCCCGGGTCTCCTCCAAATGCCGCGGCGTTGTCCCTCACGAAACGGAGCGCGGCGATCTGGTCCAACAGTCCCCAGTTGCCAAAGCCCACTCCTCCACCTGGCCCTGCGACCGCCAGCTCGGGATGAGCCAACCATCCAAGAGCACCGAGCCTGTAGTTGACCGTCACGGCGACGGCACCGTGCCTGGCCAGTCCTGTGCCGTCGTAGACGCCGACCGACGACGAGCCCCCGACGAAACCCCCTCCGTGGAAAAAGACCATCACCGGCCTACGGCCCTCGTCGAACCCTGGCGTCCAGATGTTGAGAGTGAGACAGTCCTCCGACTGCTCCATC
>JAKACA010000234.1 GCA_021796455.1 Actinomycetes bacterium
TCGACGCTACGTAAATATTCGGTCAACCCGGTGACGGTGACCGGGGTTTGAGCATTTCGGGTAGTGGGCGTTGAGTACAGTTCTGGCTCGTGATGCTGGCTGGGAGGTGGACTTGCGGTCTGCGGGTCTCGGTGCAGATGCGATTGTCGCTGTTGGCTACATGGGGTAGACGTTGCCGACCTCGACGGCGTGCCAGCGCCCCTTGATCCTGGCGAGCGTGATGTTGACTCCCCAGCCGACCTCGGCCAGGGCGGAGGCTTGTTCGGTGACCGGTAGCGGGCCGATCCCGCGCCCGAAGTGCAGGGCGCCGGGCTCGATGCGCTCGATGACGAGGTAGTTCTCGACGTAGTCGTTCTGGCTGAGCGCGTCGGGATCGAAAGGCGGTGTGCTGCGACTCTGGTCGTAGAGCAGGCTGGCCAGACGCTCGGCTCGGGGAAGGTCTCGTGCTGCTTCTGTGCCTTGCTCGACAGCGATCTCGCGTTCGTCGTCGCTCACGTAGCCCTGGGTGTAGAGCCAGCTGGCGAGCTTCTTCGTGACCGTGCCCGCGGAGCGCAGCAGATTCTGGCTTCCCATCACCTTGCGGACCATGAAGTAGCCGAGGAACTCCCCGAGATGCCCGAGGATGTGTTCGGGGCCGAAGAGATGACAGAACGCCTCCTCGTCGCCGTCTCGATACGCCTGTTCGAATCGTTTGGCGTCCTTCTTGTCGAGCGACGTGTAGGCGTAGCCGTTGAGCGAGTCGCGAAGTAGCTCCACCACGTCTTGGTAGCTGCGCATCGTGCGGGCCGAGAGACGGCGGCGCTGGTCTTCCAAGAAGGCCTCGAGAACCTGGTCGATCGTGGTGGTCTGCTCCACGGGCCCATCTTGGCATCTCGAGGTGCCCCGGGTGGTCAGCTGTCCTCGGTCTGATCGGCGGCCTGTTTCGCAGTGACGGTCACAACCGGTGTGGCGAGGGTCAGGATGCGGCGGTAGTCGCGACGCAGGGGGTAGAGGTAGACATCTTTCACCGCGACGGCGTGCAGGTTGTGGCGGTCGAGCTTGCCGCGTCCTTTGGTCTGGCCGACACAGGTCCAGTTCGCCGCCTTGTAGCTCGTCCCGCTGAACCGGCCGGTCTCGACGAAGGTCTCGAGGAGCACTGGGGCGTACCCGTAGGCGGCCTGCCAGTCGACCGGGAGACGCCGGGCTGCCCTGGCGAGCACGAACGAGGCCAGGTTCGCCACCCGGACGTGCGGCAGGATCAAGAACCGGGCGTTGCCGACCACGAGGTGGAGCCCCGCCTTTCTGGCTTCGGCATCCCAGCCGATGTGGGCGTCACGCGGCTGACAGCTCCACGCCGAGGCCGCGAAACCGAGCGCACCCAGAGTTCCCGCAGCGCTCTCGACCAGGTAACGCAGCTGAGCGCCGGCGAAGGGGGTGTAGCCGAGGTAGTGGTGGGCAGCGATGAGGTTCCGCCAGCGACGAGACGACGCCTCGGTGTCGACCATGACCAGTGAAATGTCACCGAGGGCGCCGAGCGAGGTCACGGTGGGCACGGCCAGGGGAAGCTCCATCTCGCCGTGGCGGGGTATGCGGCCGTTGCCGTTGCCGTTCCTCGGAGCTGGTAGCACCACGAGCCCGTCGCGTTCCATGCGCAGCAGCGCGACACGCGCCGACATGTCTTTCAGGCGGCCATCGGGGCGGCGCCAGTCGAGCGCCTCGCACAAGGCGTCGGCGATGGCTTTGCGGCTGGGCGCGCTGGCGCAGAGGTCGCGCACGACCTCGAGATCGGAGCCGGAGAACTCCCGTCCGCAGTAGCGCACCGGGTCGCTCACGGCGAAGGACCCGATCCGGGCGTCCGCCAGGAAGCCAGATCCGCGGCCGTGGCGTTCCACGGCAGGAACCGCCGCAGCGCCGCACCCTGTGGGGGGGAGCCTCCGGCCTCGGCGCAGGCGTCGAGATACGCGGTGAGATAGACGAGCGGGTTGCACCCGGCCAGCGAGGCGGTCGCGGTCGCGGTCCAGACCTGGCCGGCCAGCTCGGCGGAGCGCAGCGACCCCGACCCGTAGTAGTTCTTCCGGCCGACGACGGGGTTGCGAAGCGCCCGCTCGGCCGCGTTGTTATCCAGGTCGAGCTCCGGGAACTCGAGGTGCCGGGCCAGTCCCTTCCACTCGTGGTCCAAGGTGGCGAGCACCTCCCGGGCGGCGTAGTGCAGCCCGTCGCGGTCCTCGCTCGTGCGAGCCGTGTCGATCTCGACGAGCGCACCGTCGAGCTGCGTCTTGGCCCGCGCTCCGTCCTCGGTGCCAGGGTCGCTGGCCCGATAGGCCCGATGGGCGACGTACAGGGCCCCGATACGCTCGAGCCACTCGTCGCTCCAACGCCGAAGCGACGAGTGGGAGTCGGCGGCCCGGATGAAGTAGCGCCTGATGTGGGCCCAGCACCACAGCCCGTCGACGCCGTCGAGCTTGGAGACCGACTGGTAGACGCTGTAGAAGTCGCTGCTTATGAGCAGGCGCCGGCCGTCTTCGAGCGCGCCGGATGCGAGGTCGATGCCGAGATGCTCGGTTAGTACGGTGCTCGAACGGTCAGATGCGAGGCGAAACACCGTGGTGTCGGCCCCCAAGAAGACCCACAGCCACCACTTGTAGCCCTCCTTGCCGGCGACCGTCTCGAAGACCTTCCAGCTCGTCTCGTCGATGTGCAGATGGGCCGACGCAGCGTTGCGGGCGCGGACCTGGGCGTCGAGGGGTGCCAGATGCCCCGACAGTGTCTGCATGACGCCGGCCAGCGTGCCCTCCGACACGCACAGCCCGTCGGTGGCGAGCGCGGCGGCGATGCGGTGCAGCGGACGGCCGAAAACAAACTTCTCTGTCAGCAGACGGGCCAAGAACCCCGAGGTGAACAGGCCCTTCGCCACCGGCTTCGGCACCCGAGAGGCGACGACCACACCCCGAGGGGCGCAGCGACACGTCCGGCGGTAACGCAGGCGGCGGTGCACGATACGCACCAGGCGCACCTGCCAGTCGACCTGGGAAGAGGTCTCCTCGCCGAACGGTTCGTAGGGGGCCGTGCACGTCGGACAGCAGCGATCTGCGGCGGCGACGTCGCGCACCTCCTCTTCGGTCGGCAGCCCCGAATAGTCGCGCCGCCCGTGCCCGGCAGCACCGGGCTGCTGGCCACGGCGACGCTTGGGCCTCTGTGTGGGTCCATCAGGGTCAGATGGCGAAGGCGAGCTCGGATCCGTAGGTGGCTCATCCTCCTTCTTCGCCTTCTTCTCCGAAGAGCGGCCGAACAGCATCTTGGCGTAGGTCGCCACCTTCTTGCTCAGCGCAGCGAGCTGACCCTCGACCTCCGCGAGCCTCGCCGCCAGCCCGTCCTTCTCGGCAACCAGACGCTTCGCTGTCGCTCGCAGATCCTTGTTCTCAGCCGCGAGCCGCTCAGCTGTCGCGGCTGACCCGCAACAATGCTCGGCATGTCCGGTGGCCCCCACGCTCACCAGCACACCAGACGGCGGCGCCTGTGTCCAGTACCGTCGCCGTCACCGTTGCCGGAAGCCCGCCGAGAACGCCTGCGGCGGGCACGGCTTCACCGAATAATTACAATTCCACTCTTGCCTGAATCACCATCTCCGACAGCACTTCCGGAAAACGGTCCGCCTTCCACAAGTCAGACAAGAACCCTCGGAGTTGGGCCAGCGTGATTACCTCCTCAACCGGTGCCATATATGTGTTGACAATGACCTGCGCCGTAAATGCCCTCGTTGCATGGTCCCTGATCCTGGCAAGAATCTCGTCATTCTCAGTTCCGTCTTAATGACAAAAAGGTGATCGGGAAGCGTTGAATTTTATCAATATCGAGGAAATACTTACGGAGGTCAAGTGTCTCTGTGACTTGATAGAACCGACCCAAGGGACGCATGACAAAGTCAATGCCGCTGTCATTTGCATTCGTTCTGCCAGTTTTGAAAAGAACTAGAGGCTGCTCTTCGACAGAGTTCTTCTCCCATCCGAGCCACACCGTGATGGCCCCATAATGGGCCTTGAGAATGGCGAAACTCACTATCTCAAAGATCCGTGCATCAGCAGTGGGAGCAAGGAGAGAAGTAACGAAAGCGACACCTTCTTCGGCATTGTTTTCGCCAATTGTAGCTAGGCGTTGGCACGCTGCCATGAACAACTCGAAGGCATCCCGCTTCGCTTGTACATACGCATCGATGATCCGAATAATCGAGGGAGCAATGTTCACTTCTTGAGTCGGTGACATCTTGCAGCGAAGAAGTGCTTCGTTGAACCAGTACCGGGAGGTGGAAAGGTCTCTCAGGATCGGAAGGAACTCTGTCGTGACGAAAAACTTTTTATACTCTTCGTTGAGCCGGCTATTGAGTGCATGATTCTGCAGTTTATTGCCGAAAGGCAGTTCACGCTGTCGAGTGAAGAGCGCAGAGAACTGCGCTCCTCCATATTTGCCATACGACCCCGATTCGTGGAAGTCCTGGTGGATGTAATCCTCCACCAGAACATATATGGCGTAGAGATTTGCAAAAGAGCCTCGTGCCTTTGAGCCTCTGTTCGCTGAGCGTGTCT
>JAKACA010000235.1 GCA_021796455.1 Actinomycetes bacterium
GAGGGATCTGGCTCGACTTCAGGTACCCGCTCCGGGACCAATACTCCGGGCTCGACATCGCGACCACCGGATGCCAGCTCATAAACGGCGCCCAGGCGCTGGCCCTTGTGCGGAGCCGGCACCTCTACTACTACGCGAACAGGACCTGGAACTATGACGGTATGAGCGACTGGAGCAGGATCCGGCGCCAGCAGGCTTTCTTCCACGGACTCTTGAACAGGGTCCAGTCGGCATTCCCCGATGTCCTCGAGCTGAACTCGTTTCTCGGAGCGGCTGTGTCCGACCTGACGGTCGACTCCTCCTTCAGCAGCAGCGAGATGATCTCGCTCGGCTACAGATATCGCTCACTCGGCGAGTCGGGTCTCACGACGACGGTGCTGCCCACCTACTCAAAGCTCATCGACGGTCAAGATGCCCTTCTTCCAGCCGAACCAGAGGCAAGTCGCGCCATCGGGAGCTTCCTAGCCGCCGGGGCCAGCGCTGGGCAGGGCGCGGGCGCGGGCGCGGGCTCCGGCGCGGGCTCGGGCGCCACCTCGACGGCGACGACGCCGACCACGAGCTCTCCGGTTCCCCCCTCGGGCGTTGTGACAGATACCCCACAGTCCTTGCCCGAGCCCTGGAACCCAGTCACGTGTTGAGCTTTGGAGCCCGACCGAGCAAGATGGCGCGGGAGCACCAGGGCGGGCCCGGCGGGGCAGGGCGAGCCGGGGGGAGCCGGGGGCGGGCGAGCCGGGGGCGGGCCGACCGCTGGCATGTGATTCGGCCCCGCATGCCACCGAAATCCGCAACTGTGTGCCTGGAGTGACCGAAAAGGCCCTGACACGTCAGTTCCGGCACACAGTTGGAGCCAAACCCCCTCAGCTGGCCTCGCGCGAGACTCTGACGAGGGCCTCAAGCGTGGAAGCGGCCCTGCCCGAATCGATGACCTCGACGGCTAGCTCGATACCGGCCTCGATGGTCTCGACGATGCCCGACACGACGAGAGCGGCGCCGGCGTTCAGCAGGACAAAGTCACGGCGCGGTCCGAGCTCACCGGCCAGCACCGCCGAGGCCAGCCGCGCGTTCAGCTGCGCCTCGCCTCCCTGCAGGTCGCCAAGCTCGCACCTCGAGAAACCGTAGGACCGCGGGTCCACCTCGAAGCTCCGACGCCGGTAAGGGTCAGGGTGGCCCTCGCAGCGCACGGTCTCGAGCACCGTCGAGGTTGTCGCTGTGCTGAGCTCGTCCAGGCCGTCGTGGCCGAACACGACCATGGCATGATGGGTTCCGCTCGCCTCCAGCACCGACAGCATCCTCTCGGCCATTGACGGATCGCCGACTCCGACCAGCTGTCTTTGCGCCGCCGCCGGGTTCGACAAGGGGCCGAGGAAGTTGAACACCGTAGCGACACCGAGCTCACGACGGACCGGCGCGACATGGCGCATGGCCGGATGGAACCGCGGCGCAAAGCAGAACCCGATTCCCGCGCTCGCAACGCACCGTTTCACGCCCGCCGGGTCGAGGTCGATGACGACGCCGAGCGCCTCGAGCACATCCGCGGAGCCGGCCATCGACGAGATGGCCCGATTGCCGTGCTTGCACACCTTGGCGCCAGATGCGGCCACGATGAGCGCAGAGATGGTCGAGACGTTGATCGTCCCGCTCCGGTCCCCTCCGGTACCACATGTGTCGACAAGCTCCCCTGCGATCTCGAGCGGCTCAGCCCTGGCGCGCATCGCGCTGGCAAGGCCAGAGATCTCCTCCACGGTCTCGCCCTTCGTCCGCAGCGCCGCGAGAAACGCCGCCACCAAAGTGGCACCTGCCTCGCCGGCCAGCACCGAGTCGAGCGCCGCGGCGGCCTCCGAGGCTGTGAGATCCTCACGGCGAAACAGCCTCCCGAGCACCTGCGACCACCCCCCTACCGCATCGAGTGCGCCCGACGGCTCAAGAGCAGCACCGCCCCGAGCCGGCGTGTCACCCGCCACCTCAGTCCCACCAAAGATGGTGTTCGAGCACTCCCCGCGCGATCAAGCCGAGCTGCACCTGTGAGGTGCCCTCCACGATCGTCAGCTGCCTCGCATCGCGGTACCACAGCTCGGTGGGGTGATCCTTCATGTAGCCCGCAGCGCCGAGCAGCTGCACAGCCAGACCGGACGCCTTCACTGCAACCTCCGTCGCGTGGTACTTGGCCATCGACAGGTACGGCACCCACTCCCGGGTGAACTTGCCCTGATCGGCGAGCCAAGCGGCCCGGTAGGTAAGGAGGCGGGCGGCTTCGATCTCCACGGCCATCTTCGCTATCTCCCACTGGATGCCCTGGAAGTCGGACATCTTGCCGCCGAAGCCGGAACGGCCCTTCACGTACTCAGTGGCGTACATGAGCGCGCCCTCGGCGAGCCCGATCCCCCGAGCCGCCACGATCGGGCGCATCGAGTTCAGCCCGAGCATCGCAAGAGCGAAACCCCCGACCTCTCCGATGACATTCTCCGCGGGCACGCGCACCTCGGAGAGGAGCAGCTCTCCAGTGTCGACGCCCCTTACTCCCATCTTGCGGTCAAGGGAACCGACCGAGACTCCGGGAGCCGAGCGATCGATGATGAAGGCCGTGATCGAGTCATGCCGCCTGCTCGCCGGGTCTCCGGTCTTCGCGAAGACCGTGTACCAGTCGGCCTGCGAGACGCCTGACATCCAGCACTTGGTTCCGCTGAGAATCCAGCCGCCGGGGTTGTCCGGATCCGGCGTCGCGCGCGTACGCATCCCGACGACATCGCTGCCCGCCTCCGGCTCCGACAAACCGAAGGCTGACCTCGCAGCTCCATCCGCGATCCCTGGCAGGTACCTCTTCTTCTGCTCCTCCGAGCCGGCAATCATCACCGGGCCCGTCGGAAGACGCGTCAGCAGCAACATGAGCGCCGCCGTGTTGGAGTACTTGGCCACCTCTTCGATGGCGATTGTCAGCCCGAGAATTCCCGCTCCGGCACCGCCGTACTCCTCGGGTATGCAAAGTCCAAGGAGTCCCGCGTCTTTGAACAGGGCAAAGATGTCCTCCGGGTACTCCCCAGTCTCGTCGATCTCCCTCGCGCGCGGCCGCACCTTGTCCTTCGCGAGTCGCCGCACCGTCTCTTGCAGCTCTCGCAGCTCTTCTGGAAGGTCGAAGTCCATAGGCGAAGGTTAGCCGCGGCCCTCTGGCGGCTCCTTGCCGTAGCCCGCTCAGCGCAACCGGTCACGGCTCCGCCCTGAAGACCGGAGCCGTGACCGGGCTAGCGCATCGGTCAGGCCGTTCTGCGCCGCTGTCTCAGCACACGGCGACGCTCACGCTCCGTGAGACCGCCCCAAACGCCTTCGCGCTCGCGTCCCGCCAACGCGTGCTCGAGGCATGTCTGACGGACCGGGCAGGCATCGCATACAGCCTTTGCCTCCCAGGCGTCATCGTCAGACACCGGGTAGAATATGTCAGCGTCGAGCCCCCGGCAGGCCGCTCGCTGGCGCCATGTGGCGTTCATTGCTTGTCCACTTTCGCTTAGGTGCGTGCCGCGGCGAACAACCCGGCACCGTTATTGGATTTCCTGGCTCACCCGCGCGGACACGACGAACGGGCCACCGCCAGCCAGGAATGACAATTATTCACGATGCCAGCCGAGCTGTCAATGGTCCCTTGGAAATACCTGTAGAATCCCCCGCGCCCAGGAGGGGACCGAGCGGAGGCTACCGCGGTGCGAAGGAGGGCTTTCCCCTGCTCCGGGGCGGTTCCTGCATCGCCCGGCAGCCGGTGTGCCCGCCCTAGCTGGCCGTTTCCTCCCAGTCGGCTACAAGCGAGGCTCTCAGCTCCGCACCGAGGTCGGTCTCGTAGAAGTACGCCGGGTGGTTGACGGCGATGCTCGCGGGACCGTTGCGCAATGCTGCGCGCTCCTGCTCATCGAGGACGAACCGCACGTAGTGGACTGATGCCGTCGCCTCCTCGCGCTTCAGCTGAGCCGCGTGCCCGGCATCGACCGTGGCCGCGACGGTCCTCACCGGGTCCGGACCTGCGCGCAGCTCCACGGAGCTCTCGATCCCGACGAGCTTCGGCAGCCACTCGCGCATCTCGGCATCGTCTCGAAGCTCGATGAACAGGGTGAGAGACAGCTCTCCGGGGTCTGGGATAAGCGGGTTGTAGATGTCGAGCTCGTCCTGAACCTGGTTGTCCGACACCATCTTCTCGGCGCGAGCCATCTCCTGGATCTGGAAGAGCATCGTCGTGCGGTTCTCGAACACCACAGTGACGATCGGTCCGATCGCCAGTCGGCGCAGCTTCTTGAGAGCGATGACTTCCCGGCGGAACTCCTCCCGCTTGCGCTCGTAGGCGCGGAGATCCGCTATGTCTGCAAGTTGCAGCTTGGCCACAGGTGGCTCAGGCTTCTCTGGCTCTGCCGTCTTCTCGTGGTCTCACCGCAGGGCTCCGTCAGCCGTCGAGGGACTGCAGGCCCTTTGTGAAGCGCCCTGCGTGGCTCTTCTCGGCACGCGCCAAAGTCTCGAGCCACTCGGCGATGTCCTCGA
>JAKACA010000236.1 GCA_021796455.1 Actinomycetes bacterium
ACGCCTCCTGCGCTTATCGGCGATGTCGACCTCGCCCGGCTACGAAGAACCGATCGTCTGGGCGGCCTCATCCACGAGTACCGGATCGCCGCCTGAGCTGGATGGACGGGTTCTCGGCACCCACACGTCGCGACAAGCACACGGGGCTCGTTCGGGACAAGGCTCGGGATCGCGAAGCTGTCCCATGCGCAGCCTCCCCGCCAGAGCCTCTCGTTACCCATAACGGAAAAGCCGAGGTTCACAGCGCTGAACGGGTAAGCCATTACGACCTCGCCGGTGGCGTCCAGTACCAGGTGCCGACCCTCGGCGAGCTCCTGCATGGCCTTGGCGACCCGCGCCTCGTAGGCACCTGCCGGGGCACTGACCTGTCCCTGCGTTGGAGCGCGCGCCTGCGTCGCGAACGCGTCGTAGACAGCCCTACATACGAGTTCGACGACATCGTCGTGCACAGCACCTCCACGAAGTCACGGCCGATCCTTTTGGCACCAGCCTCAGCCGAAGGCTATCGGGCCCTACTCGAGCCCGAATCCTGGCGCGCTTCTGCGTCGTCCTCAACGGAGGCCCGAAAGCGGCCACAACGTCTCACCGGTGATACAATGGGTGCATGAGCGAGGTATCGATCCGGGATCTGCGCAATCGCGGCGGCGAAGTCATCGATCGCGTCGAGCGCGGAGAACGGCTCACGGTCACCCGCGACGGGCGTAAAGTAGCCGAGTTGCGCCCCATCGCTCCGCTGGCGGTCAAAGCGCGCGTGCTGGTCGAGCGATGGGCCCGGTTACCCAGGGTCGATCCCGAAGGTCTCCGCCGGGAACTCGATCAGACCATAGACGCCGCGCTGTGACCGAGCGCGGCCTACTCGACACCTCGACCGTCGTGCTCCTCGGCCGTCTGCACGTCGAGGACCTGCCCGATGAACCGCTCATCAGTGCGGTCAGCCTCGCCGAGCTGTCGGTTGGGCCGTTGGTGGCAACCGACCGCAAGGAGCGAGCCGCGCGTCAGGCTGTGCTCCAACAGGCTGAGGCGGACTTCCGGCCCTTGGCCTTCGATGCAAACTCAGCCCGGGCGTTTGGCCGCGTGGCCGCCTCGCTGCGAGCCGCGGGCCGGAAGGTCCAAGCTCGCAGTTACGACGCCATGATCGCTGCCACTGCAATCGCCAACGATCTGCCGCTCTATACGGTCAACCCTGCCGACTTCTCCGGCATCGAAGGGCTTGATCTGCGCGCTGTGGCCCACCCCGACCAAGCCGTGCCGGCCCAGTGAACCTCTTTGCATGTGAGGCCCCTCGTATGTCGGCAGGGGCATCGTCGGCAGTGCCGGCGGTCGAGGCCTTGGGCCGTGCCGGTGCCGAGGTAAAACTCCTTGCAGGGCTGGTGATCTGAGCGCGTATTATGGCCTCGCAATTCCGCAGCCAGGGCGCAAATATCCGTCAGGGAGCAGTAAGAGGGTGGCTTTTACCCGGGATCCACCACCTCGCTGCTGGCCCGTGCTATGGTCACGCCCAATTGGCTCCCGGCCTGAGTGGCGTCGACACCCACCTCGAGCGCAACATGGAGCCGCAGCCGTGGACGCTATCGGCGGCCTGCTCGGCGTGGCGCCCCCGAGCTCCTCGGCCGCCTGGGCGTGGGCGTCGACACGGCAGCCGCGTTGCTCGTCACCGCCGGCGACAACCCAGCCCGCATCCGCTCCGAAGCGGCTTGGGCCCACCTTTGCGGGGTAGCGCCCATACGAGCTCCTTCAGGGAAAGTAACCCGTTCTAGGCTGGACAGGGGTGGGGACCGCCAGGCCAACGCCGCCCTTTATGTCATCGTGGTCGCCCGCATGAGCGCCGACAAGGCGACGAAAGCCTATGTCAGTGCCGCCTCACCGGAGGGCGGACGAAGCTCGAAGTGACAGGGATCTTGAAGCCCGGCACCTTCACCGAGCCAATGCCCGATGGCAAGGGCGGTTTCATTCAACCGACGGGCAAGGAGTTCTCCATCAACATGGCCACCTTCGCCCGCTGGAACGACCAAGGGACTATGGACGAGGAGTGGCTGTACTGGCGCAACCAGACCTACATGCAACAACTAGGACTCGCATAGCTCACGGTCCCAGTAGCCATTAGCGGCGGTGCGCTGCTCTGAACGCCTGGGGCGTTCCCGCCCTCCATGGACAGCTCCCAACCGACTGGCGCCCCCATGCTTGGGCGATGAGGTCCAAGTCGCATTGGCCCGGGGTCGCGACAGCACTACGAGTTCGTTCGATCCGGACATCTACCTCTCTGCTTCAAGTCCCCCGGGTAGCCTGCCCGCCTGGTCAACTGCCCGTGCGGATGGCCTACCCGACACTGACGGGCTTGGAGGGCGGTGGTCGTGATCGAGACGGAGACCGACCGCATAGTCAATACAGCTGGGCACCGGTGAACACCGGTGCCCACCGGTGTTCACCGTGTAGGTGCCAAGCGCGCACATCGCAGGCGCTCGTAGTTAGCAGGGCGCGAAACCACGCTCGGTGGGCGGCATGCTTTCCGCAAAGTCTGGTTGTTGCTACACCGCTGCCTTGGATCCACCGTCGATAGGGATCGTCTGCCCGGTGATCGACTTGGCACTGTCAGAGGCGAGGAACAGCGCCAGTGCGGCAATGTCGTTGGGGTCGACGAAGCGTTTGATGGATTGCAGACTTAGGGCATCGGCGGTGACCTCGTCGAGGCTGCGTCCGCTGGCATCCGCTCGGCCTTGCAGAACACGGCGGATACGGTCACCCTCCACTGCGCCGGGGGCGATGGCGTTGACGCGGATGCCGGCATCACCGAGTTCAACCGCCAACGTCTCGGTGAGAGCGATCAGCCCGCGCTTGGTAACAGCGTAGGGGCTCCTGTTCGGGTAGGCGAACCGTCCACCGAGCGAGCTCATGATGACGACGACCCCGGCATCGGACCTTCTCAAGAGCGGGATGGCCAGTCTGGTGACATTGAACGTGCCGGTCAGATTGACGCCGAGGACTGCTTCCCACTGGTCGGGGTCCATCTCCTCCACCGGGGTGGTGGGCCCGGAAATCCCGGCGTTGTTCACCAGCACATCGATACCGCCGAGCGCCACGGCAGCGGCCTTCACGAATGCCTCGATCGAAGACCGGTCCGACACGTCGCAGACGGTCGCCGTGATCGACGGGCTGCCTTCCGTAGCCTCGTGCAACGCCTTCTCGTTGATGTCGCAGATGTGCACCCGGTCGCCGTTGGCGACGAAGGCGTTCGCCACAACAAGACCGATGCCGCTGGCGGCAGCGGTCACGACGACTCGTCTCGCGTTGTTCATGTCTATCGTCTCCTCTTATCTATCTTCTTATCGTTGAGATTGGCACTTGTTTCGTAATCTCGAGGCACCGATATTTCAGTGCAGGCTGTTCGGTCAGTTCGGCTCGGCGCGGCGCCACGTCAGGACAGAGTTGACGGTCTGGCCGCTCGATTGGATCGGCGCCACAGTTCCCAGATGCAACGTGTCACCATCGAGTTTCACTCGGCGCGGTTGGGTTTGGCCGGTCCAGTCGGGGAACAGCGATACGAACATGGAATGAGTGAGGGTCTGGGTCTCTTCGTCAACATGGAACGGGCCCGAGTAGGCAATGTAGGAGGTCGCCTCCCGCTGGTAGTCCTCCGGGGTTCCGGCGAACCAGTCGCCCGAGGCGAAGTTCGGCCGGTCAGGCTTCGACAGCTGGGCGGACATGTACCCGTCGGGGGTGTACATGATGATCCCATTCGGCTGGTGTCCCAGCGGCTCGAAGGGGTCGGAGCCGTCCACCGGGATTTCCTGGTAGGAGACGAGCTTCCAGGCGCCGATCAGTCTATTTCGTAAACTTTCAGTCATCACTGCCTCCAAGTTTCTCGGGACCGCTGCCGCGGTGATTGAGCGTCGACGATCGGATGGGGTCTGCGCGAGCGGGCGATGTTGACCAGAGCCAAGACGACCAGGGCGGTGATGGCTGAAGCGCAGATGAGGGTGGCGTCGAGGTTGCCGATGTGCTGCGATGCCACTCCAACGCCGATCACCGAGATTATGAGGCCAAGATTGGCAGCCACGAAGTACGTCGAGATGAACTGGCTGCGGTGTTCAGGCGGGGCAAGCTGGTTGGTCGAGGCGAGGCTTGCGCCGTAGACGCGGCCGACACCGAAGCCGCCGATAACGGTCCCCGCAATGAATACCGCCAGGGACCCGGCGGACAGACCGGCGACTATGAACCAAGGATAGCTCGAGCAGGTGTCGGGTCCAACCGACAATGGCAAAGCTGCGAGCGACCGAGGCGTCGACCAGCACGACCGCACTCGCTCACCGCTCGCGAGTGCCGAATGCCGCATTCTCTAGGTCCTGCTGGACTCGGCGCTCGTCGTCGGCCGGGCCGGGACGGGCGCGGAGCTGACGGATCTCCTCCGTGCTCGTGCCGAGGATCTCCGCTGCGTCTCCCGGGGTGATCACGCCGCGTTCGAGAGCGGCACGCACGAGCAGCAAGACTCGGGTTGGCTGC
>JAKACA010000237.1 GCA_021796455.1 Actinomycetes bacterium
TGATGTACATGCGGCCGAGATCGTCGCCCTCGACGTCTTGGAAATCGAATCGTCGATAGAAGCCTCTCGCTGCGTCATCGATGGGATCGACAGCTATGAACCTTGCCGCCGCGTGCCTGCCGGCAGCTGCAGCCTGCACCACAGCGTCAACGAGAAGGTCACGGCCCAGCCCCTGGCCGTGGTGGCCGCTATCGATAGCCAGCCGAGCCAGTAGGACCATCTCGATCTGGAAGCCGGGAAGTCCGCGGCCAAGTCGCCGCGGAAGATCTTCCTTGGCGACACCGCCCATCGACAACGCGTAGTAGCCGATGACGACCCCAGGGTCAACCAGAACGAAGGTGCGGGACAGGTTGCGCCGCTGATTTTCCAACGCGTGCAATCGAAGCCAGTCATCGAGCGACTTGTTGCCACAGCTGAAACTACCTACGTCGTGCCCGTCGTCCAGTCGCTCGATCTGCATCAGTCGGCGTGCTTGAGCGGCCGGCTTTTCCGGATCTGTTCGAGGAGCTTCGGAAGGGTCCGCGGTGGAGCGTCCAGGGCGGCCAGGAAAACCTCGTAATGTTCCTCCTGTAGGCGGATGGTCCGGTGGGCGTCCACGATGGCCTCGGCGTCGGCGACAGCCCGGCCTAGGAGGAATTCCGATACCGACATCCCGAGCAGTCCCGCCGCCTCAGTGATCAGATCGTCATCGCTCGATGACAGCCGCAATTCTCTTCGGTGATCCTTCGTAGGCATGAACCCTTCTGTACGGACAAATGTACGGCATCTGTCGATGATGTCATGTCAAGGCGTCCGCGCAAGAATTGGCGTCCTCGACGACTGATCCTCATATTCGTCGGCATCATCCGACCGTTCAAACCTGTTCCGGGCCAAGCGGCCGCCTCCAGGCGGCCGTGCGGAGCACCGCCGAAGGCGGCGGCTATCCCGACCTGACTCAGGAGGGCGGCTGTCTCCACAGAGCCATGCCAGCCCTCGGCGATGCCGACCGAATCGGCACGCCTGCGCTGCCACCGTCACCAAGTCCTGAGCGGCGCGGGATGGAATGTTCTGTGCCTGTGACGGGATACCTTCCGGAAGCCGTCTCTCTCAGTCCGAGCTGGTCGATTCGCGCTGGCGGTCGACGATCCGCTTGACCGTCATGTGCGGCAGTTCCGTGGCTGCTGCGATCTCACGAAGCGAGGCGCCGGCGTCAGCAGCGAAGCGAATGGCATTGTTGCGACTCGTCTCGGCGAGGTCGGCCCGGTGAGAGGCGGTTGCGGCGAGCTTCAAGGCGCGACGGTTGTCGCCTTCTGGGTCGGTCATCCGGGAGGGCGGATTGCGGCTCATTGGTTTCCTTCGGCTAGGCGATCGAGAAGCAGGTAGCACCAGTCGGTGGCCTCAAGAGACCACGACGCCCGAACCTGGGTGCCCTCTTCGGCGGCCTCGATGGCCTCGAGGATTGTCTTGACCAGGTCTCGGGCCTCGTCGTCCGACAGGCTGACCATGGAGAGACTGTACCACTATGATACAGAAGCGAGAGACATTCTGCACCGCCTCCTGCCGGCGGGCGAGGCAGGCGGCCACCGCTCCGAGATTCCGGCGCTGTGTGGTGCCGCCACCCCAACCGCGGATTCGACTCGGGCGGCGATGTTATGCACCATGGGGGGCTATATGGCTGCTACCAGCGAGGTTCAAGATGACTGGCTGGTGTTCGGTGTTTCCCTGCGTTTCCATACGTGTGACGAGGGTGGAAGGTCGAAGCCGTTGGGGGTCCCAGACACCGAGTACGTCAGATATCAGTATCGCCCGAACTGGGGTCTGCCTGAGATGACCGGAACGGACCAGGTGGGTGCTCCTGTCCTATGGCTACAGCACTACCCGGCCAATCTTGGAGAGACCCTCCGCGCCGTCATCGTTCCTCTCGCCCCAGGCTCGCTCCACCTCTGGAGGCGGGTTGAACCAGGAGACTCCCTGCGCATGTTCGAGGGGCCACGGCTCTGTGGTCAAGCTGTCGTCGAGTGGGTCTGGTCAACAGTCCGTCCCGTGCCGGATGAGGAGGCGGATCGCTTCGTTGCATGGGCCGAGGGAGGTGAGCAGCCTCTCTGATCGGCCCGAGGCGATCCGAGCGGAACGCCGATTAGCTCGTCAGGTCGCGGGGCGGAGCGGGCCTCGTCAGAAGCGCGAGATGGAATGTTACGAGCGGCGATTCAGCCGACTTGGACGCTGCGAACGAGGCCGTCGCTGACGAAACCTCGGATCCGACCCACCATGAGATTGGCAGGGAGCGCAACCTTGCCATCGGGGGGTACTTCGATCGCTGTAAACGCGAATCCGGCCTCGTTGACCCGAGCGTCTGCCTCGTCCGGACTCAGCCCCACCAGTTGGACCGCCAGCTCCGCGGACGGACGGAGCTGAGCTGCTAGGGGCTTGGGGAACGTTCGGACTAGATCATCAGGAGTGATGCACGATATTCGCGCACTGCAAGGCGATCATGGTCGGCTCGAGAGGCCGCGAGACCGATCAGCTGCCGAGTCGGTTTCCACTCGCTGCAGCCTGAGCTGGCTGTCCCCGTCGTCATTCTGCGTCGAATTCGCTGTCTGTCCATTGCGCCTGGGGCTTATAGTGGAGTTTCGCTGTTTTGGGCGACCATCGATTTTGGCTGCGACCAGTGAAAGCCCAGGTCATGCCGCACGTGTGAGCGTGTCGAGCAGACCGTCCATGATTTTCGGGTTGAGCGGCCCGGAGGACGACAGTGGTGAAATTCGTTCGGTCCACAGGCAGCGCCGTAGTGCGGCGAGTGCGTCGAGGAAACTCGGCGCCGTCTTGTTCTGGTACCAGGGCCGTGCGGTCCAGGTGGTGGTGGTTCCGAACGTCGGGATGTACCAGGTCCAGATGGCGGCGTAGAGCCACAGCGACAGCGACGCGGCGCGCTCGGGTCCGTTGCCCTTCCAGCTTTGGGGGTCCTCTGCGTGCAGGCATTGTTTCACCTCGCGGTTGACGCACTCGATCGACCAGCGGCCCGCGTAGAGCGAGGCGACATCGCCTGGGGGTGTCTCGAGGTCGGTCGAGAAGAAGAAGTCGTCGTGCATGACGCCGGTGGGATCGCGGACGATGACGAGGAGCACGAGATGGTTGGGGTCGGTCGTGTACCACAGCACCGGGCGAGACCACACGAGCAGGTCGCGCTCTTTGCCCCGGAAGTCGACGCGTACTGCGGTGAACTTGTCGTTGTTCAGCTTGGCCGCCATCTCCGCAGGCGTGGCCAGGCGCTTGCCCTTCTTCCTGGGTCGGCCGGGCTTGCCGGACCGTGGAGGTGCCGCCTCGTAGAGCGCGGCGTCGCGTCGCATCCGAGAGGTGAGGGTTGTGCGGGCAAGCGGGCGTCTGGCGAGCGACGCGTAGGCGCCGTCAGCACACAGCGAGAAGGAACGCCCAGGCAGCCACGAGGCGATCTCGGTGACGATCTCGCAGGCGAGATCGAGCGTGGTCGGGCCTCCCTTTCGGTGCAAGCGGACCCCGACGGGCACTCCGATCGGCTGGCCGCCCCAGGGCGGGCGCACCCGGAGGGTGACGACGACCAGGTTCAGCCCGGTGGCGTAGACGACCTTGTGGCGAGTCGAGCGCACCGCGTCTCGAAAGCTCCCTGCACCGTCGATGTTGCGACCCGACTTCTTGTAGAGCGTGTCGTCGCAGTCCAACACGAGCGTGCCGCTCGCAGCGAGCACGTTGACCATGTGGACGACGAGCACCTTCCACAGCGCGCTGGTCGACCACCGTGCGGCTCGGACGAAGCGGTGGTAGGCGTCATGGGCTCGTTGGCCTTCTGGGTCGGCCGCGCAGATCATCGCAGTGATGGTCCGCCGGCCCGGAGCGAGCACCCAGCCGGTGAGCAGCGTGGAGAAGATCGCGTAGCTCGGGGCTGACAGGCAGCTCCTTACCAGCCCCACGACCGCCATCCAGGCGTCGCCCGATGATCCGCTTGTCCGTATGGGTCTCACCCGGCACCTCCTGGCCGTCGGTATGATGGCCGACGGACCTACGGGATAGGGTGGATGCTGGTGGCGAGAGAGTTGAAGCGGCTCAAGCTCGACCGGGCGGCGAGAGCCACCCAGGCGCGCATCATGAAGGAGCTGTCCCAGCTCGGCCTCGCCCTGCCAGGATCGATCGAGGTCCGATCGACGCGCTGCGGCAAGGCGAACTGTCGATGCAAGGCCGATCCCGCCCAACTCCATGGCCCCTACATCGTCTGGACCCGCAAGGTCGATCAGAAGACCGTGACCCGGGTGCTCAGCGCCGACCAGCTCGAGGACTACCGCCCGTTGCTCGACAACGCCAAGCGACTCCGAGAGCTCATCACCGAACTCCAGCGCCTGACCCTCGAGGTCGTAGACGGCGACGACCGGTGGCGCTCCCGCTGAGCGCCCGTCGTGAGCGTCTACTTGGTTCGGCGGGAAGCCTCAAAAGTGCGAAAGTCCACCATGAACCGGCGCCCGTAAAAC
>JAKACA010000238.1 GCA_021796455.1 Actinomycetes bacterium
GCGAAGCTCACCACGGAACAGCCTGCCGGCTAGAGCCCTGTGCCTGGGCACAGCTCCTCGGGCTCGGGGACCTCGCTCTGAGGACTGGCCCGCAGGTCGGCCGGGCGACTGAGGATGGTCCGGGGCTCGCGATGGTGCCGCGCCCTGGCGCTCCGAACGCCGACTCGGATGCGCCGGCGATATGGAGGGCTACACGGTGCCCCTGAGCAGAGGCTCCAGTCGCTGAGCCACCTCCCGGTAACGGCGGACGGGAATGAGATGTACGCCGGCGAAGGAGCCTGAGTCTCGGACCTGCGAGACCATCTCACAGGCGTGTTCGACCCCAGCGGAAGGATCGTCGGCGAACCTCGCCAGGAGCCGCTCGGGGACCGCAAGTTGCGGGATGTCGGCGCTGAGATTGCGGCCCATCCCGGCGCTGGCCACGACCATGACGCCGGCGTATATCGGTCCGTTGAAGTTGACGGCCTCACGCCAGCGCAGTAGATGCTCCCTGGAGAAACCAACCTGGGCGAAGAGGAAGTCTGCTTCGTCCTTCCACGCTGGTACCGGGCCGAGACTCGACGAGACCCCTATGCGGATGCTGTCTGTACCTGCGTAATGTTCCGTGGCGAAGCGCCGGGTCTGCTCGATCATCGTTCGGACCGTGAGGTCGTCGGATCGGCGTCCCGACTCTGGCCGGTCTCCGTAGACGAAGAGGAACTCGCGGACGCCGTAGGCCGCGGCGGTGAGAAGGTCGCGACGGAACCCCAGTGTGTTGCGGTCTCGAGCGTTGAGACAGGCGATCGCTCTGCCACCCATCAAGAGCACCTCATGAGCCACGGCGATGCTGGACACCGTTGCCCGGCCGATGTGATTGTCAGGGATGAGGAACCGGGAGGAGATGGAGCTGAGCACCCCGATCTGGTGACGCACCGATCGGAGGTCCGGGCTGGTCGCTGGTTCGATCTCGCACACGACCTCGAACCTCTCGCTCATCCTGACGACGCTAGCTGTCCCGGTGCGGGGCGCGCCCTGTTCGGCGGGGTAGTGCCCCGAAGGATCTCGCGACGCCGAGCATGAGGACAGGCCGGTCGCCCGGGGAACGCCGGTCAGGCGCGGTCGTGGAGAGTGATGTGGTAGCCGTCGGGGTCGGCGAAGGTGAAGGTGCGACCGAAGGGACCGTCGATGGGTGCGGAGACGATGGTGTGGCCGTCGGCGACCAGGGCATCGTGGATGGCCTGGACGTCTGTGGCGTGTAGCCAGATCGCCGCGCCGATCCCCGGCTGCGGGACTGTCGTGAGGTCGGTGCCGCGGACGACGTCGCGGACGGCGAAAGCTATCGGTGTTGTCTCGAAGACAACGGCGTGGGGCGGTCCGGCTTGGGAGCGGACCAGTCCTAGGTACTGCTCGTAGAACGCTTGGGAGGCGGCGAGGTCGCGTACTTGCAGCGAGATGAAGTCAGGGCCGGTGGCGGGCACGTGGATGCTCCTTCGGTGGATGTCAGGATGCTGACACGCCCACCATATGTCAGTATGCTGACATGAGTCAAGATGGTGCCGGCGTCGACCTCGAGACGTCCCTGGGCTACCTGCTGAAAGAGGCGTCGAGCGCACTTCGCGCGACCATGGAAGAGGTGCTGCGGCCGCTCGGGATGAGCGTCACGCGTTACGCGTGCCTCGAGCTGCTGGCGCAACGACCCGGCCTGTCGAACTCGGAGCTCGCGCGCGGCGCCTTTGTGAGCCGACAGTCGATGAACGTGCTCCTGCAGGCCTTGGAACGGGAGGGTTACGTTGCCAGGCCTGCGGAGGCGCCCGTCGGCAGGGTCCTTCCCGCCCGACTCACGCCGCTCGGTCGGCGGAGTCTCCAAAGGGCGACCGTCGCCGTGCGCTCCGTCGAGGTCAGGATGCTGACGGGCATGACCGAGACCGAACAGTCCGATGCGTTCCGGCTCCTTCGCAGCATGGTCCGGTCCCTGCGCGACGGCAACGACGGCACGTAGCTCGGCCCCCGGCAGCCCCTCCGGCCGCCTGGGCCCAGGTCCGGCGCGCGCATTCCGGCATCACCGGGCCAGGTCGACGGGTGCGGTTCAGGTCATCGCTCGGTGTCCTTCTTGGTCTGAGGGCCGTAGGGGCGTCTCGGGGGCAAGCCCAGGGGTCGACTTCCGCTGCCGAGCTCGCTGGAATTGCACTGCCCAGACAGGACGACCACCAGGGAGACAACGGGGGGGCAGTTGCCCTCACACGACGCGCCAAGCCGCCTTCTCTGCGACCAGCCCGACTGCCCCTTGGCATCGGCGGGTCGCGCCAGGGAGATGGCTCTCGCGCACGCGCCGCTGACGACCTCGCGTTCAGAAGGCGCGCAGCGATCGGCTCGTAGGCCCGCCGCCGAGTACTGTCCTCCTCAACAAGACCCGCTCGTTGGTGTGGCTGAAGACATCGAGTATCACCAGCCGGACAATCTGCGATCTGCAAAACTCCGATTTCGCACAGCCAGAGACTCTGGCACGCTTGCTTGGCACCGTAACGCCGGCCCACTATCCGCTGTGCTACCCATCCAAGAAAGACCGTAGCATTCAGAGCAACAACTAGGCACTCATCTACTGATTGCCTAAGAGTTATTATGCATCACTCTCTCGGAGCCCTGGAGGATCCCAGAACGTGAGGGCGGAAGCACCAGCTTGTAGCGTTGTTATTTAGGTGACTCCCGAGACCTTCAGGAGCCTTGTCCACCTCTCTTTGGCAGCCCCGTAATGTTGCTCCCGGTCAGTCGGCTGACTGATGCATAAGCATCGTTATGCAGGCGTCTTGGTAGGCTTCGCCCGTGCCCAAGACCAGTGCCGGGAAGCCCGTCCCCTCCCCTGCTGCTGGCGGCCCGGCGCCGAGGAGCCCGACAGGGCTGGCACCCAGCCCTGTCGCCGCCGCCACCCTGGTGGTGACCCTGGTCGAGGAGTTCTTCGTCGCCCGAAAGCCCCTGAAGGGCTCACCTCATACCGAGGCCGCCTACCGCCGGGACCTGGCGGGGGTGTCCGCCCACCTGGCAGCCGAGCTCGGCACTGCGCCGGGTGAGCTGCGCCTCGGCCAGCTCGACGCCAAGGTGCTCAGACGGGGCTTCGCTGCGTTCTCCGACGGCCACGGCGCCTCCAGCATCGCTCGGGCCTGGACGGCCTGGGACCAGTTCTTCGGCTTCCTGGTGGCCGAGGACATGGTGGTCGGCAACCCGATGGCAGCGGTGGCCAAGCCCAAGATCCCCCGCCGCCAGCCCAAGGCCCTCCAGGGCGAAGGTACCCCCGAGCGCCTGCTGCGCTCGCTCGCCGCCGGCGAGCGAGCGGGGCGGGGTGCCTGGCCAGAGCGCGACCTTGCCTTCGTCGCCACCGCCCTGTTGACCGGGCTCCGGCTCTCGGAGCTGCTCAGCCTCGACCTCGGCTCCCTCGACGGGCGCGAAGGCGAGCGGAGGCTGCAAGTGACCGGCAAAGGGTCCAAGGTGCGCTTCGTGCCGGTGGAGGCTCCCCTCGAGCTGGTCATCTCCAGTTACCTGGAGGCCCGTAGGGCGCGACTGCCCACCGAAGACCTCTCCCCGACCTCTCCCCTGTTCGTCGACCGCCAAGGGCAGCGCCTGCAGCGCGGAGGGGCTCAGTACCTGGTCAAGATGGCCTACCGCTCTGCAGGCATCGGTGCCCGCGTGCCAAGGGGCGCCCTCGTGCACGCGCTGCGCCACACCATGGCCACGCGCCTGGCCGAGGACGGTGCCAGTGCCAGCGAGATACAGCACCTGCTCGGCCACGAGAGCTTGAGCACCTCGCAGCTCTACATCGACTCGACCGCCAACGAGCAGCGGGCCGCTGCCCGGGCCAACCGGGTGCTCGCCCAGATCACCAAGGAGAGCTGAGGCCGAGCCGACTGCCTAACCTGGGTTCAGCTCTGGCCGTGCGTCACGGCTGCTCACGGGCTACTTTGAGGCAACCGGGGCACCGGCACCTCAAGTTCCCGACCAGCCGGACGAGAACTTCTTGTGTGTACGCGTGTGTACGCGCTAGATTGGCCCGTCGAGGTGAACAACATGAGCACACGAAGTGACGCCCCAACCATGAACGCAACATACGAGCCGGCCCCAGGAGAGCAGCGCTCGAAGCGCTTTGACCTGCGAGTGACCCCGAGCGAGGCCGCGTTCATCCGTCAGGCTGCCGCTTCCAGGCGCCAGAGCGTGACCGAGTTCCTGACAACTGCGGCAATCGAAGCAGCTACGCGGGCCATCGACGAGGACAGGCGCATCGTGTTGATGAACGAGGTCTTTGACCGCCTGGCCCAGGAGATGGAAGGCGAAGACGAACTGGTCCCTGCGCTGGCGAACCTCATCAAGCGGCCTCGTAGGTTCAAGCTGCCCGACTAGCGCAGCTCGGCACTGTGCAGCCTGACCAAGTGGGGCCACTGCCGAAGTTCAACAAACAG
>JAKACA010000239.1 GCA_021796455.1 Actinomycetes bacterium
CTTGCCGTCCAGGTACTGACCGATGACAGATGACTCGCAGGCGAGCAGATCCTCGGGGGTGCCGGAGAACACGACCTCGCCGCCGTGCTCGCCGGCGCCGGGGCCGATGTCGACGACGTGGTCGGCGACACGGATCGTCTCCTCGTCGTGCTCGACGACTATGACCGTGTTGCCGAGGTCGCGGAGCCTGTTGAGGGTCTCGATCAACCGCCGGTTGTCCCGCTGGTGCAGGCCGATCGACGGCTCGTCGAGCACGTAGAGGACACCGACCAGCCCGCTCCCGATCTGCGACGCGAGCCGTATGCGCTGGGCCTCCCCGCCCGCGAGAGTCGCCGCGCTGCGGTCGAGGGTGAGATAGTCCAGGCCGACGTCGACGAGAAACTGCAGCCTGGCCCTGATCTCCTTCATGACGCGAGCCGCGATCATCTCGTCGCGTGAGCTGAGCTGCAAGGTGCCGAGAAGGCCGTGGGCCGCGCGGACCGACAGGTCCGAGATCTCCGCGATGTTGCGCCCGCCGACGGTCACCGCCAGCGATGCCGGCTTGAGTCGCGACCCGCCACACTTAGGGCAGGCGACCTCTCGCATGTATCCCTCGACCTGCTCACGCGTCCAGTCGGACTCTGCCTCCGAATGACGGCGCTGCAGCCAGGGTACGACTCCCTCGAAGGTCGTGTCATAGCTGCGTAGCGTCCCGTACCTGTTGCGGTAGTGGATGTGGATCTTCTTCGTACCGGCTCCGTAGAGCACCACTTTGCGCTGTGGCTTCGTCAGCCTCGACCAGGGGCAGTCCATCGAGAACGAGTAGGCCTCTCCAACTGCCTGGAGAACACGGGAGAAGTACTCGGTCCGCGCTCCCGCCCAGGGGCCGATCGCGCCGTGGGACAGGCTCAGCTCAGGGTTCGGGACGACCAGATCCGGATCGACTTCGAAACGGGTGCCGAGCCCATTGCAAGCGGGACACGCCCCATAGGGCGAGTTGAAGGAGAAGCTGCGCGGCGCGAGCTCATCGAGCGAGAGCCCGCAGTAGGCACAGGCCAGATGCTGCGAGAACGTCATCTGCTCGTCACCGCCGGCGGCGGCGACGAGGATCTCGGCCATCCCCTCACCGAGGCGAAGCGCCGTCTCGATCGAGTCCGTCAGCCGGCGCTCTACCCCGTCCTTACGGACCAACCGGTCGACCACCACCTCGATCGTGTGCTGCTCGTAACGGGCCAGCTCGACAGAGGCTCTCTCGGAGAGGTCGACCACGGTCCCGTCGACCCTCACCCTCGCATACCCCTGCTTGGCGAGGTCGTCTAGGAGCGTCGAGTACTCACCCTTGCGGCCCTTTACGACCGGAGCGAGGATCGAAAAGCGCGTCCCGGGATCGAGGACCATTATGCGGTCGACAATCTGCTGCGGGCTCTGGCGCGTCACGGCGCGACCACAGCTCGGGCAGTGCGGCTCGCCGATGCGCGCGAACAGCAGCCTCAAGTAGTCATAGATCTCGGTGACGGTGCCGACCGTGGAACGAGGGTTGCGCGAGGCCGACTTCTGATCGATGGAGATGGCCGGCGAGAGCCCCTCGATGAAGTCGACGTCAGGCTTGTCCATCTGTCCGAGGAATTGGCGCGCGTAGGAGGAGAGCGACTCGACGTACCGCCGCTGACCCTCGGCATAGATCGTGTCGAAGGCAAGCGACGACTTGCCCGAGCCCGACAATCCAGTGAAGACGACGAGCTTGTCTCTCGGCAGATCTACCGAGATGCTCTTCAGATTGTGCTCGCGCGCCCCGCGCACGACGATGCGGTCGTGGGCCGCCATCAACCGACCTCTCGCAGCTCACGGCGGAGCGAGCGGATCTCGTCGCGCAGGCGGGCGGCGTACTCGAAGCGCAGGTCCGCCGAGGCCGCCTGCATCTCGGACTCGAGCACACTGATGAGCCTCTCGAGCTCGTCCGAAGGTCTGAGCGCGCCGCCCTCGGGATCGATCGGCGCGGCGCTGCCGCCGTGACCGCCGCCGATCCCGCTCCCGGCTCCGATCGAGGCGGCGAAACGCTCGCTCACCTTGCGCCCAGCGCGTCGGGAGCGCTCCGCGTTCGCGCGGTGGCCCACGGGAAGCGGGGCGCCGTCGTCCAAAGTGCCTGCAGCCGAGCGGAACTGCGAGACGAGGTCGGTCACGGCCTTGCGAATAGTCTGCGGGTCGATGCCATGCTCGGCGTTGTAGGCCCGCTGCACGATGCGACGCCTGTCCGTCTCGGCCATGGCACGGCGCATGGAGTCAGTTATCACGTCCGCGTAGAGCACAACTCGGCCCGAGACGTTGCGGGCGGCGCGCCCCATCGTCTGGATGAGCGAAGTGCTCGAACGGAGAAACCCCTCCTTGTCAGCGTCAAGGATCGCGACCAGGCTCACTTCGGGAAGGTCGAGGCCCTCGCGGAGGAGATTGATGCCGACGAGGACGTCGAACTCGCCGAGTCGCAGATCGCGCACGATCTCGATGCGCTCGATCGTATCGACGTTAGAGTGAAGGTAACGGACCCGGAGGCCGGTCTCGAGGAGATAGTCGGACAGGTCCTCGGCCATCTTCTTCGTAAGGGTAGTGACCAGCACCCGCTCGCCCCGCTCGACCGTGACGCCGATCTCGGCGATGAGGTCGTCAATCTGGTTCTTCGTCGGCTTGACCACGACCTCGGGGTCGACGAGACCGGTCGGACGCACGATCTGCTCGACCACTTGGCTCGAGACCGACAGCTCGTAGTCAGACGGTGTCGCCGACATGAAGATGCACTGATTTACCCGCTCCTCCAGCTCGGCGAATCTGAGGGGCCGGTTGTCCTTTGCCGACGGCAGCCGGAAACCGTGCTCCACCAGCACCTCCTTGCGAGACCTGTCGCCCGCG
Organism: Actinomycetes bacterium; assembly: GCA_021796455.1. Classification (GTDB taxonomy): domain Bacteria; phylum Actinomycetota; class Acidimicrobiia; order Acidimicrobiales; family Bog-793; genus JAKACA01. Next base: position 2,881 of record JAKACA010000239.1, read on the forward strand.
AACTGACCGTGCAGCTGCGGCACGCTCACATGGCTCTCGTCGAGCACCAGCAGCCAGTCGTCGGGGAAGTAGTCGAGCAGGGTGAATGGCGGCTCGCCCGGGCCACGGCCGTCGAGATGCCGGCTGTAGTTCTCGATGCCGTTGCACGATCCAACCTCGGCAAGCATCTCGAGGTCGTGCTCGGTGCGCATCCGCAGGCGCTGGGCTTCGAGCATCCTGCCGGCTCCCTCGAGCTCGCGGAGCCGCTCGGAGAGCTCCTCCTCGATCTGGGTGATGGCACGCCGCATCCGCTCGTCGCCGGCGACATAGTGCGTGGCCGGGAAGATGGCGAGCTCGTCAAGCTCTCCTATGACCTCGCCGGTGAGCACGTCGAAGCGGGTGAGTCGCTCCACCTCGTCCCCGAACAGCTCGATGCGCACGGCGTACTCCTCATAGGCCGCGTGCACCTCGATCGTGTCCCCGCGGACACGAAACCTCCCCCGGACGAGGTTCTGGTCGTTGCGCTCGTACTGCATCTCGACGAGGCGCCGCAGCACGCTGCGCTGGTCGTGCAGCTCGCCAGGGTGCATCACGATGATCCTGTCCCTGTACTCCTCCGGTGATCCGAGTCCGTAGATGCAGGACACCGATGCCACGACGATCACGTCGCGCCGGGTGAGCAGGCTCGCAGTCGTCGAGTGCCGCAGCCGATCGATCTCGTCGTTGATCGAGGAGTCCTTCTCTATGTAGGTGTCCGACGCAGGCAGGTACGCCTCCGGCTGGTAGTAGTCGTAGTAGGACACGAAGTACTCGACGCGGTTGGAAGGGAAGAAACCCCTCAGCTCTCCCGCGAGCTGGGCTGCAAGGCTCTTGTTCGGAGCGAGGATCAAAGTGGGGCGCTGCACGTTCTCGATCGTCCACGCGATCGTCGCACTCTTGCCACTGCCTGTTATCCCGAGCAGCGTCTGGAAACGATCGCCTCGCTCGATGCCCGTGGTCAGCGCCGCGATGGCGGCGGGCTGGTCACCCGCGGGCTGGAAGTCGCTCTCGACGCGGAACCTGGGCACCTCGCGAATGGTACAGACGCGGTGCGCGCTCGCCTCCGGCCCTGCTCGCCAGCTTGTCGGCAAGCGGTGTGGGACCCGGGCGCGTAGGACTGCCGCCCTGGGAGGATAGATGGGACAATCGATGTCCTGTGGCCGAGGCGCGACATCGGAGCATGCCCGCTCTTGACGGTCTGCGCGCCGTCGCGATCGGCGGCGTGATCGCCTACCACCTGGGCTTTGGCTGGGCGCGGGGCGGATACCTCGGAGTCGACCTCTTCTTCGCCCTCTCCGGGTTCTTGATAACGAGCCTGCTCCTCGAGGAGTACATCTCGACGGACCAGATTCGCCTCGGCGCCTTTTGGGCTCGGCGCATCCGCCGCCTGATGCCGGCCCTGTTCGTCTTGCTGGCAGCACTCGCTCTCTTCGTCGTCGTCGAGGGCCGCTTCGGCGCGCCCGGGGCCATCGCGCAGATCGACCTCGGCCGCCTGCGCTTCGACGCGCTCGCAACG
>JAKACA010000240.1 GCA_021796455.1 Actinomycetes bacterium
GGAGGGACCCAGCACAGCCCCGGGGGGGCAGAGCCGTGCTGCACGTCCCCCAGCGACCTCTCACCTGCTCCCAGCATAACGATCGGTGTGACTGAGCCAGCCGGCGAGTCCCACGACCGGCCGGAGTGGCCGCCAGCTCTCGCTGGCTTGATTGACATTTGTCGATGCAAGGGATACGGTTATGCATCGATGAATATCGATGTCGCTTTGCCCCCACTCGGGCGAGCCTGGAGCAGGAAGGAATCAGGAGAGCCTGGAGCAGGAAGGAATCGATGGCCACCAAACTCGTCCTGGAGACGGCCCTTCCACCCGTCGCGTGCTGTGCCGAAGTGGCCGACCCGAGCATCACCGCGGATCAGGCCGAGATGCTGGCCTCGATCTTCAAGGCTCTCTCCGACCCTCACCGGGTACGGATCGTGAACCTGCTCGCCAATACCTCCGAGCCGGTCTGCGTCTGCGAATTCATCCCTCTTCTGGGACTCTCGCAGGCGACGGTGAGCTTCCACCTGAGAAAGCTCCTCGCTGTCGGGCTACTTGACAGGAGACAGTGGGGAACGTGGGCCTACTACACGGATCTCCGTGAGGACGTCCGGCGCCGGTATGCCGAGGCGGCGAGCACGGTCACGACGGGCATGGGAGCAGCTTCTGACTGCTGCCATCCCGGCACGACGTGTTCAGAGGAGGGCCATGGTAGTGGGCCCGGGTTCTATGACGCTCTGGCCACCGAGGGACTTCCCGAGGCCGCCGTGCTCGCGAGTCTCGGGTGCGGCAACCCGACGACCGTAGCCGACCTGCATCCCGGGGAGACCGTCCTCGACCTCGGGTCGGGTGGCGGCATCGACGTGCTGCTCTCGGCCAAGCGTGTCGGGCCGTCCGGCAAGGTCTACGGCCTCGACATGACCGAGGAGATGCTCGAGCTCGCCGGCAAGAACCGCGATGAAGCCGGCGCCAGCAACGTCGAGTTCCTGAAGGGGTACATCGAGGACATCCCGCTCCCTGCGAGCACCGTTGACGTCGTCATCTCCAACTGCGTCATCAACCTGTCGACGGACAAGGCTCAGGTGTTCGCGGAGATCTATCGGGTTCTCCGTCCTCGTGGGCGCATCGGCATCAGCGACGTCGTCGCCGACAACGACCTCACAGCCGAGCAGCGCGCCGAGCGGGGCACCTTCGTCGGTTGCATCGCAGGTGCGATGTCGTTCGAGGAGTACGAAGCCGGACTGCGCGCGGCCGGGTTCGAGGATGTCGTCATAACAGCGACGGCAGAGTACGTACCGGGCATGCACTCCGCGATCGTCAAAGCCACGAAACCCTGAACGTCTCTTTCGGCTCCCATCGCCGTATCCGCTGCGTCCAGCGCCGCATCCGATTACCGGCCCGGCGCTAGCCTTTCTCCCATGGCATCCATCCTGCCCCGGCACGCCTTCACCGTCGAGGAGTGGGAGCAGATGGGCCGTATCGGCATGTTCAACGAGGACGCCCGCTTGGAGCTGATCGACGGGGAGATCGTGGACATGACGCCGATCGGGGCCAGGCACCAGTACTGCGTGAAACGGCTCAACAGGCTGTTCGGGCAACTGCTCGGAGAGGGCGCCGTGGTGTCGGTTCAAGACCCGCTCCGCCTCGGAGGAAGGTCAGAGCCCCAGCCTGACATCGCGCTGCTGCGACCGCCGCTGGAGCGCTACCGGTCTGTTCCGACAGCGCCCGACGCGCTCCTCGTCGTCGAGGTGGCGGACTCAAGCCTCGAACGTGACCTCGCAAAGACGCCTATCTACGCCCGAGCCGGAGTGCTCGAGTGCTGGGTCGTCGATCTCGAAGGTCCCCGTATCCTCACCTTCGCCGGCCCTGGACCGGACGGCTACGGACTCGCAGCCGAGCGCCGCGGTGACGACCTGCTTTCGATCGCGTCTCTCCCACAGCTGAGCCTCACCGTCTCGCAGCTTCTCGGGGACGTCGCTATTTCTCATTGAGGAGCCGACAGCACACAGCGACGGCCCCGACGACACTGGCGTGCGCCGAAGCACTTGCCTGCGGGCGATCCACCAGTCGGGCAGTCCTTCAGGCCGCCAAGAATCTGCCCGCGAGCCAGCCCTACCCCCTTGCTTTTCGGCCCGACGGCAGTTGTTCCAGGCAATCCCCTACGGCGTGGTCCGTAGCGTCTCGTCAGGGCCAGGGCGAGCGGCAGGGCCAGGGCGAGCGGCAGGGAAGCTGCGTCGCCGAACCCATCCGTCTTCTCGGCGAGATCGCGGGATCGGGCGATGGTCTCACCCGAACGCGGTTCGGCTCCAGTGCAGCCCACCGTCGACGGTGGTCCAAACGCTGTGCGGGTCACCGATCCACCTGCCGACATGCGAGCTCTCCAATCCCAGCCACGCGGGGCTGCCTTCCTGTGTCAGCTGCTGGGTGTCGGTGGCGGCGGTGGTCCAACGCACGCCCGCATCGGCCGAGACCAGCAGCCGGGCCGTGTAGGGTCCGGAGCCGCCCGTGGCTCCGGTCGAGACAACGAGGGTGCTGCGGCTGGCGACCGCCAGCAGCGCCAGACCTTGCAGCTTCGGCAAGGCACCAGCCCTTTGCCAGGACCCGCCGGCGTCGGTGGAGGTGACGACGAAGGTGGCGGACCCGGTGTGCGGGCTGCACAAGCCGGCGAAAAAGCCACCCCGTGTACCGGCTAGGTCGATGAGGTCCTCCTCTTGGTGCTTCTTACCGCTTCCCCGGCCGGCACAGGGGTCGGGTATCCGATGCCAGGAGGACGTCTCATCGGCGGACCGATAGACGATCGCCTGCGCGGACGCAGGTCCGGCCCAACTGCCGTACATGGCGACCAGCAGGGTTTGACCCGAGGCAACGATCTGAGCGTTGCCGCTGCGGTCAGGGTAGGCAAGCCGCCCTATGACCGTGTGCCACGAGGTGGAGCCGATGGCCGCCTCTTGGAGGGCCGGATGGCAAGGACCCGGGCAACCGACATGGTGATAGGCGACGCGATAGACGTCGCTGCCGGCAATGGCGAGCGTCTCCACCTGCGGGCCTGACTGGGCCCGCCAGCTGCGGCCGCCGTTCGTCGTCATCAGCAGCGCCGGCCCGTACAGGTAGCCGACGGTCGGGCTGGCAAAGCGCACCTTGCTCACGCAGGCGACCGCGAAGCAGTCGACGGTGCTGCCCAGAATGCGAGCCGGCGGGTCGGGCAACGCCTGCCAGTGTGCCCCGCCGTCGCTCGTGTGCGCGACGCGCGCGCAGGTCCCCGTGATGCAAGCCTGGGCGACTAGCGCCCAGCCGTCGCTCGTGCTGATCCAGCTCAGGTCCACGAGCGACGCGTCGGCGAAGCCGGTGGCCGCGGTAGTGGAAAACGACAGCGGCGCGGTTGCCATCGGTGGCGGGCTCGGGGGCGCCCCGGGACCCTGCTTGATGACCACAGCGACGAGGGCGCACTGCTGATGACACGGAGTCCTCTTCCCGTTCGGCCCGGTGCTCGCCGCTGGCTGGGCTACAAACCTGCCCGCGGCACTGCCGGTACTTGCGGTGTACATGGTGTACATGGTGACGCTGGCGGCTGCCCCGCAGCCGAGCGCGCGGGTGGCCCGCGCTGTGCCCGCACACTCATAGACCGTCACGGTCGAATGCTGGGGGAAGCCCGTCAGGCTCACCTGCAGCTGCCGGCCACCAACCAGCCCTGTGCTTGGAGAGGCGCTGAGCATCGGTGAGGTGGCTGCGAGGCTGCCGGTTGTTGCCGAGCTTGACGGGGACGGGCCCCTGAGCGACTTCGTTCCGCTTGACCCGCAGGCCGTCGCGACGAGCGCCAACGCGGCAACGAGACTCACCCAACCATGTCTTGCGAACTCCCGGCGCCTAGGAACCACCACTCTCCTTCGATCTCTGGTCTCCTTCGATCTCTGGCTCTCCTACTCTGACGCCCAGACCAACCGTAGGTTTGCACCCGCTTCGCGAGCCTCGAGGGTTGGCGTTACGACACCTCCCGGGTCGCGGCAGAGCGCGCTCGCCACGAGGCCGAGAGCCACGCCGCAAAGCTCGAGGCCGAGGCCATGGAGGCCCTTGCGAAAAGCGAGCAACGCTTCCGCCTGGCTTTCGAGAACAACATGGTGGGCATGGTCTTTGTCGATTCGAGGAACGTGATCTTGGCGGCCAACGACTCGTTTTGCCAGATGGTCGGATGCTCCAGAGAGGAGATCGTCGGCAGGGACTCGTCACCCTTCACCCACCCCGAGGACCTGGAGCTGACCTCGGAGATGCACCGCCGTCTCACCACCGGCGAAGCCGCCACGGTGAACTATGTCAAGCGCTACCTGCACAGCGACGGCCGGGTGATCTTTGTCGAGGTGTCGAAGTCCCCCGCACGAGACGAGACCGGTGCGGTGTCCTACTACGTAGCATCTGTGAAAGACGTCACCGAGGAGCGCA
>JAKACA010000036.1 GCA_021796455.1 Actinomycetes bacterium
CTCGTCGAGGTTCTGCGGTGTGATCGCCCTGCCGAGGTGCAGTGCGACACCTGCCTCGACGAGCTGGCGCCAGGGTCTGGCAGCGACCGCCGCCGGCAGGCTGAAGTCGGGGATCCCCCAGGCGCAGAGCCCGCCCGGCTCGTCATCTTTTTCGAAGACGCTGACCGACGCGCCAGCTTCGACGAGCGACCATGCCGCGCCAATGCCAGCCGGGCCTGCGCCGACGATCGCGACGGACAGCTCGCTGCTGCCCCGCAACTGCGGTCCGGGTACCTCGAAGTGGTCTGAGATGAAGCGCTCGATGCGCCCGATGGCGACGGGCTCGCCTCCCGCGAGCGCCCAGCTGCAGGAGCCTTCGCACTGCGAGGCCTGGTCGCACACCCGGCTGCAGATGTCGGGCAGGCAGCTCGTACGACCGAGCACCTCATGAGCGGTGCCAAGGTCCCGCTCGTTCACGGCGGTGATGAATGCGGGAATGTCGTTGTGCGCCGGGCATCCCCTTACGCAGGTCGGGTCCGGGCAGGTGAGACAGCGCGACGTCTCTGCCAGCACCTCATCCCAGGAGGCGAACCCGGAGCGGACCTCTGCGACGCTGCCGATCAGAGGGTCGCGCCCCGGCGCCGCGTGCTCCTCGGCCCGCTCGGCGACGAGGAGGGGGCCGTCGACGACGATCGCGCTGAAGGGGCACGTTCGCACACACTGGCGGCACCCTACGCACCGGCTTGAGTCGGCCTCGACGAGCCACAGGGTTGCATCGATCGACAAGGCACCGGTCGGGCAGCGCGCCACGCACGCCTGGCAGCCGGCGCAGCGGTCGGTGAGCACCCGGACCGTTGGCCTCGTGCCGGAGAGGTCGGCGTCTTCGTGTGCGACCAGCGTCATGGTTTCTGCTCCTTTCAACTCGCCGCGTGCATGGCCACGTAGAGCACGGCCGCGAGCGTGCCCCAGGCTGCCACCAGGACGGTCGCAGCGAGCTTCACTGCGACCGCGTTCCTGCTCACCGAGACGAGCTCCCGGTTGGCTATGCGCCACGTCGTCCACAAGGCCGCGACGGTCCCGAGGCTGATCACGGCCACCTGGGCGGTGACGATGGCAGGGTCGGCGAGGATGTGTACGGAGTAGACCGGCGAGCCCGTTCCGGAGAAGCCGGCGATGTGCTGCACAGCGGGAACCACCCGTGCCGCGTGCTTGAAGAACTTCGGCAGCTGGCGGGCAAAGTAGTCGGCACCGACGACGGGGATGAGCCCGTAGGCCATCGGGACGAAGAACGCCCGGAAAGGCGACATCCGATCAGCGAAGCTGCCAGGGCGCTCTAGGGAGACGTCTCGACGCCTTGCGAAAAAGCCAAGGGCTCGAGCCGAGCCGGCCATGACAAGGGCGAAGGCGATTATGAGCCCGACGTAGTCGATCGGGTCTGGGTAGTGAGGAAACCCGAGGTGGGTGTTCAGCCAGTTGTCGAGGCTCGTATAGACGTTCGTGGCGTTCACCTGCTGGTAGAGAACGAGCCCCCAGAGCAGAGCGATTGCCCAGGCCACGTCTGCTCGCCGGCGTCTCGGGGCGACTACCGACGTGAGGGGCTTCTGGAGGAAGAGGCCAACGTTGTCCTCGGGGCATGACTTGTAGCACTCCGAGCAGAGCCCGCAGTACAGGTTCGAGTCGGCGCTTCCGGGCCAGGTGTACCAGGGGCAGCCGAAACCGTCCTTGCCACCGCGCATGCAGTCCTTCGTCTCGCAGCTCAGGCAGAGCCCCCGGTCGCGGGTCCGGAATCCAGCCACCGATCCCATCGAGCCGACCGTGCCGATGAGCGAGGTGAGCGGGCAGAAGTAGCGGCAGAAAGTGCGGCGCTCGAACACGAGGAAGAAGCTGAGCGCCGAGGCGACGATCCCGACGACCATCCAGGCGGTGTCTGCGGGGTTGCCTGGCCCTGCGATGTTGAAGAACTCCTCGATCCAGGTGAGGAGGAGGAAGCTCACGACCGGGATGACGAAGCCGTAGCGGGCAATTGGCTCGGGGAGCTTGCGGCCGAGCCCGAGTGTCTTCTGGGTCCGTTGGAAGAGGGTCCGGCGCTGGATCCACTCGGCGAACCCGCCGAAGGGGCACATCACGCACCAGGCGCGGCCGACGACCACCATCATCACGAAGACGAGGCAGAACCACACGTACCAGGTGATAGCGGCGCCGAAGTTGAGCCCGGGGATCGCGGTGCCGAAAAGGCCGACGAAGATCACCGTCCAGAACACGATCTGGTTGGGAAGGATGAGCAGGAACTGGAACTTCCGGTTGCGCACGAGCCGGGCGATCCGGGGATTGCGCGTGAGGTCGAGACCCGGTGAGGGATCTGAGGCAGCGAAGCGCTCCTCCGCGCCGGCGCGGACCGCCGGCCGGAGATGGACGGCCTGGCGGATCGGGTCGGAGAGGTCGACCCGCCGGTCCTGGGTCTCGAGGGTCATGGACACCACCTCCGTAGATACCCGCAACGAAGTCCGTATAACTACGTACTAAACGTACTATCTCTTCACTCAATGTCAAGTCATCAACTACACTTCCTTCCGTGAACCTCACGCTGACGAAGCGAGGTGACTACGCGGTGCGCTCGGCGATCTGCCTCGGCCGCGCCTACACCTCGGGCACGCCGCGAAAGCTGCGGCAGGTATCGGCCGAGATGGCGATACCGCGAACCTTCGTGTCGCAGATCCTCGGTGACCTTGTCCACGCGCAGATCGCGGTCTCCTCGTTCGGGACTAACGGCGGCTACCGCCTCGCCCGGCCCCCGGAGCAGGTGAGCCTGCTGGAAGTGGTCGAGGCCGCCGAGGGGCGCCTCGCGCACGATGAGTGCGTGGTGGGAGAGGGGCCTTGCCACTGGCAACGGGTCTGTCCTCTCCACGGGAGCTGGACCGAGCTCGTGTCGTCCACCCGCGCGCTGCTGGCACGCACGAGCCTTGCAGAGCTCGCCGATCGAGACGCCCGGCTCGAGGCGGGGACATTCTTGGTGCCTGCCGACGCCCACCGCCTCCAGGCTCTGACAGTCACGGTCGCCGAGTCCGTCACGGTCGAGCTGCCGGCGGCCGTGCTGGCCGGGCGGATCAGCGCGGGGGGATCCTGGCTGGTGCCCCACCTGCAGGCGGCATCAGCCGCCGGCGATGCCCTTCGTGTGCGCGTCGGCCCGGGAGGCCCCGCCTGGCTCGGCAAGACCGTCGCGGTGCACCTCGGCGAGCCGCATGGCTTCGACGGCGGGCTAGAGCTCAGCCTCGCCTGGGAGGCGACTGGGCCAAGCGCGCTCTTCCCCCGTTTCGACGGCGCGCTCCGGCTCGCGCCCCTGGACGAGGATCGGGCCGAGCTCTCTCTCCTGGGGCGCTACCGGCCACCCCTCGGCGTCGCCGGCCAGGTGCTCGACGAGGCCCTGCTCGCCCGCGTAGCCCGGGCCACGGTCCGAACGCTGCTGCGCCGGGTGGGGCGCGTGCTCGAGGACGGGGTGCCGCTCCCCGAGCCCTAGGTGTTCAGTTCAGCCGCCAAGACCAGGCAAGAGCCGTCGTCCGATCCGTCGTGGGCGGCTTCGAGTGGTTGTCACCGCTGGCTCGCGAGCCGTTCTCATCCCGCCAGGGAGCTGATGAGGTTGGCCACGTTCGGGGACCCGAGCCCGGTCGGCAGGTTGTAGCCGGCAGCCGTGGCGCTGTAGCCGGGACCACCGAAAGCGTTGCTCTGACCGGGGCCGTAGATGTTGTGAAAATCAGCGGCGTAGCTGGTGGAGTTAGCGGCAATTGAGTAAAGCAACGGATTGAGCTCTCCGAGGGGGTGCCCCGCAGCCTGATCGGCGAGAGCGGCGATGGCTGCCCAGGACGGGGAGCCCTCGCTCGTCCCTCCGAAGAAGTAGAAGCCGTTGTTTGCCCCGCCGAGAAAGCCCAGGTAGATCATCGTTCCCGTGTACACCGAAGCGTTGAAGGACACGTCCGATGTCGTGCGCGCGGTGGTGAAGCCGCTCCCGTCAGAGGCCTGATATGAAGGCTGCGGGAACAAGATGCTCGGTGCTCCACCGGTCGCTCCGAAGGCTCCGGCAGCGCAGCCGAACGGGCACAACGAAGCAACGGAGTCATTCCACGTGGTCTCCGACTCGTAGGTACCGGAGTCGGAGAGGAACAAGTCGGTGCCTCCGACCGAGGTCACGAGAGGATCGGAAGCAGGAAAGAGCGCGGTGGGAGCAGCGGTCCCTTCGGTCGCCCCCGAGTCGCCGGAAGAGGCGAACACGCTCATCCCCTGGGAGACGGCCTGCTGATAGATAGCGTTCGCCTGCAGCAGCTGGTCGTTGTTGCCCCGGAAGAGGTCTTCGGGAGCTCCAAAACTCATGCTCATCACGCTTCCCAGGTGGTTGTCCACCGCGAACGCCTCCGCGTTGTTGAGCGCATTGCCTGAGTTGTTCGGCGCGACCACCAGATCAATGGTGGCGGCCGGAGCAAGCCCATGGGCCTGCTCCACGTCGAGGCTCGTCTCGGCGGCCCAGCTGGTCTCGTTGTGGTGCTGTCGGGGGTTGTAGGTGGGCCGACCCTCCGGATAGAAGATGTTGAGGTTGGCCGCGGGAAGGTCGAACTCCGTGTCGTAGACCGTGAGGTCGCTACGGAGCGTAGGGCTGCCGTAGGCGTCCACGATCACGATTGTCTGGCCGGCTCCCGTGGCGGTGGAAGGGAAGTCGTAGCCGGTCCGCAGGTCCTGTGGGCTGTAGCACGCGAGGCCGAAAGTCGCCACGCACTCGCTCGGGGTGTATGGGAAGCCACCTGCGGTCGCACCGGGCGTCGCCAGCGCGAGCTTGGTGATCGGGTGCACCTGGTAGGTGATCGTGGTGGCCGAAGGTGCGGTCGCCGATCTGGCGCTGGTCTGCGCTCCGGACGCGGTACCGGCGAGGCCGACTGTGAGTCCCAGGCACGAGATGGCGCCGACCAGCGGCACTGCTATCAAGCTGCTGGTGGAGTGTCTGTGTGTCCGCATGGGTGCCCTCCCTCTCGGGGCCGGATGTCTTCCCAGCGGCCCGGTGTGCTGTCGTCGGCTGATGCTACCTCCGCGCCATGGACTTGTCAGTCGGGCTCGACAGGACTGCGTGAGTACTGGGCCGAGACGCTGGAGCAGGCATCCATTGCACAGATCGCGTGCTCCGATACGAGTTGGAGAGCTTGGGTTTCGACTGCCTCTCGATCGGCGGCGATCACTGTGACAGGGCCCTCGGTTGCAAGATCGGCGTCGAGCAGGGTGAGGAGGCCTCTCTCGTCACCGCGCCCGGCACGGGCTGCGCGCACGAGCGTGCTCGAGACCTCGATGCGGCTCCAGGTCCCGGTGATCAGGCCGAGGTCCGGATCTGCAAGCATCGCCACAGCGTCCCCGTGGCCGTCCTCGTCAGCGAGGTAGGCGCGGGCCAGCACTGAGGAGTCGAGGTAGACGATCACGCCCGCTCGCGTTCCTCCGCCAGTAGCTGATCTAGGACCGGCCCGATGCCTCTCGTCGAGGCTATGACTCGACGCCGTTTCGCCTCGCTCCCCGGTGTGGCTGGCATCGCCCGGAGGATGCCCAAGGTCGCGGCCCGCGCCCGCAGCCGCTCTCTGCGGTCGCCCTCGTCGGCGTCAGCCGCGGCATCGAGGATCTCGGTTGCCACAGAGTTCACACTGCGGCCGTCTCGAGCTGCGCGCGCCGTGAGTCGACGGTGGACGGTGGACCTCGTCGGGCACCCTTAGAAGCAGCTGCTTCACGGTAGCAGACGCTATCACCAGATCGATCTGATAGCGTGACTGTCTCCGTCGGAGCGGCTCGTAGCCAGCGTTCTACGCGTCCGCGCCGTCTGCTTCGGGTCAATCCCTCTATCTTCGCTATGGAGCGCCACCTACGTACGAGTCAGCTTCCCCGGTGCCCAGCGGTGCGGGCAGGGCACACCCCGGTTGTCACGGTTCTCGAGCCTACGGTCGCCTCTGTCCTGGCGCGGAGAAGCAGGTCAACGCCCTCTCGAGGTACTCGACGCGAATGCCGGCATCACCCACAGCGCTTCGGGCACCTCAGCCGCGAGCTGGGATCCAGATACGGTCAATCGGGACGACGTAGAGACGGTCACCGGCTAAGTAGGAGCGCTCGCCGGTGTAGAGCGTGACACCGGCAATGAAGCCCGTACCCACCAGATCGCGAAGCCGCTCGAGCCCGCGCAGGTCCTCGCGTGGCACGCGCGTCCCGCTCTTCACCTCTATTGCGACGATGCGTCCGTCGTCACGTTCGATGACGAGATCAACCTCCTCGCCATCGTAGGTCCGCCAATGGTGCGAGCCAGTGATTCCGTCGAGCCAACTCGCCTGTTTGATGAGCTCGCCGACGACGAAGGTCTCCATGAGATGGCCGAACTCCGCGAGAGCGGCGGCATCGCGACGAGCGAGGTGCTCTGGCGTGAGCCGAAGGAGTCGCGCGGCGATGCCGGAGTCGACGAGATGAACCTTTGGCGTGCCAGTCGTCCGAGCGCCAAGCGTCCGTCCCCACGCTGGGAGCTGGCGCACGAGGAAGACCGACTTGAGGAGTTCGAGGTAGTCAGCCGCGGTGTGACGATCGAGGGCGGCCGCCTCGGCCGTCGCCGTGACGTTCAAGAGCTGACCGGTCTGTGAAGCGAGGTGCCGAAGCAAGGCGGGAAGCTGCCGCCGTTGACGGAGCTTGCTCACCTCCGCTACGCCGCGCTCGAGGACAAGGCCCAGGTACTCGTCGAACCATCGGCCTCGCGCCGGCCCGCTCCTCGCGAGCGCGATCGGCATGCCGCCCGCGGTGAGACGCCGCGCATATTCGGAGCGCGCGGTCTCGGATCGCTCGTTGGTCACGAGCGAGGGCGCCTCACCGAACATCAGCATTTCGACGAAGTTCTCTCGCACATCATCGATCTCTCCCTGGGACAACGGGAGGACCGCAAGGAAGCTGACCCGTCCCGCTAGGTACTCGGCGACTTCCGGCACGGCAGTCGAACGAGTCGATCCGGCAAGGACAAAGCGACCGGGCCGAAGATCGTTGTTCAGCTCCGCCTTGATCGCCGCGAGAACCGCGGGTTCATGCTGGTACTCGTCGACGAAGATCGGACTGCTCCCGCTCACAAAGGTCGCGGCGTCGGTCCGTACCGCGTCGCGCGTAGGAGGATCGTCGAGGTCGATGACCTCGCCACGGTGAGCCCTGGCGAGCTGATGGAGGATATAGGTCTTCCCGACCGTTCGAGGGCCCTGCAACAAGAGCAGCGGCTCCTCGCTTAGGCGAGCCAAGGCGATATCGCGGATCCTCCGCTGATAGCCGGTCGCCGGCGCCATCCCGCCACGCTACTTCCTAGATCACCAATTTCGCGGCGATTTACTCACCAATCTCGTGGGCAGCCACCCACCAACTTGGCAATCCTCTATCCACGGGGGAGGCACATCCACAACACGCCACGAGCGAACCCGGCCCGCTCGCTGCGGCACTTGTGGCCCACTGGCAGGCACGACTACCAGTGCGGGGAAATGAGCTCGATCGCCCGTGCGCCGGCGGCCAACGCTTCGGCGACACCTCGCTGGTGGGCCTCGAGAGCAACCTCGACGAACTTGATGACGTGCTCGTCTCGATTGTCCGCCGCGGCCGCCGCGACCTCCGCAGGACTGAGGGTGAGCTGCTCCTGCGGTGCACGGTAGGAATCCGCGGATCTGTAGGAGGAGATGATGGCCGCTGAGGTCGCCCATACATAGTCGAGCGTCATCGGCCATAGCTCTGCAGGGAGTGCGGGTAGCACCAGCGCAGCCGCGCGGGGAGCGGTTGCCGAGTGCACGAGCATGACAGCGTTGCCGTGGCCCCAGCGCAAGTATCGTCGGACCGCTTCATCGGTGATCGTGATGAGGGCTGCGAGAACCGATGTCGCGTCAATGGGTTCTCGTGCGGATGCCACGGTTTCCGACCAGATGTGGTCATCTGGCAGATGACGCAGGCGGGTCCGAATGCCGCCTTCCACGTCCTCGATCGGCAGGTGGTCCATTGCCAAACCGTACGGCCGCGGTCCTCGAAGCGGCAGATGCTTGGGGACGAGTTGCCAGCGCGCCGCCCAGTAGCCGAGCGCTTGGCCGAGCTCCTCCCGCCGCGGCGAAGTCTCCCTTTCGAGGAGAGCGCGAACGGCATGGCCGGTGCGGATGAGACCATGGGTCGCGGATGCGGGGGCTCCGGGGATCAAGCGAGGCCACCATCGTGCGAGGAGGTCCTTCCATGGTTCTGACCTCACTTGGCGGTCGAAGAGCGCCAGCCAGTCGCCGAGGCGGGACGGATCGCCGAGGTATTCTTGCCAGTCGGTCTCCTCGAAGCGCCAGCGCTCGCGGGGCCGCTCGTCGAGGCGGGTCTTGTACTCGTCAATCCAGGACACGAGATCGTCCTCGTGGCCAATGCGGATGAGCGCGTCCGCGGCCATTGGGCCATGGTTCGAGAGCCAGCCCCCGAATTCCGGGCCGGTGCTGCTCAGTCGTTCGTACGCGGCGTCGAGGGACTCACTGTCCACGATGACCCTCGCCTCGTTGTTTTAGCTCGTAGATGCCGCCGTCTGGACCCCGGAAGTGCTGCCAGCTGGGTCCGGGAGCTCCAAGCAGCTCGACTCCGTGGCGTTTCAGCTCCTCGGTCGCTGCGGCGAGATCGTCGACGAGGAGTCCCACGACTGGGCCAGTCGTGAGGTGTTCCTTACCGGGGAACGCTTCTCCGAAGACCTCGATCTGACTCCCGTCCCGCAGGTCGAATACCCAGAACTCGTCTTCGCTATGGGCGACCTCAAGAGACAGCACCTCCTGGAAGAAGCGCGCCAGCTCCTCGGCCTTCCCACTTCGCACGCCCATCCAGCCGATCCCGCTGATGTCCACCAAATCTCCACCCTCGTGCCCGTAGGGACGATACGCCCGGTGTCCAGCACTCCCGACATGGTTGGAGATTTCGCTCGGGTTTCCCTCGGGGTTTCGTGCCGATCCTAGATGGCCTGCCCGTGTTGATCAGCAACCTTGACGCTGTACACGAGGCGTAGCTCCGTTCCCGGATAGAGCATCTCGGTGTTAGCGGCCCGCTTACCCGACCACCGTGGCGCGGCTCTCGGCCACGCTGTTTGACGACGCGTGGTTGGCCGGCGGGGCCGAGAGACATGGATGACTAGCGGAGGTGGGCCGCCAGGGTCTCGAACCCTGCACCTTGGGATTAAAAGTCCCCTGCTCTACCCGATGAGCTAGCGGCCCGGCACCGTTGGTGGACGCTGTCGCCACCAACGGTGCCATCGAGCGTAGAGCAACGGTGGCCGGCCGGGACGGTGCCCGCAGCGCGCTAAGACAGCAGGCACGAAACGAGCGACCAAGGATGGGACCCGCAATGCCTGAGATCACCGACTGGAACAGCACGATCATCGAGGAGTTCAGGGCCAACGACGGCAAGGTAGGTGGCCAATTCGAGGGCGCACCGGTTCTTCTGCTCACCACGACCGGCGCCAAGACTGGCAAGCGGCACACGACGCCCATGATGTACCTGCCGGGTGATGGGCGCCTCTACGTGTTCGCGTCCAAGGCTGGGGCACCGACGAACCCTGACTGGTACCACAACCTCGTGGCGAACCCCACTGTCCTTGTCGAGGTCGGGACCGACCGATACGAAGCCACGGCCACTCCTGTCGAAGGCGCAGATCGCGACCGGATCTACGCTGAGCAGGCCAAGCTCTACCCTGGCTTCGCGGAGTATCAGGACAAGACCACACGCACCATCCCGGTCGTGGAGCTCGTCCGCGCCGGCGCCTGAGGGACGGGAGAGACGACCCTGTACACCCACGGACACCACGACAGCGTCCTTCGGTCGCACCGGTCGCGCACCGCGGACAACTCGGCCGCATACCTGCTCCCGGAGCTCGAGCCTGGCCTGCGCCTGTGCGACGTGGGTTGTGGCCCGGGCACTATCACCCGTGACCTGGCTCGCCTTGTGGCGCCAGGGCGGGTCGTGGCCGTCGATGCGGCTGCCGGGATACTCGACGAGGCGCGGGCGACATGCGAGCAAGCAGGCGTCGACAACGTCGAGTTCCACCAGGCCGACGCGGAATCACTTCCCTTCGATGACGGCAGCTTCGATGTCGTGCATGTGCACCAGGTTCTCCAGCATGTCGCTCATCCCGTCGCAGTGCTCGGCGAGATGGGAAGAGTCTGTCGCGCCGGTGGCATCGTGGCGGCTCGAGAGGGCGACTACCACGGCGAGGCCTGGTGGCCAAGGGAGCCGATGCTCGAGCGCTGGCTCGAGCTGTACACCGCTGTCGCCCGCGCAAATGGCGGTGAGCCCGACGCCGGTAGACGACTTGCGTCGTGGGCGAGGGAGGCGGGTTTCTCCAAGATCCGGTCTACGGCCAGCGTGTGGTTGGCGAGCACGCCTGAGACCTGTCATTGGTGGGCCGACCTGTGGGCCGAGCGGACTACTGCGTCGAGCTTCGGTGCGAGGGCCGTCGAGCTTGGACTGTCAGATTCTGAAGAGCTGACTCGGATCGCAGACGGTTGGCGGCGCTGGGCTGCCGCTCCGGATGCCTGGCTGGCGTTCCTGCACGCAGAGATCCTCGCCGAAGCCTGAGCGCGGGCCGATGCTCGGCGGATCTCTCTCAGGCCCACAGCTCCTCGTCCTCCTCGGCGATCTGGAGGCACGTCGGGCAGAAGTAGCGGAGCTCGAGTGGTGTACCGCAGGCAGAGTGAGTCGGACGGCCTGGATCGCCCACCGGCAGCTGCGAGCTGGCCCCGGACTCCGCCCTTCCAGCGCCCCAGGCAGCAAGGAGCATCACCGCTCCGGCGAGCTCGGATCCTTGCGAGGTCAGCTCGTACTCGAAACGCAAGGGCCGGCGAGAGTAGGGGTGCGCAAGGACAAGGCCCTCGCGCTCCAGATCCCTGAGGCGACTCGAGAGCACGTTGGTGGCGATGCCCACCACGGAATCATGTAGCTCGCCAAAGCGGCGCGGACCGTCGAGCAGCGCAGCGACGACGAGGAGTGTCCAGCGGTCACCTACCTGCTGGAGAGCCAGTGAGAGCGCTGCGGTCGTGTCGGGCACAGAAGATATCTACACCTGCACGGTGGATCGCGGCGACAGCGCTGCGTGAGCGCGGACCAGGTGCCCGACAGCTCCTCGATACTTGTAAGATGCAAGGCACCAGTTATTACTGATAGACGAAGGAGCCGGACTCATGGACGCACTCGACGAGATCACCGCGACGATCGAATCTGTGGCTCGCAAAGTCGGTCCGGCGGTTGTCGGGATCAACCGGCACGGGACCGGCGTCGTCACCGCCGACGGCCTTGTCGTGACCAATGCACACAACCTGCGCGGCGACGAGACCTACGTGACCCTGGCCGATGGCCGCACCTCGGTCGGCCGGCAGGCAGGAGTCGACCTTGACGGCGACATAGCCGTCGTTGCCGTCGACACCTCGGGTGCTCCTGTCGTCGAGTTCTCGATGGGCCCCGCGACTCTCGGTCAGGTGGTAGTAGCTCTCTCGAATCCTCGTGGGCGCGGCTTGCGCGCCACGTTCGGGACCGTCTCGTCCACCGGGCGGGGGTTTCGTGGACCCCGGGGGCGTCGTATCGCCGGAAGCATCGAGCACACGGCCCCGCTCGCGCGCGGATCCTCCGGTGGTCCCGTGCTCGACCGCGATGGCCGTCTCCTTGGTATCAACACGAACCGTCTGCAAGAGGGTTTCTACCAGGCGATAGCGGCGACTGAGGACCTGAGGACGCGGATCGGCTCACTCGCACGGGGCGAGGCTCCCCTGCGTCGCCGGCTCGGTACGGCCATCGCGCCGCCTCACATGACGAACCGGCTCCGCGCAGCTGCCGGTCTGCCTGAGGTCGATGGTCTCCTCGTGCGTGGGGTAGAGGAAGCGAGCGCGGCCGACCGTGCCGGTCTGCGCCGGGGCGACGTTCTCCTGCGGGCCGGTGATGTCCGACTCACGTCGGTCGACGCCCTCTACGAAGCCCTCGAGGGACACGGTGAGACCCTCGAGCTCACTGTCGTCAGAGCTACCGAAGAGCTGACCGTCATGGTGAGCTTCTAGCTACGCGCCCCGCCGGGTCCATACGCCCCGCCGGGTCCATACGCCCCGCCGGGTCCATACGCCACCCCGGGTCCATACGCCACCCCGCTCAGTCGCACCGTGAGCGCCCTAGTTGTCCTGCTCAGCGTCGTAGACACCCTGCTGAGCGGCGCGGCGCGGCCGCATCTCGGGGGCCTGTGAGGCAGCTCTGATGGCCCTCTCCATGGCGTCTGCCTCGGCTCCAGCGCGTCTCAGCTCGTCGCGGTCCCCGGGTCGGACGTAACGCTCCATCGGCCCCGTAGGCACGTCGGCCCCGAGTGACGCATCGGCCCCGAGTGACGCATCGGCGGAAGTCGCCACGGGAGCGGCGTCGATGCCGGGGAGTACTGGCAGCCCCATGCCACTACTGGCTGTACCAGAGTACGCCTCCTCGTTCCGCAGCTTCCACTCGCCGCCATGCCCGTCGCTCGGGTCGCCCTCGCTCGGCCGTGCGTCGACGGGGCGCTCACCGAGGATCGTTCCCGAGGCCGTGCCGCCGGGGCCGCCGGAGCCGGAGCCAGGGCCACCGGAGCCAGTGCCGCCGGAGCCAGGGGCCACCCCCGAGATCGACACCTGACCTGCGCCGGCGGGATGAGCGCGGCCAGCCGAGGCCCGCACGGCCCGGGTACTCTCGGCCGCAGCTTCGGCGACGCCCCCGCTGGGCCGGCCAAGTGGGCTGCGGACCATCTCTTCGATCGTCGCCTGCACAGTTGCCTGCAGCCTCGCGAGCTCTGCGATGGCGCCCTGTCGCTGGTCGTAGAGGTAGGTGATCTGCGAGATCGCCTGTTCCCGGTCGCGCTCCACGCGTTCCAGGTACGCCTGCCTACGGCGCTCCGTCTCGTCACGGATGTGGAGTGCCCGGCGAGTGGCCTCGTCAACGACTTCGGCAGCCTCCCTGCTGGCGACCTCGCGTAGCTCGTCGACTTCGGCTCGTGCCTGCACTCGCATGGCCTCGACATCCTCCTGTGCCTGTTGGCGGAGGTCGTTGACGTCGCGCTCGGCTTCTTGGCGGAGGTTGTAGGCACCCTCCCAGGCTTCCTGCAAGATCCTCTGGACGCGTTCGCCAAGGGTGTCGAGCTGCGGTGGCTGGGCACTGCGAGCTTCGCTCTCGTAGACCGCGACGCGGCGGTGCAACTCACGTAGCTGGCCGACCGCAGCAGCGAGCTTTCTCTCCGACTCCGACGCGCGGTGTATCGCGTCGTCGAGGCGGCGCTGCTGCTCGGCGACGTACCTGTCCACTTGCTCGGGGTCGTAGCCCCGCCGGTAGACCCCGAAGATAGGTGTGGCCGCGGCCACCGCTTCTTCGACTGCTTCGCTCTCGTCCATGTGTGCCTGCCTCTGGCGCTTCGCTGCGCACCTGATCGGGTCGGTCGTTTCGGGGCCGACGCTGCGACTTAGCCCTCGTTCCTCAAGCAATCGAGCTCACCCGAGCTTCTCCGGCGATGGTAGGCGCCGCGAGGCCGGGACGGGTGGATGCTCGATCCGCTCGACGCCCGCGGCAAGGTGCGGAAGACTGGTCCCTCAGAAGCGACCACAGCCGTCAAGTGCACCGCACTAGGAGGAGGTTACTCACGATGAATGCAGAGGTGAAGGGATCAACGTTGCCGGTTCTCGAGATGATTCTCGACCCCGGCGAAGCGATCATCTCCGACCACGGAGAGCTCTCGTGGATGACTGCGAACATGCAGATGTCCCAGACGACCCAGATGGGCGGCTCACAGGGTGGTGGGGGCGGCCTTCTTGGTGGCTTGAAACGCGTCATGTCGGGTACGAGCATCCTGCTCACCCGCTACGAGGCGACAGGTGGTCAGGGGATGGTCGCCTTTGCAGCCAAGATGCCAGGACGGATCTTTCCCCTCGAGGTGACACCTGCTGGCGGGTACCTCGTCCACCGTCACGGCTGGATTTGCGGGACTCCCGAGATCCGGGCGACGGTCGGGTTCAACCAGAGTCTCGGCGGGGCGCTCTTTGGCGGCGAGGGGTTCATTCTGCAAAAGCTGGAGGGCAACGGTACCGCCTGGGTTGAGCTTTCCGGAGAGATCACCACTTACGACCTCGCGCCGGGACAGAGCATGCTTGTGCACCCGGGCCACGTCGGGGTGTTTCAGGACACGGTCAACTTCTCGGTCACCCGAATACAGGGGATCACCAACCGTTACTTCGGCGCAGACGGCCACTGGCTCGTATCGCTCAGCGGTCCGGGCAAGATATGGCTCCAGTCGATGCCTCTCCCCATCCTGGCTGCGAGCCTCAGGCCCTATGTCGGTGAGCAAACCGGCACCGCGGTCGGTGCCGGCGCCGCTGGCGGCATACTCGGGAACATATTGCGCTGAGCCGCAACGGCAAGTCGTGGGTGAGATGAGCCGTGACGAGCATGCGATAAGAGCCGCGAGCAGAAAGCAGACAGCACGACCTTGGAAGCTTCCATGTCCGGGCACATAGTCGAGCAAGACGTCCTCGAACGCGTCCTTGGTACCGCGCTTCGGACCGGGGGCGAGTTTGCCGAGGTCTTCGTCGAGGAGCGCACCTCGTCTGGCATATCCCTCGACGATCGTAAAGTCGAGGAGCTCTCGTCGGGCCAGGACCGTGGTGCCGGCATCCGGGTGGTGGTGCGCGAGACGACGGGTTTCGCCCATACGTCCGACCTTTCCGAGCAGGGGCTTCTGCACGCCGCAGAGGTGGCCTCAGCCGTTGCCCGTGAGGGCGGGAGTGGGAGCCGCACCGTGGCGCTCGACGAGCGGCGTTTCGCCCCGCCGCAGCCTTTGGTCGCCAAACACCACGAAGTCACCAAAGCGGCCAAGGTAGAGCTGCTCGAGCGCGCCGATGACACGGCGCGTTCCAACAGCTCGGCGATCGTGCAGGTGACTGCTGGATACGGCGACTCACGCCGACGGACCCAGATCGCCAACTCCGACGGACTGCTCACCGGCGAGGAGAGCCTCCGCACGCGTCTTGGCGTGAGGTGCGTGGCAGCCGGCGACGGAGGTATGCAGACCGGATACGAGACTCTCGCCCTGACGCTCGGCTTCGAGCTCTTCGAGCGGCGGAGCGTCGAGGAGGTGGCCGAGGCCGCAGCCCGCCGTGCTGTGTCCAAACTCGGGGCGCGTCCCGCTCCCTCGGGGATCCTCCCTGTAGTCCTCCGGCGGGGGAGCGGCGGAGTCTTGTTCCACGAGGCCTGCGGGCACGGGCTCGAAGCCGACCACATCGTGAAGAACACCTCGGTCTATACCGACCGCCTCGGTGATCTCGTCGCCAGCCCTCTCGTAACGCTCGTCGACGACGGGACAGTGGGCCCACAATGGGGTTGCATGACCGTCGACGACGAGGGCCATCCCGCCCAGCGAAACGTGCTCATCCGCGACGGCATCCTCACCGAGTACATGTGGGATTACATGCGGGCACGGCGCGAAGGGCGCCAGACGTCGGGCAACGGCCGGCGGGAGAGCTTTCGCCATTTGCCGATGGTGCGCATGACGAACACCTTCCTGCTGCCTGGACAGGACGACCCCGACGAGATCGTCGCCCAGACGGAACGGGGCATCTTCGTCGCCCATCTCGGTGGGGGCCAGGTGAACACCGCTACGGGCGACTTCACCTTCGGCATGACGGAGGCCTACCTCATCGAGAACGGTCGTGTCACCGAGCCGATCCGCGATGCCAACCTCATCGGCAACGGCCCTGAGGTGCTCTCGAGGATCGATGCCGTCGGCAGCGACTTCGACCTCGCGCCCGGCACGTGCGGCAAGGATGGCCAATCGGTGCCTGTGGGCTTCGGCCAACCGACTCTACGTATCACCGGAGTGACGGTAGGAGGGACCTCCCTTGCCTGACCTCCTCGGCCTTGCTCGCTCCATCGCCTCGCGTGCAGTGGGCGGCGAGCAGGTAGAGGCTTACATTGCGAGCGGCCGTGAGACATCGATCCGAGTCTTCGAACACGAGATCGAGTCGCTCTCCTCGGCCGAGTCTGCCGGCCTCGGAGTTCGGGTCGTGGCGAGCGGGAGGGTTGGCTTTGCCTGGGTGGCCGCTATCGACGAGGCTTCGGCTGCCGAGGCCCTCGCCCAGGCGCGCGACAACGCCCGCTTTGCGACGCCCGACGGGCTCGGCGGTCTGCCTGACCCGGACGGGCGCCAGCCTGTCGATCTCGATCTTTGGCGAGAGGATCTCGTCGGCACATCGACAGCCAAGAAGGTAGATATCGCCCTTGATCTCGAGAAGTCGACTCTCGCAGGAGACCCGAGGATCCGCCAGGTCGTGCACGCCAACTACGCAGACGCAGCCTCGCAGAGCGCGATCGCCAGCTCGACGGGGATCGAGGTGGCGAACCGGCGCACGTCGTGCTCGGTCTCTGTCTACGCGATCGCGGCTGACGGCGACGACAGCCAGACTGGTTACGGCTATGCCGCCGGCCGCCAGGTCGACGACCTCGATGTCGAGAAAGCCGCCTCGGACGCCGTCAATCGAGCCACGCGGCTGCTCGGCGCCAAGAAACCCGCCTCCTCCCGCCTCACCACGGTCCTCGACGGGCGCATAACCGCGATGCTGCTTGCTCTCCTCGCGGGCACTCTGTCCGGTGAGGAGGTCACCAAGGGTCGCAGCCTGTTCGCGAACCGCCTCGGCGAGCAGGTCGCCGTGGCCGAGCTCAACCTCGTAGACGACCCCACGAACGCGCTGGCCTGGGGAGCTTCCCGGGTCGACGCCGAAGGCCTCGCGTGCCGGCGGAACCGCCTCATAGCCGACGGCAAGCTTCTCGGCTATCTCTACGACACGCGCTCGGGTCGCGTCGCCGGCACGTCATCGACGGGATCGGCCGTGCGAGGCGGCTACCGCACGACTCCGCGTCCCGGTGCGCGTGCCCTTGCGATCGAGCCGGGAGAGCTCAGCCAGGAGGAGATCGTCGGGCGCATCGACCACGGTCTTCTCGTGCAGTCCGTGAGCGGCGTGCACTCTGGGGTGAACGCCGTCAGCGGGGACTTCTCCGTGGGCGCCGAGGGGGTCATGATCAGAAGCGGTTCGCTCGCCGAGCCGGTCCGGGAGGTGACTGTCGCTTCGACGATCCAAAAGATGCTGCAGCACGTCTCGTTCATCGGCAGCGACATCGATTGGTTGCCCGGCAGCGCGACCGGCCTTACCCTCGCGATCGACGACATGTCTATGAGCGGCTCCTGAGCCTGCCGTCCGCAGCTCGGAGCCTCGCGTGCTGCGACGGGCCGGGAAGGTCCCCGATAGCGCTCGTCAGGAGGCCGCCGCGGCGCTAGATGCCGCGGCGGGCGTGCTCGCCGACGCGGCGGGAGCCGTAGAGTCAGTCTTCGGCTCGGACTTGGGCGCCTCCTTCGAGCCATCAGTCTTGGATTCCGCGGCACCGCCGGTGGCGGGTTCCGAGGAGGGTGCTGTCTTGGCGGCGGAGGAGGTCGAGCGGCTGTCGGTCTTGTAGAAACCGCTGCCCTTGAACACTATGCCGATGTTCCCGAAGACCTTCTTCAACTCGCCCGCACAGCTTGGGCACTTGATGAGAGCATCGTCCTGAAAAGACTGGACGACCTCGAGGTGCTCTCCGCACTGCTTGCATGAGTACTCGTAAGTCGGCATTTTCCCTTCGTTCCTCCACAGCGCTAGCACTCTCACCGCGCGAGTGCTAAGTCTATACGGGCGGCGACGCTCGGTAGGGCGGCACCCGATCGGAGGACAGGATGGCAGCTCAAGATGCCGAGAGGCTCGTGCCTCTCGAGGAGGTGCAGCACCTGGCGCTTTCGAGGGCCCGTGCACTGCCCCCAGTCGAGATACCTCTCGACGACGCCCTCGGTTGTGTGCTCGCCCACGACGCGGTAGCGACCGAGGACGTGCCCCCTTTTGCCAACACGGCCATGGATGGCTATGCGGTTAGAGCCGGCGACACAGCAAACGCGCCGGTCGAGCTCAGGGTCGTCGACGTGCTCGGCGCTGGGAGCTCCCCGAACGTCGGAGTCGGACCGGGGGAGGCAGTGCAGATAATGACGGGAGCACCGATCCCACCTGGCGCCGACGCGATCGCGATAGTCGAGCGCGCGGAAGCGGTGTTGACCGGCGGTAGCGCCAAGCCGGGGCCGGGGAGTCTGGTCCGCATTCTCGATTCGGTGGTGCCAGGAGCACACTTCCGGGCGGCGGGAAGTGATCTTGCCGCAGGCTCGGTGGCGGTAGCCGCGGGCACCGTGCTGGAGCCCGCTCACATCGGTGTCCTGGCAAGCATTGGTGCTGGGCTCGTCAAAGTGCACCCGCGTCCTCGTGTCGGGGTGATGAGCACGGGCGACGAGCTGGTGGAGCTGGCGGCCGACGGGTCGGCTCGGCCGCTCTCACCGGGACAGATCCGGGACTCCAACCGACACGCGCTCCTTGCCACGCTCAGAAGAGACGGTTGCGTCCCTGTGGATCTCGGACTGGCGATCGACACCGAGGAGGCGGTCACTGCGGGACTCGAAAGGGCTCTCGCGACATGCGATGCCGTGATCACGACCGGAGGCGTGAGCAAGGGCGAGTTCGATTACGTCAAGACGGTTCTGGCCAAGATGGGGGCGGCAACTGGGGAAGTTCGTGAACTGAGCGTGGCGATCCGACCTGCCAAGCCTCTGGTGCTCGGGTGGTTGGGGAATCGAGACGGTGCCGAGCCGCGCCTCGTCCCGGTGTTCGGCCTACCGGGCAACCCCGTTTCGTCGCTCGTGAGCTACGAGGCAATTGCGCTTCCCGTGCTTCGCGTCCTCGCGGGCCATGCACCGGCCGCGCCGCCAACTGTTCCCGCGCTGGCCGATCCGGGCTTGCGCCGTAGGGCGGACGGCAAGACGCATCTCGTGCGCGTCGAGCTCTCCTGGCGAGCCGACGGCCGCCTCGCCGCTAGGGCTGCGGGCGGCCAGATGTCTCACCAGCTGAGCGGAATGGCGGTAGCCAACGGGTTGGCGGTCGTGCCTGACGGCGAGGGCATCGCCGAGGGCGAGATGCTCGAGGTCATCCCATTCGGCCCGATCGGGCCCTTCGGTGCCCGAGGGACCTGAGGCGCGTCGAGCCGCCCTAGGGTGGTGTGTATGGAGGTACCGGAGCCAGCTGAGGGAGCCCGACTGTTGACCGACTCGTTCGGGAGGGTCGTTCGCGATTTGCGAATTTCGGTGACCGATCGCTGCAACTTTCGCTGCGTCTACTGCATGCCGGCAGAGGGTCTCAAGTGGTTGCCTCGCGCCGAGATTCTCACCTTCGAGGAGATCGAGCGGATCGCCCGACTCTTCGTCGAGCGTCTCGGGGTCGAGTCCATCCGTCTCACCGGTGGTGAGCCGACGGTCCGAGCCGACCTCGGAGTCCTCGTCCGTCTTCTTGCGGCGATCCGCCGCGGCGACGGGAAGCCCGTGGAGGTGGCGCTTACGACCAATGGGGCGAAGCTGGAGAGAATGGCGCAACCGCTTCGCGATGCCGGGCTCACTCGCATCAATATCTCCCTCGATTCACTCAAGCCTGCTCGTTTCGCCGAGATCACCCGTCGCGACTCGCTGGGCGAGGTGTTGCGCGGGATCACCGCGGCGGTGCGAGCTGGCCTCGAGCCGGTGAAGGTGAACGTCGTCGTGGTGAGAGGGTGGAACGACGACGAGATCGTCGACTTCGCCGAGTTCGGACGGCGCACCGGCGTGCAGCCACGTTTCATTGAGTTCATGCCCCTCGACGCGGACGGTACCTGGTCGATGGACAAGGTCGTCGGCGCAGATGAGATAGTCGCTGCCATCCATGCCGTCTACCCGTTGGAAGAGGTGGCACATGGACCCGAGCCCGCGTCACGGTGGCGATACGCCGACGGAGCGGGGGAGATCGGTGTCATCCCCTCGGTGACCAAGCCATTTTGTGGCGACTGCGACCGAGTGCGGCTCACGGCCGAGGGATCCTTCATGACCTGCCTGTTCGCGCGGGACGACTATGACTTTCGCACAGCACTGCGCGGCGGGGCGAGCGACGACGAGCTTGCCGAGCTTGCGGCAATGGCGGTCGGCCTCAAGTGGGCCGGCCACCGAATCGGCAAGGTCGATTTCGTCCGACCTCGCCGTTCCATGAGTCAGATCGGCGGCTGACCGAGAAGCCACAAGGACCGGCTTGACAGCTGGGCCGCGGATGGTTCCGTGTGACCTCGCTCGTGCTGCGCCAAGTTGTCGCAGGTGGGAGTGGCCGGAGCGACACAGTCGTAGGCGTCCGCGTACACTGCGCCTATGTCAGAACGTGGCCTCACACACCTCGACCCTCTCGGTCGGGCACGTATGGTCGATGTCACTCCGAAAGAGACGACCCACCGGCGAGCCGTCGCTCGCTGCAGGGTGCAGATGCTGCCCGAGACAACGGTCGCGATCGTCTCTAATGCGATCAACAAGGGAGATGTGCTAGGCGCTGCACGCATCGCGGGCATCCAGGCCGCGAAACGGACCGCGGAGCTTATCCCCCTGTGCCACCCGCTTCTCGTAGGCGGCGTCGTCATCAACTTCACGATCGGCGACGACAGTGTGGAGGTCGAGACCGAGGTCGAGGCAGTCGACCGCACCGGAGTCGAGATGGAGGCCCTGACGGCCTGTGCCATAGCCGCATTGACGATCTATGACATGTGCAAATCGGCTGACCGCTCGATGGTGGTCGGCGAGCTTTGCCTTTGGGAGAAGACGGGAGGGCGCTCGGGGGTGTGGCGTCGCCCGGAAATCCACTAATCACACGAGATCGGCTTGTAAGGTCTCCCGGAGAGTAGGGATGTAACGAGGATGGTGACAACCATGATCCTGTTTGTCTTGACCGTAGTGTGGGTCGTGGCTCTCACGCCGATGGTGTTGAGGAAGATATCCGAACGCAAGTTCACATCGGGCGTGCGCTCGTACCGCCAGCGATTGTTGCGGCTCGGCTCTCTCGACCAGCCGGTCACCGCTTCCGAGCTAACAGCCGGGTCGGTTCCGGGCGCGATGATCGGGTACTCGGTCGCTGCCCAGCGCCTCCAAGTCGACCGCCACGGTGGTCAAAGCGGCGTGGCGGACATCGAGGATGGCGATCGAGAGCGGGCTGGGGCTGTGGTGCCTCTGACGCCGTCACCGGTTACGGCTGCAAGGCGGCGGAGAGTCATCACAGTGCTGGCGGGTGCAACAGTGTTCAGCTTCGTCGTCGGCCTCATTCCAGGAGCCGGTGTCATGTGGGACCTGGCCCTCATCGGCCTGATCTGCATCGTCGCGTACGTTGCGATGCTGATTCACTTCAACCGTCTTGCGGTCGAGCGCGCCCAGAAGGTGATCGCCCTCGAGACAAGACGGCACGCCACCGAAGTTCTCCAGAGCCGCCGGTACGTCGCCTCGCTCGAGCATGATCGCCACGCCGTCGGCGCTGCCCACGGCGTGGCGTCGACTTACGGTGGTGCCGCCGGTGCTGCCGCGTACCCCGGGAGCCGGTACCCAAGTAACCAGGGGCCCATCCTCGGTGGCGCTGGTTGGTCGGTCATGCAGCCTCGCCGCACGGCCAACGCCCGCTGAGACCCGATTGCCTCCTTGGTAGCGAATTGACCGGCGAGGTACCAGCCGTAGCCGAAGCCTCGCCGGCCAATGAGAAAGCTGCAAGGAGCGCAGCGTGATAGTCAGACGGATATCGCCTTTGCGGCAGCTTGCTGAACTTCGATCCGCCTTGGCTTTGCCTCCTCTGCCACCGGGACCGAGAGGGTGAGCACGCCGTCGTCGTAACGGGCATCGATCTTTGTCGTGTCGAGGTTGTCACCGAGAAACACCTGCCTGGTGAAGGTGCCATGTGGGCGCTCCCCCACCAGTGCCTCGACGTCCTCCGAAAGGGCCGGCGGCTTCCGCTCGGCCTTTACGGTAAGAGTGCTGTTGTCCACAGTGAGCTCGATCGAGTCGGCCGTCACTCCAGGCAGGTCGAACTGCAGGAGAAATGCGTCCCCCTTGCGGAAGGCGTCCATCGGCATGGCCATCGCGGAACGGCGCATTGCACCGTCTCCCATCAGCTGCTGCAGAAAGCGATCGATGTCACGAAATGGTTCCGAACGAACAAGAAGCGCCATCAGATTTACCTCCTTACCTTCTTGTAATCCTTCTGGTGATCATTTTAGCACTCTCATAGGTAGAGTGCTAACACCCCTGTTCAGAGCAGATAAATTCCTCGGCACAGCCGACTGTCCCTACTCGGTCAGATGGTTGGCACCGCCCGGCTTCCCGTGCCGGCCGGCGCCTCCGCTATCCTTCCTTGCTGTCCCATATCGGCTGACTCGAGCACTGGATGCCCCACGTGCACTTCGCCGGCCTGGGGGTGTAGCTCAGCTGGTAGAGCGCCACGTTCGCAACGTGGAAGTCGGCGGTTCGAGTCCGCTCACCTCCACCCGATGTTTCCCCTGGTAGACGGCT
>JAKACA010000241.1 GCA_021796455.1 Actinomycetes bacterium
CCGCTGCACATGAGTCGGGCGACCACCCTACGAGGAGAACTGGATTGGCGTTGGATGGTTCTGCGTGGGAGATGAGCGCTCTTACCAGGCCGCGAGCGGCTCCATCGACGTATTGTCCGACATACCTGGCAATGCAATCCTCTTCAGGGAGCAAGTTAACTTCCGACCCAGGTAGGAGGAGCTTCACTCGGGCGGCTATGTCGTCCGCGCAAGGGTTGACGACGTCTACAACGGGTGCTCGGCTCCGACAAGCGTCGGAGATCATTCCCGATACCACTAGGTCCGCCGGGGGGAGGGAGTAACCGAGTAATGCCATTCGCTGGGCGGTTCGCAAAGACGCCGCGGCTCGTTGCCATATCTCGTGAATCACTGGGCTCCGGTAATAGGAGGATTTTGTTGCCGCAGGAGGGACAACGAAGGGAACGCTGTCGGGAAGATATCTCCTGACTTCCTCGGCGCTTTTCGGATGGGTCGTCGTCCACCGGTACACAGGTGCTGTGTCAAGTCCACTCGTCGTGTACCAGTTGAGAGATCCGTGTAATTTGAATAGGCCAAAGGTGGTTGTGGAGGGCACGTCGAATGTTCCGGGCATGGGAACTCGTGGGGGAAGATGCGAAAGAATGTCATCCCAAACTGGTCCACGCGCAGCCTGCCAATTCCACGGGCGTATCATCTGTAATGCATCTTCTACCAAAGTGTCATAATTCAGCGTAAGCACGGTGGCGTGGCGTGCATGCCACGTCGACATCAAGTCGATGAGCCAGTCACAAACGCCTTCGCTGGCGTCCTCCTGACATTGCGACAGGATGTCGCGAATGAGACGACTGAGGCGAAGAAATGTCGCCCGGTTACGCAGGTTCTCGTCTGCTTCGAGATCCGGCTGGTCTTCGGCCAGCCGGGAGAGCCAGGTCTCGAACCGGCCGTTTTCAAAGGGGGCCTGGGCGAGCACTTCCGGACTCTCATCGGCGGCGACGACAGCGTTGCCGAGTTCGTCGGTAGTGGGCATGCGGTCCGAGATTGCCTTGGAGAATCCCGCTCCGAGCACGAAGACAGAGGCGACGTCGGGGTCTTCGGTGACATGGTCGACAGGGTACGTCAGTGCCATTCACGAATCATGGCGCACAGGCGGAGTTTCGTCAGCCTCCGCGGTAATCCCAACCGGGGTAGAGACTCTCGAGGGCTGCTCTCACGGCTCGCTTGGTGCGGTCTCTCGGGGCCGCGCCTCCTTTGAGACTCACGAGCAGGCTGGATAGCGCAAGGCCCGTGTCGCGTGCGAGTCTCCTCACGCCCATCCGCATAACGGCCGGTGCCAGGACCCGCTCCCACTCGTCGTCTCCATAGCCCATCAGCACCTCGTCAACCTCGATCACATCCCCCGTCGTCACCTCGTCGAGCCGGTTCCCCTCCTTGCCGACGAGATACACAGCGCCGATGGTTACCGGTCTCGGCGTGAGCAGCCCTTTGGTCGTCGCCTTGCACACCTCTCCGTCAGGTCCGAGCAACTTCGACTCCGGGTGTAAGAGGAGCGAGACGACCTCGTTGCCATAGCTGCCAACTCGCACGTCGCCTGGACGGCCACGAGCCTCTCCTATGACCACGTTTGGACGTGCTCCTGAGGGGATCTCCACCCAGCGAGCCTTCTCGGGTAGGTCGCCAGCGGGGGCGATGAGCCGTATTCGCTCTCCGGAGAACAAAGGCTCGACCCGACGAGCGCGGCGAGCGCCGATGGCAAAGCCGAAGGGCGAGCCAAGCTCACCAAGGCTCGCTACACGCCCGGGCGTGCCCATCGACACGTCGGCCGTCGCCCCGGTGCCGAACCACGGCGGCACGTTCCCCGGCCCGTCGATCACTCGGTCGAGCATCCAGCTCGCAGCCTCGTCGATGAACCGCTGCGTCGTCCCCGGCCCGAGCGGGCTACGCAGGTCGCCGAGGGCGACCTCGGACCGCTTCACGATCTGGCGGCCGTTGGGGCCGTTGGTGAAGAAGATCATGCGGGAGCCGGCAACGCCGACGGCGTGCAGTTGGCGCCGATCCCCATCCGGGCCGAAGTTCTCCGGTGTGACGTTCAGCCGGAGGCCGAGGGAGGCGAAGCGCTCTCGCGCGGCGTCGAGTTCGGCCCAGCTGACCGCCCGCACCGCGCAAACGTGATGTTGAGCCGACCGCTCCAACTTCTGATCACGGTTCAGTGGCTATGGGAGCGGCGCCGCTGGTTCACCGGCGCGCCCCGAGCCCACTATCCGGGTCGAGACCCCTTGGCGCAAGCGACAGCCCTGACTGAGCAACTTGTTCAACTAGCCCAGCTGGGCGACGTCTCGGTTCACGTCAGCCAGCCCGGGTTCGAAATTCGTTTCCAATCAGGACGAGGGCGAACGCCTCGTCGCGGCTGAGTCACCTCCGTACCGTCCGCCCCCCCCCCACTCCCCAACTGCACCCCTGGCTGGCTGGACTGCTCCGTTGCCGTGGGGGTTGTTGTGCCCGTTCCGGCCGGGGGTGGACCGGTTTGGGGCCCCCCTCTCTCTTATCCCTGACCAGGCACTTCTCGTGGGCCCGGCAGGGATCGAACCTGCGACCAAGGGATTATGAGTCCCCTGCTCTGACCACTGAGCTACGGGCCCGAGGCCGCGCCGAGCGAGCCTCACCGGGCCCCGAGGCTACCGCTCTCCTCGAGGGCCACATGAACCTCCTCCCGGCTGACCTTTCGGTTGCCGCCGGCGACGTAGCCGGCCAGCCCGAGTGGGAGCAGAACTGCCAACAGGACGCCCAGAGGCAATGACCAGCTGTGGGACGCCTGATGGAGAGCACCGGTGGTAGCCGGACCTGCAGACGCGATCAAGTAGCCGATGCCCTGGGCCATGCCGGAGAGCGCCATTGCCTGGTGAGCGCTGTGGGAGCGAAGAACCATGAGCAACAGGGCAAGGCTGATAGCTGACCCTTGTCCGACACCGAGGAGGATTGCCCAGAGCAGGTACAGGCTGTGCGGGGCTGCCAGCAGACCTCCGGTTCCTGCTGCCAGGAAGCTCACGCACCCGAGGACGGCGGTCCGGGCACTCGGCAGTCGTTGGGCGACAGTCGGTGCTGCCATGGCCGAGAGAATCCCGACCACGTTCGTCACCGCGAGGAGACCACCTGCTCCGTCGGGCGAGATGCCTCGACTCGAGAAGATCGTCGGTAGCCAGGCGAGCACTGAGTAGAACTCGAGCGACTGAAGGCCCATGAACAGAGTGATCGCCCAGGCCATCGGATCGCGGAGCAACCTGCCCGCCGCCGGCGAAGCTCTGATGCCGGCAGGCCTGCGGTGAGCCCGGAGGGGCACGAGAAGCAGGAAGGCGACCAGCGCCGGTGCCGCCCAGAGCGCCGTGGCAAGCCGCCAGTCGCCTCCCAGGCCTGTAGACAAAGGGGCGCTGATCCCGACCGCCACGGCGGGGCCGGCGCTGAGTGCCATGGTGTAAAGGCCTGTCATGAGGCCTACATGCTCCGGAAAGTCGTCCTTCACGATGCCCGGCATGAGGACGTTGGCGACGGCGATCCCGATGCCGAGCATGACGGTTCCGGCGAAGAGGCCGGCGATGCCAATGGAGCGGACCACCGTTCCGGCTGTGAGCAGTCCGACGCAGGAGAGAAGGACGAGCCCGGTTCCAAAGCGGCGGACGAGGCGGGGAGCCGCCGGGGCCAGCAGACCGAAACAGACGAGTGGCAGCGTGGTGAGAAGGCCGGCCCCGGCGTCTGTGAGCCCCGTCGTCCGGCGGATCTGGCTCAGCACAGGGGAGATGGCGGCGATTGTCGGGCGCAGGTTCAGGGCCGTGAAGATGACGGCCATCCCGAGGAGAGCCTTCCGTCGAGTCTCATTCGGCCTGGGCTGGCTCAATGTCCCCCCGTCGCGGATCGTCCCGAGCAGACGAGATCCTCTCATCTCTCGAATGCCGCCACGGCCGATTCCGTCCTAGCGGAAGCTTCCGGGATAGCTTGTGACGCACCGACGTTTGGCCTGTTCAGCAGCTGTTTCTGGGGCGCCTTCGCGTAGTACCTAACTCAGCGCTTGGGCGCGTATGCATCCAGGCCGAAGAGTTCGTAGAGGCGCCGCTGGGTGGCGTCCTGTTCGGTGAGCATGCGCCGGGCACGGGGCCGCCCGCGCTCTCCCTGGTAGAGGAGCAGGGTTTCCTCGATGCCGGCGAGGCTCGAGAGCAGTTCCCGGACGCTCATGTGCATCGCTGCCCGGTCGGCCTCGCGGACCATCAGCTTCGCGACCATGAGCGCGAGAACGCAGTAGAAGACGTGGACGCGGATCTTCGATTCGGTCCAATGGAACATCGGCGAGAACGAGACGACCTTCGGGTCCTTCATCTGGCGGAAGTCGCCC
>JAKACA010000242.1 GCA_021796455.1 Actinomycetes bacterium
AGCGGAGGCGAACGGCATCTCTACACACCCGAGGCTCTGGGGGAAACCGTACTGAGATCGTAAGAACCCATGAAGCGCGTCGCCGCCGTTGAAGTAGCTGACCCAGGGTATTCCGGGGTCGTCGTATGGCGTGCCATTGGGGTTGACGCCGCTCATCGTCGTCGTGACGTAACGCAGGTATACGGGCCAGGTGCCGATTGCGGTTGGCGATGCGGGGATTCCCGTGTTGCAAAGCGTCCGGAAGACCACCTTGCCGTCAACCCAGAGACTCAGGGTCTCAGGAGTGGACATGGAGACATAGACATAGGCGTAGGGCGCCCTGTTCAACCGCCGGTGGGCAAAGGCATGCAGTAGCGCCCTCCAGACCGCGGCACTGGCATTGCCGTCGGTGGGAAGGCCATGCGCGGCCTCGAACTGCATGATTGCTCCCGTCGTGATGACATTCTGCTGGCCTTTGGACCACAGAGCAGCGAGCGACCGGGGGATGTGAGGGAATCGCCAACTGAACTTGCCGCTGGCCGGATCGAGGGGAATCTCGTCTGCCACCGTGGGCCCCTCGACCTTTGTCGGCCCCGGCTTGGGGACTCTGAGAGGCGAAGATCGAGCAGTCGTCGCCTGACCGCGTGACCCTTGTGGCACCAGGAGATGTGCGACCTGGCGCGACGGCGTCCCGGCTGATCCGGTTGGTACGAAACGAAGCGGGAGATAGCCGAGCTCGGCCAGCAGTTGCTCGAGTCGTAGCCGGGATCCCGGAGCTACCGTGAATTTCGCTTTCACGGTAGCGGCGAGCTTGGCTCCGTCCAAAGCTTTGATGCCATGGCGGCCCCCTGGCACTATGAGCCTCTCTGTCGAGAAAGGCACGGAGTTGCCGCGCGGGTGGAAGACGAGTATGTCTGTTCCGGTACCGCTCCACCCCCCCGGTAAGGGCGGCGCAAAGCGTGGCATGGGTGAGTTGGCAGAAATGGGGTCGGAGAAGCGCACCTGGAAGGCTTGCATGTAGCGGACGGAGCCGGACCCTGGAGAGGGGGTTATCGAACGAACGCGCAGAGGGAGCAAATGCTCTGCACGGCCCCCCGCCTTCGACGCCGCCGCCGCGGTGCGAAGCGAAGCGAAGGTGAAGCTCGGAGTCCTGTAGTTGGAAAAAGGATGCTGCACGACGTCTTGCCTGGCAGTAAATGCCGGGTGGCTGCCCGTGACGAGGGCGAGGGCGATCGCGGCCACGGCGAGAGTCGGGGATCCCGCGCTCCGCCATGGCTCGCTGCGTGTGATCAGTTTTCGCGGCAATCTGTCTCCAGGTCGTGGTCTACCGCCGAGTGGTGAGCTGGAATTCTAGGTGGGTCAGAGCCCATCGGCGACGCGCGCGCTTCAAGCTGCGGGCGCGACCGCATACTGTCGGTCGACGGGGGCGGCTACGGTGCAGGTCAGGAGGAATCCAGATGCTCGAACCCCGAAAGAGATCCGGCGGCATGAACCTCGCCCACGGGGCCACGATTGTCGGCGTGGTGCTCGTCGTCGCGGTCGTCGCGTACGTGACCTTCGGCTTTGTGGTGGGCCTTGTCGTCAAGCTGATCGAGCTTGCGGTCGTCGTCGCTCTAGTCGCCGCGGCTATCGCCGTTGTGCGCCGGGGTCGCCGCAAGCCCTGACAGTCGCGCCGCAGTCCGTCAGAGCGTAGGTGAGAAGATGAGGTGGTCGATCTGTGCGCTTCGCTGCGCGCT
Organism: Actinomycetes bacterium; assembly: GCA_021796455.1. Lineage (GTDB taxonomy): Bacteria > Actinomycetota > Acidimicrobiia > Acidimicrobiales > Bog-793 > JAKACA01. Next base: position 1,716 of record JAKACA010000242.1, read on the forward strand.
TCGTTCCGTCGGCTCTTTCGGCTAGGAAATTCACTGTGCTGGCTCTGCTCTCTCCCACGGGTTTCATCAGTTCGTTCGGCTACGTGGCGATCTTCCTGCTGTGCGTCGCGCAGTCTTGCTGCATCCCGACGTCCTCCGAGCTGACCATGGGCTTTGCCGGTGTTCTCGCCGCGACCGGGCACATGAGCCTGGCAGGCGCGATCGCTGTCGGGGCCGGTGGAGAAGTCGTCGGCGCATATATAGCTTGGGCGGTCGGTAGGAGCGCGGGACGGGCAATAGTCGACCGGTACGGCAAGTACGTCCTGCTCGGCCATCACGACCTCGACCGCGCAGAGGCGTGGTACGGGCGCCACGAGCGCTGGGGTGTGTTCGGCGGCCGGCTCGTGCCCGTCATTCGTAACTTCGTCGCGTTGCCTGCAGGGGTGGCCGAAGTCCCGGCGGTGCGCTTCGGGCTACTCACCGCCGGGGGCAGCCTGCTCTGGGATGGCGCGATGGCCGGGATCGGCTACGGGGTCGGTAGTCGCTGGCACCAGGTAGTGAGTGGTTTCAGCGACGCCGGATATGTGTTGGCGGTTGTCGCTGTCGGGTTGATCGCGACGTTCTTCGTCCATCGCTGGCGCTCCTACCACCGCCACCTGGCGGCCGCGGCGTCTTCGGCGGGGGCAGGGCCGGCCGGGGCGGTGCAGGCGAATCCGATGGACGAGCTAAGAGGACTGGTCATGCGCCTGGCAGCGACGGGAGTGGCGCCATCCGATCGCTCCCCTTCTGCCTCGAACGAGCGGCTGACGGCTGTCGCCGCCGCGGTCTTGTTCGTGCTGTTGTTCCTCGAGGGACTGACGCTTCCGCGCATAGGCAGCTTCGTGGCTCTGCACGTCATCATCGGGCTCGTCCTCATCCCGCCGGTGCTCGTCAAGCTCGGGAGCACGAGCTGGCGCTTCATGCGCTACTACACCGGCCATCCCGACTACCTGGCCAAGGGGCCACCCCAGGCCCTGCTGCGAGTATTGGCGCCGTTTCTCGTGCTGACGACCGTGATCCTCTTCGCCTCGGGGGTCGCCCTCGTCGTCGTGCACCTGCCACCGGGATGGCTCTATGTCGTTCACCGCTACGACTTCGTGCTGTGGTTCGGGATCACGACTGTTCACGTTCTTGCCTACGTCTGGCGGGTGCCGGGCGTCGTGCGGGGAGATTGGACCAGGAAAAGGTCTTCCGCAAGCTTGGCCGAGCCGGGTCCTGTGCCGTGGAGGTGGCTCAGGGTGTGGCTGATGTCGGGCTCAGTAGTCGGCGGGATCGTCCTTGCCGCGCTGCTCTGGCCTTCTATATCGGGCCAGGTGCATCTGTTCTTTCGCGTCGCCTCATCGAGGGTCCGGTGACCGCTCTCGCCCGGCCGGCGGATTCCGTCCGCCGGCCGGTGCGGTGCAACGCGGGCTCACTCACCTGGCGTTGGTGACGAGCCTTTCAGGGTCGTGATGGCCACCCCGTGGGCAAGCTCACCAGCAGCGACACCTGCGCGGCCGCGCACAGGTCGTTCGATCGAGTCGAGATGGCCATGCTGAAGAGCGCGAAGACGGCGTAGGCGATCGCCACGGAGGGTGAGGTAGGAACCCAGCGAGAGCCTCTCCGGCGACGAGCTCTGGTCTCCAACCTTCTGGTCGTGCTCTGCAGCGAGCAGGCCACCGAGCAAGTCGTCAACGCCGGCTTTCTATACCAGTAGCCTCAGTATGATCGAGCGCAAGAGCGTGCTGCTGCGCCTCGACCCGGCCGTGCACGAAGCGCTGGTCCGCTGGGCTGCCGATGAGTTGCGCAGCACCAACGCCCAGATCGAGTTCCTCCTCTGCCACGCGCTCGCCGATGCCGGTCGCACGCCGAGTCGCGCGGGCAGGATGGGCAAACCGGGGCGCCCACAGGCGGCCGGCGCGCCGTCGCCGTGCGGCTGGACCCGCGCCGCGCCTCCGCCGACGAGTTCAAGGATTCTCAAGACGCGGCAGTCGGGAGCTCGGTCAGGGTTCCCATGCTGAGATTCCAGACCCAGAGGTTTGCTCCGTCGGAGGCGATCGTGGAGGGATCGGCAAAGCCGTAGCTCGGGCCGGAGAAGGTCCGAACTACCTGTCCGTTCGAGGCGTCGATCTCGGTGATCTCGTCGTTTCCGGCCACGAAGACCCCAGTTCCATTCGAGGCCATGGCACCAACACCATGGAGCCCCATGATCAAGCCGACGAAAGCTCCGGTCTTCGCGTTGACCTCCGTGACCGAGGTTCCGAGGGTATTTGCCACAAAGAGCTCTGACCCCGCCAACAAAAGAGCGCTCGGCCCGTCGAAGCCGTACTTGGCAGCCGTCATTCTCCTCAGCAGCGCTCCGGTCGAAGCCCTGATCTCGGTGACCGAGTTGCCGCCGGCGTTTGCGACGAAGATGTCGGTCCCGTTCGTGACCATGGCGTCGGGGCGGTCGAATCTGTAGCGTGAGCCCGAGATCACCCTCACGAGCGCTCCGCTCGAGGCTTTGATCTCGGTGACGGAGCCACCGTGAGCACCCTCGGTGTTGAGCACCCAGACTTCGGTGCCGTGCGTGACGATCACCGAGGGAGAGTCGAAGCCGTACTTGGAGCCTGAGATCACG
>JAKACA010000243.1 GCA_021796455.1 Actinomycetes bacterium
GGCGCGATCGACGTTCGGGGAACTTCTGGGTGCCGGCACTAGTGTCCTGAGCCCGAGATTCGCAAGAAATGTGGTCGATCCGGGAATTTCCGTCTCGCTGTCGCGTTTTCCACGTCGTACCTGCGACGATGGGAGACGACATGGCACAGATGGGAAGGCCGAAGGCAGAACTGGTGCTGAGCACCGAGGAACGCCTGACCCTCGAGCGCCTGGCCAACCGGCGAAAGAGCGCCCAGGCGATGGCGATGCGAGCCCGCATCGTGCTCACGTGCGCCAAGGGGGGCACCAACCGTGACATCGCCGCAGCACTCGGCGTGGGCCAGGCCATGGTCGGCAAGTGGCGACGACGCTTCGTCGAGTATCGGCTCGACGGTCTCTTCGACGACCCCCGCCCCGGCGCGCCGAGAACCATCACCGACGACCAGGTGGAAGCAGTGGTTGTGAAGACCCTGGAGGAGAAGCCGAAGGACGCGACCCACTGGTCGACGCGTTCGATGGCCAAGGAGGTGGGCATGAGCCAGACCACCATCCGGAGGATCTGGCACGCCTTCGCCCTCCAGCCGCACCGGGCCGAGTCGTTCAAGTTGTCGACCGACCCCCTCTTCATCGAGAAGGTCCGTGACGTGGTCGGCCTCTACTTGGACCCGCCCGAGCGCGCCGTCGTGCTCTGCGTCGACGAGAAGTCCCAGATCCAGGCGCTCAACCGCTTCCAGCCGATCCTCCCCATGATGCCCGCCACCCCCGAACGACGCTCCAACGACTACGTGCGTCACGGCACCACGAGCCTGTTCGCCGCGCTCGACATGGCGTCGGGCAAGGTGATCGGCTCGCTCCGCCAGCACCACCGGGCGACCGAGTTCAAGAAGTTCCTCGTCCAGATCGACACCGAGGTCCCCGCCGAGCTTCAGGTCCACCTCATCTTGGACAACTACGCCACCCACAAGACTCCCGAGATCCGTCGCTGGCTGCTCCGCCACCCCCGCTTCCACCTCCACTTCACGCCCACCTCGGGGTCGTGGCTCAACATGGTCGAGCGCTTCTTCGGTGAGCTCACCATGAAGAAGATCAAGCGCGGCGCGCACACGAGCGTGAAGGCTCTGGAGAAGGACATCCGAGACTGGATCGCCCACTGGAACGAGAACCCTCGTCCCTACGTCTGGGTGAAGACCGCCGATCAGATCCTCGCGTCCCTCGCCCGCTACTGCGAGCGGGTGTCGGCGGCAGCGATACACGCTTCGGAGGCCTGATGACACTTATATCCTCAATCTCGGGCTCGGGACACTAGAGCCTTGCGGCCAATGATCGACAAAATGTTGTCCCTGCCGCGCAGGCGACTGGTGTGGTGATGCCGAGATCGCTGAAGAGGGTCTGCATGCCGACGCGCAGAGACTCGTAGTCACGGTCGACTTGTGTCCAGTTGGCGGGTTTGCGTCCCTGGCGTGGGCTGCGGACGCCGGAGAGGATCGGATTGAGCACCTGCTCGCGCAGGGTGCTGAGCGCGGTGATCATGCGGGCCGCGTCCGGTGGAACGACATAGCGGCGGGAGTGCTCGGGCTTTTCGACGAGGCTCTTGGCGCGCAGTTTGCGGAGGTCGTAGGCCGCCTGGCGGACGCGGTAGTCGTCGTCTCCGGCCATCTGCTGCACCCTCTCAGCGAGATCGCCGACGGTGAAGCCGCGCGGAGAGGGAGCGAGCGCGCCAAGGGCAGCGAGCACGGCGCGCACGCGTGCCTTGTTCAAGTCGATCCCACCGACGCGGCTCGCGCCAAGGCGGGCAGGCTGCGGAAGCTCGTCCAGGAGCTCGCCGGGCAGGAAGGCGATGTCGACGCAGTCGAGCATCGTCGTGAAGCGGTCGAGCATGCCATGCAGCTTGGCGACGATCTCCGGGAAGCGCTCGAGGACGCGCCCCAGGTGGAGCTGGCGGGTGTTGTGGACGACGGCCTCGAATCTCAGCACGTGTTCGCCCTTGGAGTACGCCTTCAAGGTGACAAGGCCGAAATTGACCTTGAACACCGTGAGGTCGTAGCTGGGTGTCTCGATCACGACTGCCTGTCGAGGCGAGAGGTCGCCGTCGGACCTGCGGCGCGGGCGCTGGCCATAGCCGAAGAGGGTGCGCACGGTCTTTACGTCGAGGCGGGTTCGGCTGCGATCGACGATCCGCTCGAACACCCGTTCCATCTCCCGACCAGATTTGAACAAGAGGTTCCGGCTGTACTCGAGCTGGTAGACGGCGTAGCCGTAGCGGAAGCCGCCAGCTGCTTGCTCCTCCAAATCGAGACCGAAACACAGACAGGCGCTGTAGATCCAACGATCACAGACCTGGCCGAGTCGCCCTATCGCCTCCGCGGAGGACAAGGTGTCTGCGAGCTCGGCCAGGTCTGCGGGGTCAGGGACCCCGGTGAAACAATTTCCCTCCTTTCGATAGGCAATCCCGGCCGCGGAGGCCAGCGCGGCGACGTACTCGTGGCCGTTCAAGATGACCTGCGCCGGGAAGGGCGGGTGGCCGGACATCTTGATCGTCACGTGGCCGAAGACCGGGTCGTAGATGTGGAACGAGTAGTGGTTGACGTAGGAGCGCTTCTTCTCCAAGTTGACGAGCACACCGGTTTTCGAACGCTTCACGGAGAACAACGTCGCCGGCGCCTTCGCGACGAGGACAAGAAAGACACCGGGGCTGTGATCATGAGCCTTCAGGTGCTGCTCGGCGATCAGGTGCTTGCGCTCGCCGGCCTTGCAGTCGATGACGGGGACTTCATTTGCCTGTGCCCAGGCGCGCACTCGGCGCGCGAAGCGTCCGGCCAAACGCATGAGGTGGGCGTTGTCGAGGTCGGCATCGCTGTCACCGTGCCACCTTCGCCACCACACCCGGAAGCCCCCGGCACCGTGGCCGAGCGCGAAGTACGCGTTGAGCACGATCCGGTCGACGCAGTCGTAGCTCCCTTCGAGCAAGTCGTGATATCGATTGGCAAGGTCATCGCTCACGCTGCGACGCTAGATCGACACTCACCAACCGTGTCCAGCTGCCCGAAGGGCCCCCGCTCCCGAGCTTGTCTCGGGAGCGGCGTAGATCTTCTCTGGGTCCGGAACTTGAGACATTGTGACGAGTTTTCACCGGCGCGATGATGGACAGCGAGAAGGATTCGTACCGCCACACCTGGACTTATGACCTTGACGGCACCAGCTCTGGCGAGCGGTCAGCCTTCTGCGAGAAGGGCGCACTGATCACGGGCTCGACTCGCGCGCCCCTGGGAGGGGGCCGGGGGGAGGGCCTGCCCTCCCACCGCTAACTGTTCGTCCTGAAAAGGGAGCTCTGACGAGCGGAGACGACGCCTCGAGGGCGCCGCGGGTCAGGTGGGGTGCTTCGTTGTCAAGGCTCTGCTGCGGAGTGGCCCTGTCCCATCCTCTCGCTCGCGTCGTTCTCTGGCCGCCCGCCGCGTCGCCGCTCCTGTCTTTGGAGGACGGGGCGACCTTCGTAGTGTTATGGGCGAGCCCTCCGAACGAGATCGTGGGCGACCTCCCGACTTCGCGGTCCAGATGGCGAAGAGCCGGGAAACGCTGCTCTGGCGTTCATCGCCATGACGATTGGCTCCATCCGGGCTGAAAGGCGGTCCGGCGGCCTGTCATCGTCGCTGACGAAAGAGACAACGCGCGGGACCAGACGAGATTCCCGGATCGGTCTTATTTCCGAAGAATCCCTGACCCAGGGCACTCCCACCGCTGAACATCCTCGACGCCACATAAGGGACTATTAGCCTCGTTGCCGCCTGCGCAGCGCGGGCCACGGCCGAACGATGCCCGAGGAGACCCGCCCGTGGACAATAATCAGCGGTCACCGGCAGCTCGCGTCGTAGCCGACAGCGTCTCGAGCGCCGGGGAGCGGCTGACCACCCTCGAGGTGCGGCTGCACCGATTTGTCCTCGCCGAGTTCAATACACACCGAGCGTTCAGCCGCAATAGCGCAAGCAGCCGAGCGATCCCGGTGCGACGCGAGATCGACCGCGTCGGCGCCGATCCGGCTTACCCGCTCGAGTGGCCCACGGAGCAGCGCGGGATGCAAGGAGGCGCGGCGTTATCGGCATCCGACCAGGCGGCCGCAATGGTGGTGTGGGACGAGACCCGACAGGCGGTGATCGCTGCGGCCGAGCGCCTCGAGGCGCTCGGTGTGCATAAGTCGGTGACCAATCGGCTGCTCGAGCCGTTCATGTGGCAGACCATCATCGTCTCGGCAACCGATTGGGACGGCTTCTTCACCCAACGCTGCTCACCCCTCGCACAGCCTGAGATCCGCGCGGCGGCTGAAGCCATGCGCGCCGTGTACCTCGCGT
>JAKACA010000037.1 GCA_021796455.1 Actinomycetes bacterium
CGAGGCGTTGGACAGGTCAGCCCCACAGAGGCTCTGAAGGATCGAACGGCTCTTCGGGCCCTGCAGACACAGATGAGGCATGTCGTCGGTGAGATGCGTCACCTCGACGGCAGTCCCGGCGGCTTTGGCGGTGAACATCTCGAGATCGCGGTCATTTGCGCCGCAGAAGCGCACGGAGTCATCGCCTAGGACAGAGGTGGTGCAGTCGTCAACCATCATGCCGTTCTCATCGGCGAGGGCGCCGTAGGCTATCTGGCCCGGTTGGAGCCTGCGGATGTCTCTCGTGACGAGCGAGTTCACGAGCTCGACCGCCCCGTTACCGGTGATATCGATCTTTCGCAGCATGGAGAAGTCCATGAGCCCGGCTGCCTCACGCACGGCCCTGTATTCCTCGAGCGTGTCGGTGACGACCGACGGCGCAAGGTAGCCGAACAGATCCATCCACTCGTCGGTCATCTCTGCGATGCGGGCGTAGAAGACCGTCTCCCTGCTCACTTTGACCTCCAAGGCTAGAGTTTGGCTCCCGGCCCGCCGGTGGGCTGGGGCCTGAAGCCGCTGTGGGACAATTGCCGTCAGGCAACCGCCGTCGGCTGACGGGGAAATGGTACTCAAGGCGAGACAGCGGCTGCGAGGCTACGGATCCTCTCGCCCGCGAGATGGGCTCCTGGGCTAGGCTGAACCTGCAGCGACGCAGCTCGCCCCGGGGATTGGCGAAGTCGCGGACGTCACAGTCGTCAGGCGACGGGACTGGAGGTGAGACCGGGTGAGCGAGCGAAGTCCTTCCGGGCCACAGGCTGATCGGACGCGGCGTCACTCGGGCCCCGCGAGCGCGCGAAGAAGGACTACATCCCCGCCGGGCCAAGGTCGTGACACGCGAGAGCCGACCTCTACCCGGGCCGGCCCTGCCCGCGCCAAGCGAGCCGAGCCCGAGCCCGATGCCTCCGTGCGCTCTGACACGCTCGACCCGGGCGTGGGCTGGGTCATCGCGCAGCGCGTGCGGGACTACCGCAACCAGCTTGGCCTCACTGTGGAGCAGCTGGCCGAGCGCTCCGGAATATCGAAGGGAATGCTGTCCAAGATCGAGAACGCCCAGGCATCGCCGAGCCTCGGCACTCTCGTCAAGCTTGCCGGTGCCATCTCCGTGCCGCTCACGTCTTTGTTCCGCGGTCTTGACGAAGAGCACGATGCGCTCCTGGTCCGTGCCGGCCAGGGGGTCGAGATCGTGCGGAAAGGGACGAGGATCGGCCACCGCTACGAGCTCTTGGGCGAGATGCGAGGGCCGAACAAGGTCGTCGAGCCAATGCTTGTCACTTTGAACGAGCACAGCGAGGTCTTCCCGCTTTTCCAACATCCCGGGATCGAGTTCATCTACATGCTGGAGGGCGTCGTCGAGTACGGATACGGGGCCGACCGCTATGTCTTGGCGCGTGGTGACGCGCTCCAGTTCGCGGGGGAGATAGTCCATGGTCCGACCGAGCTGGTAAAGCTCCCGATAAGGTTTCTCTCGGTCATCGCCTACGGCAGTCCACGACACTGAAGCGCCCGCGGGAGGCGAGGACGAGGGCCATGAGGAGCGGTAGGGCGGCGCAGAGGAGGGCGACCCCCAGCCACGCGGCCCCCTGCCAGGCCAGCCCCGCCACAAATGCGCCAAGAGCTCCGGTGAGGTAGTAGCTGGTGAAGTAGAGCCCGCTGGCCGATCCCCGATCGACTGTGGTCGACTGCGCCACGCCGAGCTGAACTGCCGTCACGCCTGCGAACATCCCGGTCGCGACGAGGACGAGGCCGAGCACGACTGTGGGCAGCACGGCGGGAACCGTGATCAGCACACCCGTGCCTGTGCACACGAGCGCGCCGAGGGCAACCTTGTCCCAGCCGATCCGGTCTGAGAGCCGACCCGCCCACGGGCCGATCGCCCCCACGATCCAAAGGACGAAGATGAAGCTGCTTGTTGCGGGTCCCAACGAGAAGGGCGCAGCCTCGAGCCTGTAGGACACGTATGAGAAGACGCCGACGAAGCAGAAGAGCAGCGCGCTGCCTGCACCAGCCGCGCACCAGAGCGTCGGGTTGCGGAGCTGGGCGAGAACCCCGTGCAGGGCTCGGGCGCTGTACTGGCTGTCCGTTACTTCCGGAAGTGACCTGGACATGACGAGCACCCCGGCAGCCGGCAGGACGCCGAGAGTCGCCAGAGCGCCGCGCCACCCCGTGACCGTGCTCAGCTCCGCGACTCCGATTCGACCTATGAGACCCCCGGCGACGAGCGCGAGCAGATACAGGCCCATGGCCCGCCCGCCGAGCCGGGGGGCGTATACCTCTGTGACGTAGGGGACACCCACCGTCAGGAGCCCTGGCATGCACAGGCCTTGCAGGCCGCGGCAGACGAGCAGGACCCACAGGTTCGGTACCACCGCGAGCGCAACCGTGGGAGGGATGAGGAGGGCGCTGGCGGCGATGAGAGAGCGGCGCCGGCCGCGGCGGTCGGAGTAAGAGCCCCAGATCCAACCCCCGACTGCCACCATCGCGATCGTGGCCGAGATTGAGAGTCCAGAGAGGGCGGCAGAGACATGAAACGTCGCGCTGATCTGGGGGAGGATGGCCTGGGTCGAGTACATCGCCGCGAACATGGCTGTCGCCCCGAGGAGAAAGCCGAACATGCTCGGGGGCCTGCTCGCGCGCGACGGTGTTTCGCTACCTTGGGGTGACTTCATCACAGGAGCACAGTGGCACCCAGGCGGGGCGACTCACAAGACGGCGCCAGGCAGCGAGGGCCGTACCGACCGCACCGCTGCCGCGGCCGGCCACCACCGCCCCTTGGGCCTAAGATCGCCCCCGAGGTGGCTCCCGGACGCTTCTGTCCGAAAAGTGCCGTCACGACGTCCGCCAAGACGAGGCAGCGATCTCCCATGTCCAAAGAACCGCGTTCCATCGACGAGGTGCTGGTCGAGGCGCGGGCTCGTCTCAAGCGGATGTCACCGCAGAGCGCAGCCGCGGCAGCACGCTCAGGTGCGATTCTCGTCGACATCCGTCCGTCCGCGCAGCGAGCCGAGGAGGGCGAGATCCCCGGCGCGGTGGTGATCGAGCGCAACGTTCTTGAGTGGCGGCTCGATCCGTCGAGCGACGCTCATATACCCGCAGCAGTTGACCACGACGTCGAGGTGATCGTCTTCTGCTCCGAGGGATACACATCCAGCCTCGCGGCTTCGAGCTTGCAGCATCTCGGGCTGCATCGCGCCACCGACATGGAAGGCGGCTTTCGCGCCTGGGCGAGGGCGGGTCTGCCCGTAGCCGCCGCCCATGGGGCCTCCGGGCACCTCTCCTACGGTGAGCAACCTCACGCGTCAGCGCCAGCCGTCGCAGTGGAGCCGCTTGTCCTCGATCCGGAGCGGGTCCTTCAAGTCGAGGCGGTCCGTGAGGTGGCCGACGGTCGTCTCGTCGAGCTGTCGCCGCGGGCCCTGTCCCGGGTCAGGGCGGCGCGAATGGTCGTCGAACAGACGCTGCACTCCGGCGTGGCAGTGTACGGCCTGAACGCGGGCCTCGGCCATGCGAGGGACGAGAGTGTCTCCCCCGGGCACCTGCGCGATGTCCAGGTCGGTATCGTGCTCAGTCACGCGAGCGGTGTGGGCCCACCCCTGCCTGTGGTTCAGGTCCGGGCCGCGATGCTGGCACGGCTCAACAGCGCGGTCCGCGGCGGCTCGGCGCTGAGCGAGCCGACAACCCTGATGCTTGCGCGGATGCTCAATTCCCGAGTCCACCCGGTCGTTCCCGCCATCGGTTCCGTCGGTGCCTCTGATCTAATGCACCTGGCTGCAGTGGCCTCAGTCGCGCTTGGGCACGGCGAGGCCGAGCTCGACGGCAAAGTGATGAGCGGAGCAGAGGCCCTCGCTGCGGCTGGACTTCGGCCCTTGACTCTCGAACCGGGGGAGGCCCTCGCTCTTGTGTCGGCCAACTCTGTCTCGACCGGCGGCGCGAGCTTGACGGTCGGCTTGGCTGAGCAGCTCATGGAGGAGGCCGACATCGTGGCGGCCCTGTCCTTCGAAGCCATCGACGCCAACCTCTCGGTCATCGATCCCGCAGTCGGGGAGGCCAAGCCCGTAGCCGGGCAGCAAGATGTCATCGCGCACCTGCGGTCGCTGCTTGCCGGAAGCAGGCTCTTCGAGCCAGGTCGAGCTGGATCCCTGCAGGATCCGCTCTCATTTCGCGTGGTCCCACAGGTGCACGGAGCCGTCCGGGAATTACTTCGAGCGGCGCGGCACGCGGTGGAGATCGAGCTGAACGCGATTGACGACAACCCGCTCGTGTCGGTCTCGCAGCAGCGGCTCATCTCCAACGGCAACTTCCACCCGATGGCCATGGCGCTTTTTTTCGACGCGCTGCGCCCGGGTCTCGCGCATGTCGGGCTTTGTTCCATCCGACGGATGAACCACCTCGCCAAGGCCCTCTCCGGTGAGGCCCGGTCGTTCGACGAGGCGATGGTCGCCGCCGCCCACGGAGAGCGAAGCGGGCTCCCCTCGTATGCGGCGTCGGCACTTTGGGCCGAGTTGCGCCAGCTCGCCGGTCCCGCGACTCTCGACATCCAGTCGCTCGACCTCGAGCAGGAAGACCATGCTACGGCGGCCCCCCTCTCCGTGACGTCCACCGAGCACTCTCTCGCGCTGCTCGAGCAGATACTTGCCATAGAGCTCGACTGCGCGTCGTGCCTCCTTGGACGCCGCCCGTCGCCGGCAGTCCTCGGAGCGGGCACTAAGGCAGCGTTCGAGCTTGCGACCAGGGCGATCGGTGCTGACGAGAGATCGGCTGCGCGGGTGAACGACACCATGATGGAGCTTCTAAGGAGCGGCGCGCTCCAACGAGCGGCACGCGCGGCGTCGCCTCGGTGAGTAAGAAGCTCTACGGGCACCCCAGCTGCACGGACCCCTTGGAGCCCGTGCAGCTCCAGGTCGAAGCTGGCGTTCGCTTCAGGCGAACCACATGTTCTTGAAGTCGAAGTCGTTGAACGAGATCCCCGTCTTGGACCTGACCGTGCCCTTGACTCGAGTGGAATAGCCGTCGATCACAGGGGGGAAGTAAGGGATAATGTACCCACCCGAGTCGTAGTCGATCAGTTGCATCTCATGCGCGATGTCGGCGCGTTTGGACTCGTCCACCGTCCTGAGGCCCTCTTGGAACAGCGCGTCGTATCTCGGGTTGTCCCAGTGGGTTTCGTTATAGGGAGCGGTTGGCAGAGATCCGAGGGCGACCTGGGGGAAGTACGGGTTGTAGAACCAGTAGTCCTGCGCGAATGTCCACTTCAGGTAGCTCGGGCCGTAGAAGTCAGTCACGCTCACGGGCTTTAGAGTGACGTTCACGCCAGCACCTTTGGCTTGCTGGGCGAAGACCTGGGCGACGCTCTCGACGCCCTGGGCGAGGTTGGCCGTGACGAGCTGGACGGTCAGGTCAGAGTGGCCCGCCTGCTTCAGCAGGTGTCTGGCCTGTGCCAGATCCTGGTGACGCTGCGGCAGGGCATGGTCGTAGACCGGATCCCAGATCCCGAAGATGTCGTTGCCCAGGGTTCCTGAGCCGAGAAACACGAGATCGAGCATCTGGGGACGGTCGCAGATGAGTCTCATTGCCTGGCGGACCCGCACGTCGTTGAACGGAGCCTGGTCGACCCGCATGGTAAATGGCGTCCAGCCGCCACCGTCGGAGATGAGGACCTCTGCTCCGCCGGAGCGAATTGCTGCCACCGACGACGAGGACAGGAGGTTGACTACATCTGCCTGGTTGCTCAAGAGCGCGTTCACCTGGCTCGTCTCGTCCGAATAGTCGGATATGACGACGCTGTCGAAGTGCGGGAGGCCCGCCTGCCAGTAGTTGTCATTGCGGACGAAGGTGCTCTGGACGCCTGGAGTGAAGGACTCGTACTTGAAAGGTCCCGTGCCGATCGGGTGCTTCGGGTCGAAGCCAACCGGGATGATGTCGAAGTAGTAGGCCGCGAGGACCTGCACCAAGGTAGCGAACGCAGACGTGCATGGCACCCGAACCGTCAGGTTGTCGAGCTTGGTTATGTGCTTCAGGTCGACCGACTGGAGTGAGGGCGCACCCGATCCCGGGCTCTTGGGGTTGAGGATCTGCTGGAAGGTGTAGATGATGTCGTCGGCTGTGCACGGCTTTCCATTGTGGAACGTCACACCCTGGCGGAGTCGGATAGTCCAAACCGTCGCATCTTTATTCGGTGATATCTCCTCCGCGAGCTGCAGCCGGGGGAGCGCGTTTGCATCGAAGACGACAAGTGGGTCATAGAGCTGGCTGATCCTTGCGAAGTCGACGTTGTTGACGGGCACGAGAGGGTTGATCGTGTCGAGGGAGTCGCCTCCGCTCAGCGCGGCCCGAAGTGTTCCTCCTCGCTTGGGGACGGCTGCTTTCGACCGTGTCGGTCCTGCGGCTGCTGCCGGGTTCGTCAGCCCAGGCAGGAGGGACGCACCGCCCACGACGGCCGCGCCTGCCGCGGTTGCCTTGAGGAAGTCTCTTCTGCTGAGACCCTCCCTCGTACTCGGTGCCGGCTCATTCGCCTTGTTCATGAGGCCTCCCCTCCTTTGGTGCGACGGTGGCAAGTGCTGGCAACAACCGTCGCGAAGTACATGGCAGGCAAGACTATAACATTGCCATCGTGTTATAACGGATCGCGGCAGAGGCCGCTGGAGCGGAAGTGGGGTCGCTGCGCCGCAGTCAACTGGCGACCCTTGGTGCCTCAGGCGGGCATAGGAGCAACAGGCTGCGATCGCAGCGATCTTATGTAGCCGACGACGAGCTCGACGAGCCGAGTCGGGGAGATACGGTCGGGCTCGAGCACTGCCTGGATGCCTATTCCGTCGACGAGAGCCGCGATTCTGACCGCCTCATCGGAGGGAACTACTCCGGGACGGGCCGCGCCACACGCAACGGCCTCCTCGAGGCAGGTACGGATGAGCGCTCTCCACTCCCCGTAATAGCGACGCTGCTGAGCGGCGAGTTGCTCGTCACCCACAGCACGTCCCCAAAAGCTCATCCATACCGCCATCTCGAGGGTCCGGTCACCTCCCACCGGCAGGACCTCGGCTACGAGCGCCTCGAGGGCGCCAAAACCCGACAGGGTCGCCGTCGCTCGTGCTATGCGATCCACCTCACGCCGCCATGCAAGCTGCAAGGCCGTCGTCAGCACTTCGTCTTTGTTCTTGAAGTAATGCGCTATCACTCCCGTGGAATGTCCCGCTTCGGCCGCAATCTCACGGATGCTGACGTTGTCGATCCCGACTCGTGCGATGACGCGCCAGGTAGCCTGCACTACTTCGTCTCGTCGGAGCTCGCGATCGACGATCTTCGGCATGTCAGCGAGAGCCTGGTCGGTTCATTGTGGAGATGGTGTCAGCGCCGAGGACGGGCAGCTCCAGGTACGATGGCCTTTGCGAGTCGTGAAAGATCTCATAGCCGACGACTCGGGGCTCGCCGCCCGAGCTTCGCGAGATCGGGAGCCATCTCGGAAACGAGCTCCAAGTCACGTGCAGGGCGATCCGGTGCCCGGCACGAAACAGGTTGCTCGTCGCGGCGAGGTCGAGAACGCACTCTCTCGTCTCATTGCCTTGACCTCTAGGGTTGGGTTCCACACGTGTCATCGAGTCTGTCAGGTTCACGGCTCTCCCGTCGGGTTCTATGTCGACCAAGCGAGCAACGAGGTCGAAGGGCTCTGACGCCGAGCGCGCCCACAGCCGCGCGCGGACCGGTCCGCTGATCTCGACGTCGCGGGCGAGCGGCTCTGTCGCGTACTCGAGCACATCTGGACGCGAGGCGATCACCCGTTGATCAAATGGTCCAGCGCGAAGCGGGGGAGCGATCATCGTCGCTCCGCCCAATGTAGGCACCGGATCGTCCGTACGTGCCTCGAAGATGTCAGGCGGCTCGGCCCGCGGTATTGCCAGGGCCAGTCGGCCGCCTGCGCGCAGGTAGGCCCGCGTAGCTACCGCACCCGGAGGCGGCCAGTCGTCTTCGAAGCGCCAGCAGTTTCGACCCATCACGAAGATCCGTACCGGTGGTTCGTCCATGACGCCTGAGTCGAGCTGCTTGAGCCAGTGGTCGAACCAGCGAACCTGGATGTCGGCGAAGCTTTCGGCTAGGTCGATCGAGTCGATCTCCGACGACAGGCCGTAAGTGCGCTCGCCGATCGGGTCGTATCTGTCGAGATGGGTCCAAGGGCCGATAAGTAGCTTCGAAGGCGTACCGGCGCGCCGTTGGGCGGTGAAGGCAGCGAGCGTCTCCCGCAAGAAGATGTCGTACCATGCCCCAACGTGCAGGGCTGGCACCGCTATCGCTCCGTAGGCGATCGGGGGTGGCGGAGCGGAGAGCTCAGGTTCACCAGAGGTGTCGAGAAGCTGCACGTGATACCCCAGGCGCCCAAGGCCGTCGATCTGTGATACAAGGGAGCCGATACCAGGGTCATTCGGCCCGAGCCCGGAGCGGAGCTTCGAGGCGAGGCGCATCTGGAGGTCCCAGAGAAGATGCATGCCGAAGTCCGGAACGCTCCCGAAGCTCGAGGTCGTCGCGCTGGTGCCGGCGGCGATGAAGGGCACGAGGGCCATGAGCGCCGCCGGCCGTTGCTGTGCAGCCGCCCACTGCGTGAACCCGTAGTAGGACGCGCCGTACATGCCCACACGCCCGTTGCACCATGGTTGGGATGCGATCCAATCGATCGTGTCGGCGCCGTCTTCGGACTCGCCGGCATAGGGGCGCCACTCTCCGCCGGACCTAAAGCATCCGCGCGTGTCCTGTACGACGACTGCGTAGTTGCGCGCCGCCGCGAAGATCGGCTCGAGCACGTCTCGCGCCCATCGGCCGTCTTTCGAGTACGGAAGGCGGGTCAACAGCGCCGGCCACCGTCCAGAATCGGGCCGGAAGACATTTGCCCGGAGAGCCACCCCGTCTCGCATCATGACTTCGACGTCGAGCTCGACCGTGATCCGTGGCACGACCTAGGGCCCCGGGATCAGATTCTTGCCGCCCTGAGGGCAAGCACTGGTACCGGCAACGACGCTCATTCTCGCGTCCAGCCCGACGGCGCCACTTGGACCGACGAGCAACGGGTTCACCTCGAGCTCCAAGACAGCGACATGGGCCGCCGCGGCACGAGAGAGGGCGGCCAGTGCCCGGGCAGCGGCCGAGATATCCAACCGCTTGCGACCTCTGGCACCGAGGAGCAGCGGAGCGCCCCGAAGCGAGCAGATGAGCTTCTCGGCATCTTCCTCGCTCACCGGGGCGAGGCACGCGGCGACGTCACCGAGCACCTCTGCATACACTCCGCCCACTCCGACAAGAGCTATGGGGCCAAAGCGCGGGTCTCGTACCGTCCCGATGAGAAGCTCGACTCCCCCTTCGGCAGTGGCCATCGACTCGACTGAGAGAGGGCCAGGCCCGAGTCGCGACCAGAGCTCCCCGGTGACTTTGTCGAGCTCGTGCTCGCTCGGGATTCCGAGAACGACACCTCCGGCATCCGACTTGTGCTCGAGCGCGGTCGCCTTTACGACAACCGGATAGCCGAGCTCGGCCGCCGCTTGTCTGGCCTGTGTGGCGGTCGAAACCTCTCGCGCCGCAGCAACTGGCACGCCGTAGCGGGCAAGGAGAGCCCGGGCGGGGAAGTACCCGCCGGCACCTGGTCCTTGGCAAGCCGGGGGCAGCTCGGGCAGTCGAGCTCCTGCAGCACGGCCGCGCCCGACAAGCCGGGCGATCATCTTCACTGCATCCTCAATATTTGCATAGACCGGAACCTTGCCGGCCCTCAGCAGCTCCAGCGCGCCGCGCTCGACGCCGGGCTCGCGTCCGGCATCCTCGCCGTAGTACATCGCGTGGACGACGACGGGCTTCGGAGAGCTCCTGGCGAGCTCGACGAGCGCGAGGGCGACCGCTCGCTCTTGCTCGCCGAGCCGGTCCCCGTAGATCCAGTAGGCGCCGAAGTACCCGGTGACGATGACGGAATCGAGCTCGTCGGAGCCGAGGAGTGTCGAGAGCACTCGGTCGAAGGACCAGATGTCCTGCTCTCCGGCGCCGGCGAGGTCGACCGGGTTGGAGGTGCCTCCCGGTGTCCCCGTCGCGGTGGCAAGCTCGCTTGCAAGCTCCTCGGAGAAAGCCGGCACCTCGAGCTCGAGCGCCTCGGCGATCTCGGCTGCGATGGCACCGTGGCCACCGCCGTCGCCGAGGATGCCGACTCTTCGGCCCCGGGCCGTCGTCCCGGTGAGCAGTCCCTGGATCACGTCGACGAGCTCCTTCGGGGTCGCGACACGCTCGATCGAGGCGGCGCGGCACGCCGCCGAGATAGACAGGTCGCCTGATACGAGCGCCCCGGTGTGGGAGCGGGCGGCCCGTGCCGCCGCTTGGCTGGCGCCGAGGGTGAGGAGAACGACAGGCTTGCCTGCATCGCTTGCTGCTAGCGCAGCTTCGAGGAACCTCCGCCCGTCCTTGAAGTCCTCACAGTAGAGGGCGATCACCTCTATCTGGACAGATTTCGCGAAGTCGGCGACGAGATCGGCCACCTCGAGATCGGCCTGGTTGCCCACTGACGCGAATCGGGAGAAACCTAGCCCCGCCTGGCCGGCCTTGATGGCCAGCTCGAGCGCGAGGTTGCCACTCTGGGAGATGAGACCTATCGGTCCCTGCGGCAGGTCATTGGACGCGAGGTACAGCTCCGACGCGACGTCGGTGAGGCCGAGACAGTTGGGGCCAAGCAGCATGGCGCCCGCGTCGCGGATCCGCCTGGCGGCCGCCTGCTCGGTCAATCGACCCTCCGACCCAGTCTCGGCGAGCCCGGCCGTGATGCCGACGATCGCCTTGGCGCCAGCCGCGAGAGCCTCGTCGACTGCCGCGTCGAAGCTCCGAGCCGGTATCGCGAGCACGACGAGCTCGGGGGGGGAGGGGAGCTCGCCGAGCGAGGGGTAGGCAGTGCGACCGAGCACGCTCGTGGCCCGGCGGTTCACGAGAAACACCTCGCGCCGGTGCTCTCCGCGCAGGGCGCCGAGCGCGAGCCAGTTGCCCCACTTGCGTTGGTCCTCCGACGCGCCAACCACCGCGACCGAGCGCGGAGAGAAAAGCGAGTCTAGATTTCTGGCGTCTTGCATCGGAGCAAGAGTAGGGCGCGGTCGATCAGCGAGGCGCGACTTCGCCGGCGATATCTCCAGATCAGGCTGAGCCGAGTGCGACCTGCGCACCGAGGTGCGAACTCGCAAGCTTCGGGACATCTCTGATCAGGCGGATCGTGTAAGGATCCTGCGGGTTCTCGAGCACCTGCTCGACCGGGCCGGCTTCGACGAGGCGACCCTCGGAGAGGACGATAGCGCTCCGGGCGATGCTCCTTACGAGTGCGAGGTTGTGGGTGATGAAGATCATCGAGAGATGCCGCTCCTTTTGCAGGCGGCGCAACAGCTCGACTATCACTGCTTGCACCGACACGTCCAGAGCCGAGGTGACCTCGTCGCAGACGAGAAGGTCAGGCTCGACGACGATGGCCCTGGCTATCGCGACCCGCTGGCGCTCGCCACCCGAGAGCTGGTCCGGGTAGCGGTTGAGGAAGTCGCCGCCGAGGGAGACGTCGTCGAGGACGCCTGCCACTCGGGTGGCGCGTTCGCCGGCGGACATGTTGAAGAAGTGCTCGAGCGGCTGGGAGATGATCTGACCGATCGTCTTTCGTGGATTCAAGGACGTGTAGGGGTTCTGGAAGATGTACTGGATGCGCTTCAGGAGGTCCTTCTGCCTCGGGCGTGTCCCGCGGGCCAGCTCGTTGCCGTCGAATCTCATCTCTCCGGTCCAGTTCGAGTGGAGCCCGACGATGCAGCGCGCGAGCGTCGTCTTTCCCGATCCCGACTCGCCTACGACCGCGGTGCACGACTCGGGAGCCACGGACAGGTCGACACCGTGGAGGACCGGGTTACGACCATATGACGCAGACACGCCTCTCAGCTCGAGAAGCGTGGCACCGTGGTCCATGGTCGCCGCGGCGAGGATGCCCTGGCGCCGCGGCGTTCCCTGCCCGATCTCGCCGGCACGCAGGCAGCGCACGAGGCGTCGATCGAGCATCACAGGCTCGGGGGTCAAAGTCGTGCAGGTCTCGATCGCGTAGGAGCAGCGGGGGGCGAACGAGCAGCCCTTCGGCCGCCGCCCGGGCCGTGGTGGCTGTCCCTCCATCCCGGTCAGGATCTCCGACCGGTCAGGAGAGGGGACCGCGGCGAGAAGTCCTCGGGTGTAAGGGTGCACCGGGCTCGAGAAGACCTGCTCGGTTGTACCCAGCTCGATGATGCGTCCCGAGTACATGACGGCCACCTCGGACACGAGGCCCCCGACGACGGCGAGGTCGTGGCTCACGTACACCGCCGCCACACCGTAGGAGCGGCACAGAGCCCTCACCGTCTCCAAGACGTGGCGCTGGGTAGACACGTCGAGTCCCGTCGTCGGCTCATCCAGCACGATGAGCGAAGGTCTGCACGAAAATGCCATCGCGAGGGCGACACGTTGCTGCTGACCGCCGGAGAGCTGATGGGGATAGCGCTTGAGGATGCCCGTGCTCGCATCGAGGCGCGCATCTTTCAGCACCTCGCGGATGCGCGCGTCGATGTCTGTGACGGCACCGGGGTGGGAGCTGATCGCCTCTCGCAACTGCAGACCGATTCGAAGCGTCGGGTTGAGAGCTGCTGAAGGATCCTGGGGAACGTAGGCAACCTTGGCGCCGCGGAGGGCTCGCAGCTCGGAGCTCTTGAGCGCGAGGATGTCCTTCCCGTCGAGATTGATCTGGCCCCCTGAGATCTTGAGCCCCCGCCGAGCGTGTCCGAGAAGCGCCAAGGCGACGGTCGTCTTTCCCGAGCCGGACTCCCCGACGAGGCCGAGGACCTCTCCCGCCCGCACCGCGAACGACACGTCGCTCACGACATCAACCCCGCTCGAGCTGAGCTCGATGCGAAGATCGCGCGTCTCGAGGCGCACCCGCGCAGCCTCGCTCCGCGCGTCGGTCCCGGAGACGGCAGTGTCGTTGCTGCTCATGCCGGCGCTCCTACCTTGAGGTCGTCGATGAGGGCGGCTTCCTCGGGCCGCCGGTCGACACCGATGGCGACGCGTGCGATCGCGTCAGTGAAAGTGTTGGTGCCGATCGTGAGCAGCGCGATGAGAATGGCGGGTGCCACGACTCCCCAGGGGTTGGAGCTGAGGCCGATGCGGTTCTCTTGGATCATGTAGCCCCAATTTGCTGCGGGTGGCGGCTGCCCGAAGCCGAGAAACGCAAGGCCGGCCATGATCACGATCGCGTAGGTCACGCGCAGCCCGGTCTCGACCATGAGCGGGCTGATCAAGTTGGGCAGGATCTCGCTCCGCATGACTTTCGCGGGCCGGACTCCTTGCAGCTCGACGGCCTTGACGTAGTCACGCTCCGATATGTCGAGGGTCGCGGACCGCAGCACCCTTGCCACCGGCGGCGCCTGCACGATACCGACGGCGAGGATGATCAGCCAAGTCTTGGGCCCGATGATGCTCACGAGCAGGAGGGCGAAAACGAGCGAGGGGAACGCGAGTATCACGTCAACGGTCCGCATGATGATGCCGTCCGTCTTGCCGCGCAGATATGCCGCAGATATGCCCGCCGCGCCCCCGATGAGGATGCTGAAGGCGGTCGCCGCCACGGCCATCACCAAAAGGAGCCAGCCGCCGTCGAGGACTCGCGAGAGGACGTCGCGCCCCAAGATGTCGCCGCCGAGAAGGAACTGGCCGGACGGGGTGGCGAACGGGATCGTCTCGAAGGATGTCGAGGGGTACGGCTCGACGAGCGGCCCGATCACGGCCACGAGCACGACGAGGGTCGTAAGTCCGAGCCCGATCACTCCACGCCTGGTGCGCGCTGCTGCCCCTAGCGTGTGGAGCCACTGGAACCGGTTCGAGGTCTTCGGAGGCCGAGCTTGCATTGCCACCTCTACCTCGCAATCCGTCGCCGCGGTGTGGCGAGCAGTGCGATGACGTCGGTCAAGATGTTCATGAAGACGTAGAACGCGGCGAGGATCACGACTATCAGCTGGATCACGGGTATGTCGCGGTCGTTCACCGCGTTCACGAGACCCTGCCCGATTCCGGGGAAGTTGAAGACGTCCTCGACGATCACTATGCCTCCGGCAAGGTAGAGATAGTTGAGCCCGATCACCTGGATCGTCGGGGCGATCGCGTTCGGCAGTGCATGGACAAGCACCACCCGCCACTCGGGCACGCCTTTCAGTCGCGCCATCTCGACGTAGTCGGACTCGAGGGCCTCGATCATCGCGGCCCGCATCATCCGGAGGATGTAGGGAACGATCACGAGCACGAGGGTTGCGACCGGAAGGATCAGCAGCTTTGGCTGGCTCCAGGCGTAGGTGCCGGGCGGTATCAGGGACACAGCCGGCAGCACGTGGCTCACGACCGTCGCGAGCAGGATGATGAGGGCGATCGCGATCACGAACTCGGGGAGCGAGGTGACGGCAAGCGATATCACCGAGCTGATGTGGTCGTACCAGCCGTCCTTGCGCAGTGCCGCCACGGCTCCAAGGACTACGCCGAGGACGCTCCCTATGATGCCTGCGGCGAAGACGAGGACCGACGAGTTGACGAGGCGCGGAGCGACCTGACCCCAGACCGGATCGCCGTTGGCGAGAGAGTTCCCGAGCTTTCCCGTGAACAGGCCCGACAGCCAGACCCAGTACTGGTCGAGCAAGCCGCGGTTCAGGTGGAGCTGGTTCTCGAGCGCCTTCAGGCGCTGGGGAGTTGCCGTATGGCCAAGCACTGCATATGCCGCGTTGCCGGGGAGCACCTCGGTCGCGAGGAAGATGACGATGGAGACGACAAAGAGCGTGACGACGCCCATCGCGGCACGGCGCGCCGCCAGGCTGGCGATCGGGTGCTCCACCCACCACGGGCTCGACGAGGTCGCTGTTGTCACCCCCGTCGGCTTGCTCTGTTCGTTTTGCTCGCTGGCCATCCCCTAGCCTTTCATCGGCGTCGTCAACCGTTCAACGCGCTGCCGGTAGGTGCCTCTCCCTCCGGCGAAGATCAGAGCGCGCATTGTAGGCCGATCGCAGCATGAGGTCCGACCGCCGGTTAGAGCGAGGCGCCGGCAGCTTCGACCAGCGCGCGACGGCTCGCGCCTCACAGGCTCAAGGGACCGCACCGTGTGCCCCGAAGCGGGAATGCGACAGCGTCCACGGCGATGCATCCCGCAGAGGTCGTGATAAGGGGATTGACGTCCAGCGCAGCGAGATGGCCGGAGAGGTCACAAGCCAGTGTCGAGAGCGATACGATCGCGGAGGCCAGCGCATCAACGTCGATCGGTGCCCGGCCACGGACGCCATCAAGGAGTGGCCGCATCCTGAGGCCCCCGAGTAGCCGGTGCGCTCGCCAGTTGTCCAAGGGTGGCAGGCCGACGCGGCGGTCCTGGAGAACTTCGACGAGGATCCCGCCGGCGCCTACTACAACTAACGGCCCGAAGCTCTCGTCGTGCAGCACCCCGAGAGCTATCTCGACCCCGGCTGGAACCATCGCCTGGACGGTGACCGAGGGTCCGAGTCTGCCGCTGATCGACCTGTAAGCCCGCTCGAGGACGTCCGGTCCGTCGAGGCCGGTCTCGACTCCACCGGCGTCGGTCTTGTGCGAGATGTCAGGAGCAGCGGTCTTAAGCGCGATCGGCCAGCCGATCTCGGTGGCAGCTCGGAGCGCGGACTCCCAGTCGTGAGCCGGCAACGCCCGAGCTACCGGGATTCCCCAATCGGCCACGAGGGAGAGCGCCTCCACCTCTGTAAGCACAGGGCCTTCCTCGAGGCGTGTGATCCATCGCGCGCGCTGTTCGGGGCTCGATTTGGCCGGTGGGCCAAGCGCCGGGCGGTCCGCGAAGTCGCGGTGAGCGAAGAGATGGCGCAGCGCTGTCAAGCCGGTGGCCGTTCCCTCGAGGACCGGGATCCCCCTGTCTCGGAGCTCGGACACGGCCGCGCGGTTCATCCCGCCCCGATAGTTGGTGAGAATGGCGAAGGGCTTCGAAGTCGACGCCGCGACCGAGAGAGCCACCGAGACGTACCGCTCCCAGCTGAGACCGGTGAGATCGACGGCGAAGATCACCGCCCCGGAGTCTTCGTCGTCGTGGAGCGCCTGCAGCGCCTCGCTGAACACGTGGTCGGCGTCGGCGCCCGTGCCCCAAGCATCGACGGGATTCACGGCCTCGAGGCCAGGGTCGAGAACCGCCGCGATTCGAGCCAGAGTGGCCGGGGCCGGCTGAGCCAGGGCGATGTCCTGGGCGAGGTCCATCAACATGGCACGTTCTCCGCCGGAGTCGGTCACCGCTGCGAGGCCCCCCTTCGCGGCGCGCCGGGACCGTATGAAGATCTCGACTGTGTCCGCGAGCTCGTCCAGGGTGAAGACGCGGTGGATCCCCGATGCGTCGAACAACGCCTCATAAGCGCCGTCAGGGCCGGCAAGCGCACCTGAGTGTGCCCTTACCATTTCGGCCGAGCGGGGTTCTCGGCCGACCTTCAGCACGACGACAGCAATATCGCGGCTCTGGGCTCGCTCGGCTGCTCTGGCAAAGGCCGTGGGATCTCGGATCTGCTCGAGGACCATCGCGACGACCCGTGTCTCTTCGAGCGAGACGCAGTAGTCGAGGTAGTCAGTCGCGGTGGTTGTCAGCTCCTGACCAGGTGAGACGGCGAAATTGAACCTGAAGCCCCGGTCGTTGTGCAAGAGAGCGGAGAAGCTCGAGCCCGAGTGCGAGATGAGCGAGACGGGTCCCGGCCCAAGATCTCGGGGCAACACGTAGCCACATGCACGCAACTTGTGACTGCTGTTCACGAAACCCATGCAGTTCGCGCCACAAATAGCCAGCCGGCCCCGCTTCGCGATTGTCGCGAGCCGCTCGGTCAGCGGAGGAACATCGACTCTGGGTTCCTCGAAGGCACTGGCGAATATGACCGCTGATCCGATCCCGATCCCGGACGCGACCGTGAGCTGCTCCTCGAGGCGCGAGTTTGAGACCGCTATGACCGCGAGGTCAACTGGCGCGGGGAGGTCCTCAAGGCTCGGAAGACATCGCAGGCCCTCGAGCTCGCCATAGCGGGGATTCACCGGGAATACACGGCCGGTGTACCCGCTCGCGAGCAGCTCGAGCAACGTCGTCGCTCCGACCGACCCCGGGGTGGCGCTCGCTCCCACGATCGCGACCGAGCGCGCTTCCAGCATCTTGGCGAGCTCGGCTTGCCTGATCGGGTCTTCCGCGCCGTCCCGCGAGCGAGCTTTCATCCCCAAGGCGGCGAGAGGAGGCCGATGAGGCCGCGCTTTGCTATGTGGTTGGCGACGATGAGCCTTTGCATCTCAGAGGTGCCCTCCCAGATCCTGTCGACCCTGATCTCCCGGTAGAGTCGCTCGACCGCGAACTCCCGCATATATCCGCGGCCACCAAATATCTGAACTGCTCGATCCACGACCCTACCTGCGGCCTCAGAGGCTGAGAGCTTCGCCATCGCGGCCTTCGCGTGGGCAAGCTTGCGATCGGCGCCGGCGCTGATCTCTTTGGCGACGTCGTACAGGTACGCGCGATTGATGGCGATGTCCACCGCGGAGTCTGCGAGCATCGCCTGGATGAGCTGGTTCTCGTTGATCGCGCGACCGAACTGGACCCTCTCGGCGGCCCAGGCCGTGCTCTCCGAAAGCGCGCGTTCGGCGGCACCGATGCAGCGAGCAGCGATCATGAGGCGCTCCTCGACGAACCACTCCCGGGTGAGGCTGTAGCCCTGACCGACCGCTCCTAGCAGGGCATCAGCTGGGACCTCGGCGTCGAGGGAGAACGTCGGGTGCTCGAATACGTAGGTGTGCATGAAGCGCGGGGTCTCTTTCAGCGTGACCCCGTCCAGATTCTTGTCGACGAGGAAGAGGGCGAACTCACCGCCTGGTGTCACACGAGCCAGCACTATGAGGAAGTCGGCTACGTCTCCCGAGGTGACGAACCACTTCTCGCCACGCAGCCGGTACCCGGCCGCGGTCGGCTCCGCGGTCGTGGCAATGAGTGAGGGATCCGAGCCGGCACAGGCTTCGGTGATCGCGAAGGCACCCCGGCGCCGCCCCATTATCGCCGGCGCCAGGTACTCGTGACGCTGCGCCTCCGAGCAGGCCAGCAGTGCATTGGCCGGCCGCCAGACGACGGCCCAGAGCGAGTTCGTGAGCCTGCCGAGCTGCTCTTCGACGATAACCTGTTCAAGGGCATCGAGACCCTGGCCACCCAGCTCGACTGGCATGTTGGCCGCATTCAGGCGAGCTGCAAGCACCAACTCCTTTAGGCGGGCCAGCTCCTTGGCTCCAAGGCCGTTGTCATGTTCGCAGCGGAGCTCGAACGGCTCGATGAGCTCGGCCAACCCCCTAGCCCGTTCTCGAAGTTCAAGCTGGGCGTCTGTCAGCTCGACGCTCATGACCTGTGGTCCCAGGTCGGGATTGTGGCGGTTTGAGCCTGGCAGTTGTTGATCACCGGCCAATAATATCGTATGATTGGGACGTGGCCACGATCATGCCAGCAGACGGCGGGAACCGGCTAGTCGATGGCCGGGACGCCATCGAGCCTCGGGAGAGCATTCTCGTGGCGGCGGCAAAGTGTCTGTCGGAGCGGGGTTTTGACCGCAGCAGACTGCGGGATGTCTCCAAGTACGCCGGGGTATCTATCGGCCTCATCCAGCACTACTTCGAGACCCGAGATCAGCTGCTCCATGAGGCGTTCTCCTGGAGTTGCAACGAGCTCCTCGCGCGGTGGCGGCTACGGGCCGAATCCTGGCCAGACGATCCGTGGAGACGGATCGTGTTCCTAGTCGACGAGCTGACCCTCGGCCCCGATCTGAAGAGGCACGCCGCCACCTGGACCGAGTTCTGCTCGAGTGCCGCACGCCACGACGAGCTGCGAGGTCCGGTGTCAGAGGTGTTCATCGGCTGGCGCCGCCTCATCGTCGACGCGATCGAGCAAGCAAGGGCCATGGGCTTGGCGGAGCCCGAGATGGAAGCCCGAGACGTAGCCGACATCTTGAATGCCGTGGTGGACGGGTTCGAGATGGCAACGGCGGTAGATGCCGGCCTCGTCACGGCTGAGCGTTTCCGGGCTCTGGTGATCGCTGTCGCCTCCAGTCTCTTGCGCCCCAGTCCGGTGACGGTCCCGCCGGAGCCGTACCTATCTCGGGCCGCAAGTCGCAACTAGAGCTATGTCGCCGCTAAGACACTTTCCCGACTAAGGAGATGAGAAGTGGGCCAGTATCATGAGAAGGAGACGACCGCGCCTCGGCCAGTTACCTCGAAGTTGAGTGACGAACGCCGAACCAGGCGTGAGTTTCTCGGAACGGTGGCTCGCGGGGCCATAGCTGCTGGTGCAGGCGTCGGACTGGGCGCGTATGGCTGGCCGGGGACGGCCTGGGCGCAGGCGCGATCTAGGAGCGGCCACAAGGAGGCGGGGCCAAAGCGCGGCGGCACACTCAACGTCGGACTCACCGGCGGGGCCAGCTCCGACACGCTCAACCCGCTCAACCCGCTCCTCAACATCGACTTTGCCCGGGTGAACCAGCTGTTCGAGCCGCTTATCGCCTTCACCCCGGAGGCCGGCTACCAGCTCTGGCTCGCAGAGGAGGTGACTCCGAACCGTGATGCAACTTCATGGACCATCCGCGTCCGCGACGGGATCACGTTCCACAACGGGAAGACGCTGTCGGCTGACGACGTCATATACACCTTCCAGCAGATCCGTAACCCGAAGAACGTATATGGCGGCGCGAGCCAGATAACATCGCTCGATATAGCTGGCATCAAGCGGCTCGACAGCCGGACAGTGTCCATACCATGCTCGACACCGTTCTCGACGTTCGATCAGGTCCTTCCCTGCTACTACTTTCCGATCGTCCCGGTCGGCTTCGACGAGAAGAAGCCGGTCGGAACAGGGCCGTTCGTCTACAAGTCGTTCACGCCCGGTGTCTCGAGCGAGTTCGTCCGCAACAAGAATTACTGGGTTCGGGACATGCCGTATCTTGATCGAGTTGTGATATCTGATTACAGCGACGAGGTCAGCCAGCTCGACTCATTGCAGAGCGGTGCTGCAGATGCCATCGGCCTGCTCTCGGCGGTCTCGGTCGCGACCGCGCGCTCGAGTGGCCAGGTGGTGATATCGAAAGGAGGTGGCTGGACGCCTTTTACCATGAGAGTAGACCAGCCACCCTTCAACGACGTCCGGGTGCGCCAAGCCATGCGCTACGCGATAGATCGCAAGCAGATGTTGGAGCTGGTCTTTGAAGGATATGGAACAGTTGGCAACGACCTGTTCGCGATCTGGGATCCCTCCTACGACCACGCTCTGCCGCAGCGCCCCTATGACCCGGAACGTGCCAAGTCTCTCCTCAAGGCGGCGGGTCGGTCAGATCTGTCAACCGTGCTCGTCACCTCAAGCATCGCCCAGGGCACGGTCAACGCGGCCGAAGTGCTCGCCCAGCAGGTGAAGCGGGCCGGGATCTCTGTGACCCTGCAACGGGTGACGCCGACGACCTTCTACGGCCC
This sequence comes from Actinomycetes bacterium, assembly GCA_021796455.1. Lineage (GTDB taxonomy): Bacteria > Actinomycetota > Acidimicrobiia > Acidimicrobiales > Bog-793 > JAKACA01. The sequence goes on from JAKACA010000037.1 coordinate 20,554, forward strand.
GAACTATTTGAAGTGGACCTTCGCCCAGGACTACTGGTATTACAACCCCTATGTGCCACAGGTGGGCTCGGCCACGGTACCGTCGGCACCCACAAACGAGACGCATTTCGACGACCCGCGTTACAACCGGCTCTATGCTCAGGCGCTCGCCACGGTTGACCTGGCCAAGAGAACCGAGATCATCCACGAGATGCAGACGATCGAGTACGACTCCGGCGGTTACATCATCCCCTATTTTCCACCCGTGATAGACGCCTACGGGAAGAACGTACGTGGTGCACAAAGCTCGAAGATTGGCGTGCCGATGAACAATTACGACCTCAAACAGCTCTGGTTCGACTGAGAGCGCGTGACGACCACCCACTTCCCGCACCTCTTCGCACCGCTCGAAGCCGGTCGACTCAACTTGAAGAACCGGATCGTGTCGTCGGGACACGACACCGTGATGGTCAGCGGGGGGAGGGTGACCGAGCAGCTGGTTGCCTATCACGAGGCGCGAGCTGCCGGGGGCGTGGGCCTCATCGTCATGCAGGCAGCCGGAGTGCACGACACCGCCAGGTACACCTCGCATGTCCTCATGGCCGCTGACGACTCTTGCATCCCCGGCTACAGAGAGGTAGTGGAGGCTGTTCGCCCGCACGGGGCCAAGCTCTTCGGGCAGCTCTTCCATCCAGGTAGGGAGGTGATGGAGTCACAGGACGGATCTGCTCCCGTTGCCCTCGCGCCTTCAGCTGTGCCCAACGAGCGGTTTCACGTCATGCCGCGAGCCCTGACGCCCGGCCTGATCTCCGAGATCATCCAAGGCTACGGAGCTGCCGCGAGACGGCTGGAGGAGGCCGGACTGGACGGAGCTGAGATAGTAGCGAGCCACGGCTACCTGCCATCGCAGTTCTTGAACCCGAAGCTGAACGTCCGCACCGACTGCTACGGCGGGTCCTTCGATGACAGGATGCGCTTCCTGCGCGAGGTCATCTCGGTCGTGCGGGCCGAGACCGGGAGCGGCTTTGTCGTCGGGGTGCGCATCTCGGCCGACGAGCTGGAGGACGACGGCCTCTCGGAAGCCGACTCGCTGGCAGCGTGTGCCGCCCTCGACAGCGATGGGGCAATCGACTACCTGAGCGTGACTTTAGGCACCTCTGCCTCGCTCGCGGGCTCGGATCACATCGTGCCGCCTATGACCGAACCAGTTGGCTACTCGTTGCCGAGGATCTCGCGCGTGAGGCAGGAAGTCCACGTCCCCGTGTTCGCCGCCGGGCGGATCAACCAACCCCAGGACGCGGAGCGTGTGCTTGCCGAGGGTCACGCGGACGTGGTGATCATGAACAGAGCGCTCATCTGTGATCCGAC
>JAKACA010000244.1 GCA_021796455.1 Actinomycetes bacterium
CGCCTCTTCACGGCCGGCGCAGCCGGGGTCGTGGAGAACGCGGCTGTCGTGATTCGAGACGGCACCATCTCCTTCGCCGGTCCCGAAGCGTTGCTGGCCGAGCATCTCGTTGGCATAAGGAGCGACGGGACCGAGGTAGATCTGAAGGGCGCGCTCGTAACCCCGGGGCTGATAGACGCACACAGCCATCCTGTCTACGCGGGCAATCGCTTTGCCGAGATCGCCCAGCGATCCGCTGGGGCCTCATACTCGCAGATCGCTGCGAGCGGTGGTGGCATCGCTGCCACCGTCGCCGCCACCCGAGCAGCCTCCTCCGATTCGCTTGCAAGCGCGGCGCGCCACCGGCTGAGGTCGTGGTTGGACGGAGGGACAACCACGGTAGAGGCCAAGACGGGCTACCACCTCGATGGTCCGGGCGAGATCGAGGCGGTCCGCATCCTCGCCGGGCTGGCAGGCGAGCCCGACCTGCCGTCGATCGAAGTCACCTGGTTGGCCGGGCATGGCATCGGACCCGAGTATGGCGACGACGGCGACGGCTACATCGACGAGGCCTGCAGATGGTGCGCCGATGCCCGCTCGGCGGGTGCTCGCCACGCTGACGTCTTCTGCGACGAAGGCTACTTCACCGTCGAGCAGTCGCGGCGCCTCTTGACGGCGGCCTCCTCGGCTGGGATGCTGCCCAGGATCCATGCCGACGAGCTTGCCCGGACCGGAGGTGCCCGGCTCGCAGCCGAGCTCGGCTGCTCATCGGCTGACCATCTGCTCCGCGTCGAGGCAACCGACGCCCGCCTCCTTGCCGATGCCGGCGTCGTGGCGACCCTTGCACCGGTCACGGCCCTCGCGATGGGCAGGAGGCCCCCGGTGCGTGCTCTCCTCGAGGCGGGAGTCACGATCGCCCTCGGATCGGACCACAACCCGGGCACCTGCGGCACGACGTCGATGAGTCTCGTCGTCGCTCTCGCCGTCGCCGAGCTTGGCCTATCTGTCCATCAGGCCCTCGAGGCCGCCACGGCCGGGGGCGCCGCTTCGCTTCATCTGGCCGATCGGGGCCGCATCGTCGCCGGCTCGCGCGCCGACATCGTGGCCTGGGATGCTGACCACGAGGGCGCCTTCTCGTGGAACTACGGGCTGCGCCCGCTGCGAATCTGGAAGGCATAGCGCCTGCAAGGCGTAGCGAACTGACGGCGCGGCCGGTCGAGCCACCTCGAAGGGCGCGAAGTACCGCGAGTGCCTCACTTCCTCCAATTCGGAGCACGATCCGTCCCGTCGTAGAAAGCCTCGTGCTCGGCAAAGTCGACGAACATAGAGCCCCCGGCAGCAAAGGGGCGCTGCAGGGTCGCGAGCGCGACGGCGCGATCCGAGCGATCCAGCCGCGCGAGCGCCTCGGGCGCCTCGAGCTCGCACACTTCGAGCAGGTCGCGAGCTTCATCGAAGGCGCGCGCACCTGCCTGGGTGCGTACGATCACGCTCGAGTAGCCCGCACCGCTGCCGACGCTGCCGATCGAGATATCGGCAGAGCGACCGAGAAAGTCTGCACACTCGTCACAGCCCCTCAGAGCTGCTCGGTGAAAGTCCTTCACCGGCTCATCGACGAGCCTGGCACCCGAACGGTGCTCGACGATCATCCGGCCCCGGACTACATCGACCTTGCCGATATCGGAAAGCGAGAGTCCCCGCCTCTCGCTCAGCTCCTCCACCATCAGCTTGTGGTAGTCGAAGCTCTTGGTGCACAAGAGTGCGATCGTCAGCACAACAGCCTCAACCGCCGAGGAACCGCGTCGCCATCTGCGCGCCTGGAGGGCCGAGATGCCCTCGATCTCGCACGGCGTCCCCACGAGCGCGATCCTGGCGCCGGCCGGCAACCCGGCCGCGATTACATCCAGGCTCGCCAGAGCCATCGTCTGGTTGTAGAAGCTCCCCGCAGCCTCCATGAGCTCCGCAGCAGTCGTGGCGAGGTGAGGCACACCCTTCCAGTGATGGTCGGGGTCCTCCCTCGCCACGACAGCGCCGTCGATCTCCCCGGCTGCGAGGGAAGCGAGGAGTATCGCGGTCACGACGCCCCCGTCTTGGGCGCCTATTTCGTGCAGTGTATCGCTCCTGCGCACCCGCGCGGCCATCAGCTCGACGACCGCTCCGAGTCCAGGAGAATTCGGTCCGGCGGCGAGCAGCCACTCGTCTATCGGGGTGCTCGGTGAGCCTTCGCCGCCGGCGCCCTCGCTCCAGGAAACCTCGCCAGCTCCATTCGCCGCGGCCCAGGTGGCCTCGTAGGCAAGACCTCCGCGGGGGCAGAAGTCCCAGCACAGCGAACATCCAGTGCACATCTTCACAAGCCTTGGCAGGTCGTCCGATCCGATCCCGATCGAGTCCGTTGGGCAGGCTGCGACGCACGCGCCACAGCGCACGCAGCGATCGGCGTCGATCACCGCGGCCGCGAGCTCCCAGAACCACACCTTTCCAGGTGCCTCCGAGATCGTGTTCATCTGAGACCTGATCTGCTGCGCCGAGGGTGTCACAACCCCTCCTCCCCTTCGCTCTCGCCGCCCACATGGGTGGCTGCGCGGCCAAGCAACGCTGGCCTCGTCTCCTCGGCTGTGGCTCGCCGCGCCCACTCGTGGAACCTCTCGTGCCCCTGTCGGTTCTCCAGGTACTGTCCGAGCACGCGCTCCAGCGCGCCTGGCACGTCTGCCACCGGCATAGCCCCCACTACCCAGTCCCCGAACCCAGCGTCGCTGCCGAGGCTGCCTCCGAGGCCGATGTCGACGGCCTCTACGATCTGCTCTCCGACGTGCGCGGTGTCGCCGCGAAAGCCGATGTCGGCGATCTGCGGCTGCGCACACGAAGCCGGACAGCCCGAGAAGTGCATGCGGACGATCGTGTCGTGCCCACGAGCCACCGGACCGAGCGGTCCATCGAGGCGCGCGGCGAATTTGCGGTCCAGCTCGCGAGCCCACGTCAACGCCCGGGCCTTCGTCTCCACCACGGCGAAGCGGCAGAATTCGCTGCCTGTACAGGCAACTACTCCACGCTCGAAGGGGGCAGGAAACGGGGAATAGGTGGAGAGGAGGGTTTCTTGCAGGAGGTCGGCCAGGGACTCGTCGGCAATGCCGGTGAGGACGAAGCTCTGATCGCCGGCCAGGCGGAGCTCCCCGCCGCCGTACGTCTCGGCGAGGCGCGCCGCCTCCATGAGGTCGCGGCCGGACAGCCTGCCGACGGGGACAGAGCAGCCGACATAGCGACGTCCGGCACGGCGCTCGTGGTGGACTCCGACGTGGTCGCCCCGATGGCGGCGCGTAAGATCCTCGCCAGCCGGTTCGAGCGCGAAGCGTGCCCGCGCCTCCAGCTCCTCCCGGAAACCCTCCGGGCTCAGCTCCTGGACGAGGTAGCGCATCCGGTTGATGCCGCGGTTCTCACGGTTGCCCAGCTCACCGTAGAGCTGGGCGATCGCGCGGCAGATCTCCACAACTTGGCTCGGGAGCACGAAGACGTCCAGGGCGCTCGCCATGCGGGGACCGTCGGAGAGGCCCCCACCGACCAGAAGGTTGAACCCGATCGCTTCGTCGTGTCCGCGGCGCGCCGGCCAGAGAGCGACGTCGTTGATCTCTGCCTGCGCGCAGTCCTCTCTGCACCCGGTGATCGAGATCTTGAACTTGCGCGGGAGGTTCGCGTACTCGGGGTTGCCCGTGAAGAAGTCGGATACGGCGGTCGCTATCGGTCCGGCGTCTATGACCTCGTCGCGGTCGACGCCGGCGACGGGGCAGGAGACGACGTTGCGCGCCGAGTCGCCACAGGCCTGCACCGTCGTGATGCCGACCTCCTCGAGCAACCGCCAGATCTCCGGCACGTCTTTGATCGATACCCAGTGCAGTTGGATGTCCTGGCGGGTCGTGAGGTCGCAGTAGCGATCTCCCCAGATCGGGCTCGGCTCGGGCGCGGCCGCAAAGGTGTCGACGACATCGCCTATTCGTCGCGCCTGGGGGGCGGTCAAGCGCCCGCCAGGGATCTTGATCCTCATCATGAAGGCGTCGCCGCCCTGGCGCTGGGGGTAGATCCCGACCCACTTCAGCCGTTCCAGCTCACCCTCGACGGCCGCGATCGACTCGTGACCGAGGCGCGAGTACGTCGCGCGAACAGCCTCTGCGACCTCGAGGGGATTACGCGCCAGCTTCCACTGCTCGACCTGGTTGAGCGTGGTGCCGCGAGGAAGGGGGCGGACGAATTCCACAAGAGCGCGCTGGATCTCGGGCG
>JAKACA010000245.1 GCA_021796455.1 Actinomycetes bacterium
TGCGCCACAGGACCACGCCAGTCCGGCTGCGCCACAGGACCGGGCCGGTCCGAGTGGCGCGCGAGGTGCCGGCGATGGAGGGCAACCTTGATCGCGGACTTCGAGGTCGTGGTCGTCGGCGCCGGTCCGGCCGGATCGGCCGCGGCCCTCCAGCTGGCGCGAGAGGGCGTCTCGGTGTGCCTGCTGGAGCGCGGACCCGCGCCGGGGTCGAAGAACCTCTTCGGTGGCGTCGTCTACCCGAAAGTGCTCGACCCTCTCGTGCCCGAGTGGCGGAGCACCGCTCCCTTCGAGCGATGGGTGACCCGCCGCGCGACGGTTCTCCTCAGCGAGACTCAAGCTCTGTCGATCGACTTCCGCACCACCTCGTGGGGCTCTCCTCCCTACAACGGAGCGACGGCTCTCCGCCCGGTCTTCGACGCGTGGCTGGCTGCCCAGGCTGTCAGTGCCGGCGCCGTCCTCGTCGAATCGACAACCGCTGTGAGTCTGCTGCACGACGCGACAGGTGCCGTCGCCGGAGTGCGAACCGACAGGAGCGACGGCGATCTTTCGGCCAAGGCAGTCGTCGCTTGTGACGGCGTCAACTCCCTGCTCGCGAAACAGGCGGGATGCGCGGGCACCTCCGACCCGGCCAACTACACCCTCGGGGTCAAAGAGGTGCTCGCGATAGGTTCAGCCGAGATCGAGCGGCGGTTCGGACTCGCCGAGGGAGAAGGCGCGGACTTCGAGGTCCTGGGGGGGACTGGTGGTGTGAGCGGCGGGGGGTTTCTCTATACCAATCGCGACACTGTCTCGGTGGGCTTGGTGCTCTCGCTGCCATCGCTCACAGCTTCGGGACGTCGGCCCGAGGAGCTCCTCTCGGCCTTCAAGGCGCACCCGGCCATCGCGCCGCTCGTGTCCGGCGGGGAGCTAGTCGAGTACGGGGCGCACCTCATCCCCGAGGCGGGCATCTCGATGATGCCAAGGCTCGCCACCGACGGCATGGTCGTGGCCGGCGATGCTGCCGCGATGTGCCTCGCGGCGGGGCTCTACTTGGAGGGTGTGAACTTCGCCATCTCGTCGGGGGCCGCAGCCGGGGCGACCGTCGCCGCGGCCGTGAGGGCCGGTGACACGAGCGGGCGATCCCTCGAGGCGGCGTATCGCAAGCAGTTGGAGGAGGGTTTCGTGCTGAAGGACCTCCGGAGGTTCGCGCGTGCACCGAAGCTGCTGCTCTCCGAGAGGGTGCAGCGCCGCTACCCGCAGCTGCTCTGTGACATAGTGGAGGAGGTCTTCACCGTCTCGAACCCGGTGCCGAAGCCTGGCCTGAGGGCGCTCGCCGGCCCAGGTGGCGCTCGAGCGGGGCTGCGCCGGCGGGATATCGCGCGCGACGCCTGGGCGGCGTGGAAGATGTTGAGGTGATGACATGACAGTGCCATCTGTCGCCTCGCCCTCGCCCTCACCATCGCGCTCGCCCTCGTTCGAGGACCGTATGGCGACCACCGAGTTCAGGATCTCGCCCGACCCTCACATCGTCGTCGACGGCGACGCCTGCAACGGGTGCAGCACGCGCGAGTGCGTCGCTGCTTGCCCAGCCGGGCTGTTCGTGCCCGTCTCGGGCGGGGGGATTCTCTTCAGCTACGAACAGTGCTTCGAGTGCGGGACCTGCTACATGGTCTGCAACACCAAAGGGGCGATCACCTGGAAGTACCCCGAGGGCGGCGCCGGTGTCGTCTACAGGCGCACATGAGGGGGTGCCGCGGAAGGTCGCGGGACTCCAGATGAGCCCGCCGCTCGTCGTCGCGTGCATGAAGCTCGTCGAGCTTGGCGCGGCCGTCGACCCGCTTACCGGGCATGTCCTCTCCGACCCACTCTCGACGGGGCCGTCGCCCGCGGACCAAGCCGCTCTCGAATGGGCATTGCGCATCGGGGAGATGTGGGGCGCCGATGTAGTCGCCGTCTCAGCCGGTGACCCACGATGCGAGAAGATGCTGCGGGGCGCTCTTGCCGCGGGGGCGACGCGGGCGTTACGCATGGTCCTGGACAGCGATCAGCCGAGCGCCGCCGTGGCTGGAGCGGTTGGTGCGGGCCTGAAGATGCTGCTAGCGGGACCCAGCCGCGAGCAGACACCCGATCTCCTGGTGACGGACGCGGCCGTGCGGCCGGTCGTCGTGTGTTGCGGGGATGCGAGTCTCGACCGGGGCAGCGGCTCGTTTCCGGCTTTCCTCGCGGGCGAGCTGAGAGCCGCGCAAGCACTTGGCCTAGTTGCGGTGGATCCCGGCCCGGTGTTGGAGGTGGAGCGTCGACTTGGTCGAGGACGGCGCGAGAGGCTGAGGCTCGTGCCCCCCTGCGTCATCTCGGTCGAGGCCACAACAGCTCGGCTGCGCAGGGCATCACTTCCTGGGTTGCTGGCTGCTCGGTCGGCGACCGTCGAGGTGATCGATGCCGTTTCGCGACCCGACCCGAGCGGCCCACACGTCGCGGCAGATCCGACCGTTCCAGGCGTTCGGCTCGACCCGAGCGGCCCGCTTGACGGCGGAGTGGGGGCCGGGAGCCTCGGCGCGGCCGCGCACACCGGCGTCGAGCTGTTTGGCGTGGAACCGCGGGGCGTCGAGCTGCTTGGCGTCGAACCGCGGGGCGTCGAGCTGCTTGGCGTCGAGCCCTTCCGGCCACGGACGAGAGTGGTGTCGCCTCCGGCGGGGACTACCGCAAGGGAGAGGATTCTGGACTTGACGGGGGTATTTCGCGAGCGTCGGGGAGCGAAGGTCGTGGTGCTTGAAGCCGAAGCCGCGGCCGCCGAATTGCTCTCGGCTCTCTCTGAGTGGATCGGCCAGCCGAGCCCATCTGCTGACGGGTCCTCCCCGAGGAACGGCGGGTAACGGGCGGTAAGCTGGCACGCGTGGGCACAGCATCCGAGCGGGGAGAGCTGCTCGCAATCCCACCTGATATAGGGTTTGCCGGGGGGCGTCACCTGTCCGGGAATATGCTCCAGCCAGGCGAGTCGCGCGAAACTCTCAGTGCCTTCGATCGTGGGGCTCTGGCGAGCCACGACTTCAAGATCCGTGCCTGTCTCGAGACTGCCGCCTGCGCTGTCCGCTCCTTCGAAGTCAGCTCGGGCGCAACGGAGCCGCCGTGACAGCTCCCGCTTCGTCACCCACCGAGAATCGCGTGGCTGTCGTCACCGGCGCAGCACGTGGCATCGGTGCAGAGGTGGCGTGCTCGCTGTCACGGGCAGGTTGGAGTCTTGTGCTTGTCGACTCGTGCGCTGACGACCCTGCGGTCGGCTACGGCCTCGCCACGCGGGCGGACCTCGGCGCCGTGGCCGAAGAGTGCGGAGGGAATGCCATTGGCCACGTCGCCGACGTCCGCGATCAGCGAGGGCTCGGCGAAGCTGTGGATTTGGCCGGGCAGCGTTTCGGGGGAGTCGATGCCGCCATTGCCGTGGCGGGGATGATCGGCGGAGGGGCGCCTTTATGGGAGACCGGGGACGGGCTCTGGGAGGCGATGATCGATGTCAATCTTACCGGCGTCTGGCGCCTCGCAAGAGCCGCTCTGCCAGTGATGCTCAAGAGGCCGGCACCGCGCCGGGGGCGCTTCGTTGCAGTGGCTTCGGTGGGAGCGGTGGTGGGTTTCCCTCGGCTTGGCGCCTACACGGCTGCAAAACACGGCGTCGTCGGCCTCATCCGCAGCCTCGCAGCCGAGCTTGCATCAGAGGGCATCACTGCAAATGCAGTCGCGCCCGGGTCAACCCGCACCCTGGGACTCGCCGCGAGCGCCGAGATCTATGACCTCGAAAGCCCGGAGGAGTTCGCCGTTCATCACCTCGAGCACCGACTGTTAGAGCCGGCGGAGGTGGCTGCCGCTGTGGTCTGGCTCTGCAGCACCGCCTCGAGCGGTGTCACCGGTGCTGTCCTTCCCGTCGACGCGGGTATGACGGCCCGCTGACGAAGAAGGCGGCGGCGAGGCGGCGGCAGACCGGCGCGCTGCGCGGTTCCCATACGTGGCGCGGCCCCTGCTGGCTGCGCGGCCCCCTCTTGGCCGAAGTGTCCTACTGTTGCGGTGTGCGACGCAAGGTGCTTATGGGAGTTGCAGTCGGCCTTACCCTTGCAGAGGCCGCTGTAGTGGCACAACGCCGAGGTTCTCTGTTCGCGGCCAATACCGTCGTGAGATGCCGGAGCGGGCACCTATACACGACGTTTTGGGTGCCGGGCGGATCACTCAAGGCCATTCGGCT
>JAKACA010000246.1 GCA_021796455.1 Actinomycetes bacterium
GGAGGAAGCTAGCTTTTGGAATTGGGTGCGGCTCCGCTGGAGTGACGGGCCTGACCCGACTGACGCATCGCCTACCAGGCAGTACATCGCCGGATTAGCCAGCAGCCAAGTGCTGCCTTGACCCCAGAAGGGTGAGGTTCGGCTCCCTGCGACGGCTATGGCCGTCCTCCGAGACGCTGGGGTTGACCGGATGGGCTGAGTAGAGCGCTCCTCCGCTTGCAGCTTGGCCCGACGGGCCATCCACCACTGCGCGGCCGTCGCCTGGTTGACTGACTGTTAGCGAGACACTAACAGTCAGGAGGTGCGATGATGGCCACGGTGGCTCGAGGAGACGGACCCCGGGTGCTGCCCGGCTCGCTGATCACGCTGCGGCGCAAGTGCGGCAAGCCGGGGTGCCGGTGCGCGGCGGGCAGCCCGCACGAGACGCCAGCGCTGTCCTACAGCGTCGGCGGACGGACGAAGATGCTCACCCTCTTGCCCGACGAGGTGCCAGCGGTGGCGGCCGCGGTCACCCGCTACCGCAGCGCCGTTAAGGACCTCGAAGCCGAGGCCCGCGCCGAGCTCGCCACCCTCGTCACGACCGTGCAGGCCCGTCGCGCAAGGGGACGGACGTGAACGCGGCGGCAGAGATCACCGCGCCGGACGCGTTCGCCGCCTCTCGAGATCGCTTCGAGGCAGTCGTCGGCTACCTGAGGGGCTCCGACGCGCTCAGGCTCGATCACGGCGAGCTCGAAGCGAAGCTGAGCGCGGACATGCGCGAGGTGATCCGTCAGCTCTACCAGGACCACCTCGACCTGCGTGCCAGCAAGGAGGAGCGCCTCGATGACGTCGTGTCTGTTGCAGGCGCCCCGCACCGGGCGATCGAGGCCGACCACGAGCGGCCGTTGTCCACGATCTTCGGCGAGGTGACCGTGCAGCGCCTCGCGTACCGCCATCGCGGCGAGCAGAACCTCTACCCTGCCGACGCAGCCCTCAACTTGCCAGAAGAGCTTCACTCCCACGGGCTCCGGGAGCTCTCGGCCATCGAGTCGACCCGGGGGAGCTTCGAGGAAGCCAGGGATGCGATCCGAAGAGCCTCTGGCACAGTCCTCGGAAAGCGCCAGGTGGAAGAGCTCGCGCAGCGCTCGGCGGTGGACTTCGAGGACTTCTACAAGACCGCCGAGCACGCAGCGGTCGACGAAGGCGACGTCCTCGTGATCTCCTGTGATGGCAAGGGGATCGTGATGAGGCCCGACGCGCTCCGTCCCGAAACGGCCAAGGCCGCCACCAAGACGAAGGCGAAGCTGAAGACCAGGCTGTCCAAGGGCGAGAAGCGCAATCGAAAGCGCATGGCCGAGGTCGCAGCGGTCTACGACGTCACGCCGGTGATCCGCGCGCCTACCGACATCATCGGACGTGACGACGACACCCCGAGGCCCCCGGCTCCAGAGGCGAAGAACAAGTGGCTCACCGCCAGCGTCGACGACGACGCGGCAACGGTCATCGGAGCCGCATTCGATGAGGCCGAGCGGCGCGACCCTGAACACGAGTGCACCTGGATCGCGCTCGTCGACGGCGCATGCCATCAGATCGACCGCATCACGGCCGAGACGAAGGCACGAGGAGTCAACGTCAGGATCGTCTGCGACTTCGTGCACGTCATGGAGTACCTCTGGTCATCGGCTTGGTCGTTCTTCTCCGAGGGAGATCCCGCCGCGGAAGACTGGGTGGCCGACAAGGCGCTCAGCGTGCTCCACGGACAGGCAACGACGGTCGCGGCGTCAATCCGGCGAAAGGCCACCTGCCTTGCCCTTGACCCCGAGGAGCGGAAGAACGCTGACACCTGCGCCGACTACCTGCTGGCCAAGAAGGAGTACCTCCACTACGACCAAGCGCTCGGGCAAGGATGGCCGATCGGGACGGGGGTGATCGAGGGAGCCGTTCGACATTTGGTGAAGGACAGGCTCGACCTGACTGGCTCCCGGTGGGGGCTGCAGGGGGCTGAATCGATCTTGAAGCTCCGGGCCCTACGAACCAATGGCGACTTCGAGAGCTACTGGAAGTTCCACCTCGACAGGGAGCGCCACCGGGTCCACGAGGTGCGCTACGCCCAGGGCGCGACGCCGAGAGCTGCATGATGGCTCGTCACTCCAGCGGAGCCGCACCCGATTGGCATAGCCACGCGCTGGAGGGTCGCCAGACGCGCAAGGTGGGAGTCAGACTGTGCATACTCCATCTCAGTGATCGACCGCATCCACGAATTCGGTGAGGGCTCTGATGGGCACCACTACCCGCTTGCCTAGCCGTAGATGTGGAAGCTCACCCCGGCCGATCAGCTCATAGCAGAGGTCCTTTCCGATCCCCAGGACGGCCGCAGCTTCCCGCACGGAAAACACGAGCCGCTTTGGCTGCACTCGTGCAACCTCCTCGGGAATTGCACATTGGCAATTGGAGTTCCTCACGCTCCCTCCTCGATCGTTACCTCCGACCAGTACTCCAGCCTTGATCTACAGCGCTGTTCTCGATAGCCATGTGAGAGAACGCTGTCGATCTGCTGCTTCCAGCCACTTCCTGCATAGATCCATGGCCCGTGGAAGTCGCGCTCTGGTGTCAAGCTCGTAACTTGGCGCCAAGCCTGTCGCAGTGCCCGCAGGGCACTAAACGTTGTCGAGTACCGGCGACTCTTCGTCATCAGGTGCCCGGTGTAACCAAGAGCGTGAGCCCATCTACGGACTCGTCCGAGGCCCGGTTGCCCACCGAGCCGCCAGGCCGCCTCGACTATGCGCCGGAGATGCTCCGGCAGCTCGAGCAACTCGATCTCTCCCTCTCGCAAGCGATGGTCGAGCGATCCGTTGCCGCTCGCCTCCTTGGACAGGTACTTCGCCAGGTAGCTCGCCACTCCCTTCACCTCGCCGGCCGGCAGTGGGTCGACTGATGGTGCGGAACAGGGTCAGGACGTCAACTCCCCAAAGCGGTCCAATCAGCACGTCGTCTCGCGTGTGGTCCTTCGCCGCTTCGAGGATCCAACGACGCACCTCATCGGCAACCACTCAATCCAGTACGGCCTGCGGCCGCCGACTGGATCCGGTGCGCTCGGCTGGGTCAGAGACTTCGTGAAGATCGACAGCACGGCGACCGAGGAGCTGTGGGGCAAGACCGAGTCGAAGCTTCCCGATGCGGTTGCCGCCGCCGACACCCAGACCTTGTTCGACAGCACAGAACATGTGGCGACCATCAAAGAAGTCATCGCGCTGCACTACGCGAGGAGCATTGACGTGCTTGCCCAGTACGAAGACCTTTGGCAACAGATGCTCACCACGAAGCGCGCCGAGCTGGCCACGAACCCCGCCGCTACCGATGCCATCTATGCCCTGAAGTCGGGTGACCGGACCGGCAAACCCGACGCCGCGATGCGCGAGGCGCTTGCAGAGGAGTGGCTCCAGGGTCTGACGAACCTTTACGAGACGGGCGTTGGGTTTCGATTTCGGGTCCAGCACTACTTCCACGCGGCGACGGCGTTGATCCGCTCCGCGGGACTCAAAGTCCTCCGGCCGCCAGCCGGAAGTGAGTTTCTGATCGGCGACGTGCCCGTCACTACGACCGACGCAACTGGACATGCCCGTGGCGTCGCGGCCGGAATTCCTATAGGTAGCGCCGCCACGGTCGCGATGCCGCTCGGCCCGAGACTGCTGGTGGCCCTCGGCCCGAAAGACCTCTACGCGGAGCTCAATGCGAACCACGTCGAGCGTCTGAACACCTGGCAGATCGAGGCAGCCAAGTCAGCGGTCTACTTCCGCCCCGGGTCTCCATGCGAATCCCTCGCGACCCAAGTCCGTCCTCCTACTGGCTACCAACCACCCACCTGAGCGCGGCGGCTAGCAAGGCAGCAGGCGCCGGCGAGTGGGCTACGTTGCCTCATACCCCGACAGCGGTATTCGGCTGAGCTTTATCGCTGCATCGCGCTGAACAGCGGCAGCGTGGTGTCGTCCACCACCTCTAGCGGAGGCCAGTCGAGCTCCCTGGCGCTCGGCCAGAGCAGCTGCATGTGCGGACCCTCCACAACGGAGTAGCTGGCTGGGTACGTCGGGTTGCTACGGAAGAGCCCGAGTCGGATGAAGACCTGTCCGAACACGAACGTCATCGTGACGGCGCTCGGCTCGGGTGACGGCGCGCTGTCATCGAGGTTGTAGAGAAACAACGTGTTGCGGCGGATGATCGCCG
>JAKACA010000247.1 GCA_021796455.1 Actinomycetes bacterium
GCGCGGCCTTGGCGAGGACCGCGGCGTCGATCCCGGTGACCTGCTCGGCGAGCCAGACATACTCCGCCAGACTGATGTAGCGGATCACTTGGCGAGGCGGTCGAGGAGCTCCTTGTCCCGCTCGAGGAGCTTGCGGGCTCGGGCGACGAAGTCCTTGTCCGAGCGGACGCGCGTCACCTCGGCGCTCAGTGAGTCGACGATCAAGGCGTTCACGCTGGTGCCGAGCACTCGCGCGACCGCTTCGGCCTCGTCGGCGAGGTCGTCTGGAAGCCGGACGGTGGTCTGCTTTGCCATGCACTCATGGTATCGCGACATCGTGACATCAGTGCTTGCGTGCCATGCAAGTTCGCGCCCTGGAAGGCCCGACGTGATGAAGGCGCTGGTAGCGGGCGTGGCGCCCCCGGCCTCCCAGAGTGCGAACCTCGATCCGCTGGTGGAGGGGCCGGCCATCACCCTGGCGGGCCGACACACCAAGGTGCGCCGTGAGGGGTACGCCATCTTCGACCGCTACGCCCACGGCCGGGAGGGCGCGCGGGCGCTGGCGGTGTGGCTGAACGAATCGGGGCACCGGACCAAGGCCGGCAGGCCCTGGAGCCACACGGCCGTCTTGACCGTCCTTCGCAACCCCGTCTACGTCGGGAAGGTCTTCTTCCGAGACGCCCTCCACGACGGCCCCCACGAGCACCTGGTCGAAGAGAAGCTCTTCAGCCGCGTGCAGGCCATGCTCTCCGAGCGGGGCGAGGACTGGTCCAAACGAGCATCGGCAACTTCGCCGTTCCTCCTGGCTGGCCTCGTCGTGTGCGACCGGTGCGGCAAGCATTTCGTTGGGACGTCGGCCGTGGTCAACCGCTACCGGTACCTGTACTACACGTGCTTCACCCGCCAGCGCTACGGGACCAAGTACTGAGACGCCGAGCGCCTGCCAGCCGAGGAGCTGGACGCGGCCATCCTCGACGCCTTGCTCCACACCTACGAGCGGACCGACCTTTTCGACAAGGCCGTGTCTGCCGCTCGGCGCCGGGCACGCTCTGAGCGCGCCAACCACGACCAGGAACTCGCCGTCGTCGACGCCGGGATCACCAGGGCCGAGGACGCGATCGAGCGCTACCTCTCGGCGTTCGAGACCGGCATGCTCTCCGAGACCCAGTGCGGCAAGCGCCTCGAAGGACTTGCCACCAAGGTCCGCGACCTCCGAGTGCGACGCGAGGAGCTGCTCGCCGCGATGGAGCAAGCAAAGGCCTCCGCACCCGGCGCTGACGAGATCGCCGTCATGCGCCGCCACATCGAACACGCGCTCACCGACGGCTCGGTGCCGGCACGCAAGGCACTCCTCCAAGCGTTCGTCCACGAGATCCGCGTCGAAGGTCGCGACCGCGTTGTACCGTGGTTCCGCGTACCAGGCGGCGCGGAACCGAAGGTTCGCACCCTGGCGCGTTCGGCGCCCCCGGCAGGAGCCGGGCCAGTCCTCCGACGGGTTGTACGGCTGAGTCAGCGGCTCTTCCTACCGTGACGAGTTGACCAGCAACATCGCGTGTGATCAGGTGGCACCTGCAGGTCGCCATCGGCCGATGCGCGTTCCCTCAGGGACTGCGTGCCTCACGTAGACTTGTGCCTGGAGGTGGTGACATGTCTCACCTTTCAACGACGCCGGAAACACCCCAACTGCGGGGATAACCACGGCCCTCCGGCTCGGACCACGGGCAGGTGTGAGAATGGGCATGACGCGAGAGATCGCTGACGTGGGTGCGCGCCAAGCCATCGAAGGGACCGGTTGGCCTGCCACGACCGGTCCCGCCCTCTGGCCGTGCTTGCCGCGTCGCTGCCCGCCGGTACAACGGGAGCGGGCACGCCAGATCGACGTCCTACGGACGGAGGCGCTACACACCATTGCCCGTGCCGGTCCCGCCTTCTCCGGTGCTATTGACTACCAGGTACATCAGCCCGGCAAGGGCGGCAACGACGAGTAGGCCGACCAGGACCTGGCTGGCGCTCAGTTGGAGCTGAGCGCTGAGTTGGAGCTGGAAGGCGTGCTGAGCGTTGACGACCAGGACTGGCGGCGTCGGAAGACCCCGCCGCTCGCTGAGCCTCCTGAGGGCCGAGATGAGGCCCGCGCTGCTCGTGGCGACGTCCTCGTGGTCGAAGGGGATGTGCTCAATCCCGTCGAGCATGGCTAGGGACGTCGGGTCCAGCCGGCAGTCGAACAGGACCAGGACTGGCTTTCCGGCTTGTCGCGCCGCGCCGATCTCTTGGTGGACGTACCGGGAGGAGTCACCATGGGGAGTGAGCAGCGCGAGCAGCGCGTCGCTTCTGGCGATGGCGTCACGTACCTTGTCCGCCAGCACCGTACCGGGCTGCACATCGTGGTCGGCACGGTAGGCGTCGATCCCCATGGCCTCGATCTGAGCGGCAACCCAGTCGACGACCGGGCGGTCGGCGCTGGAGTGGCTGAGGAAGACCTGGGCGCGGGCCTCCGCAGGCTGGCTCACGAGCGGTTGCATCGGACCTGCGATCATGACTCCACCTCTCGGGCGGATATGGGTTACACCTAAGCTATACTAGCTGCTTGCTGTTTAGGTTACACTCTGACTCAGGAAAGGGAGGTCGGTGGCCGATAAGCATGAGGTGTACCCGAACGCGCCGTTGGCGCTGGTCGCCGTCGAGGTGCGGTTCCCGAACAGAGCGGGTACCCGTCCCCTGCCCATGAACCTGCAACGTTCGTTCCGGGACCTGCTCGGCGAGGGCTGGGTCATCGAGTCGCAGAAGATCCAACAGCTGACGCTCGCAGTCAGCGCTGCCGGTGCCGTGCCGCAAGCGATGCCGATGCTGACCATCCCGAGGTTCACGGTGCGCGACCGCACGCTGGCAGTGGCGATCACCGAAGAGAGCCTGACGATCGAGGCCACCCGCTATCGCCATTACCCCGAGTTCCGTGAGACCGTGGCAAGTGCTGTGGCCGCTGCAGCCGAGGTCCTCCTACCCGATGGGATTGCTCGCGTAGGTATGCGCTACATCGACGAGGTCCGCGCGCCCAGCATTGCGGAGGAGGCTCCCTCAGACTGGCAGGACTGGGTCGATGCCTCGCTCCTGGCCCCCCAACTCGGCGGGATGAGCGATGCCGGTTTCGTCTCAACCGGATGGGAAGGCGCGGCACAGTACCGGACCGGACCGGACCAGAAGCTGGTACTTCGCTACGGACCCCGGGCTGGTTACGTCGTCAATCCGGTCGGCCCGCTCAAGCGGCCCGCTCCGCCCGGCCCAGGGCCTCTGTTCGCCCTGGACTTCGACTGTTTCTGGGAGCCACCAGACATTCCCGAGTTCGACCCGGGGATCATCATGGACACCTGTGACCAACTCAGAAGGCCCATTCGGGCGTTGTTCGACATGCTGGTGACCGACAAGCTCCTCGCCGAGTTCACGAAGGAGGGCCCCGTTGGCTGACCTCATCACAGCGGATCGCACCCGCACCAGCTCGACTACGGAAGCGCCGACGCAGGTGTCGCGGACTCGGACCATCGACGAGCTCGTCGAGGATGCCGGTCATCTACGTAATGTCACCCGCCTCCTTGGCGATGACGTCGCGGAGGCCAGTCGGCAAGTGAGCGAAGTCCACCACCAGGCATTTCAGGCACAGCTCAACACCAAGGCCCGGGACATGGCGAAGCGGCCAGCGACCGAGATGCTCGACGAGCTCGCCAGGCGAGGCTTCGCCTGGCGAGACATCGCTCGACTGGTGGGCGTGTCGGTTCCCGCAGTCCGCAGGTGGCGTCAAGGCGAGTCCCCAACCGGCCCGCACCTACTGGCCATCGCGCGTCTCCTCGCGTTCACCGAGATCCTCCGCGTCGACCACCTCGTATCCGATGTCGCCGGGTGGTTGGAGATGCCGCTCGTCCCTGAAGCACCCTTGACCGGGATCGACATGGCTGCCGACGGTCGCTTTGTGGACCTACTCGACCTGGCCACGGGACACGAGACGCCCGAGGCAGTGCTCGACCGCTGGCAGCCAGGTTGGCACGAGCGCATCTTCTCGGAGTTTGAGGTGTTCGAGGCCTCCGACGGGGAGCTCGGTCTTCGTCCGACTGCCCGAGACGACGATTGAGCCTCGAGACCTACGCGGTAGCGGCCGACTTGTACCTGGCCCGAGGTCAGGACGTGAACAGCAGCCGCCCAGCCTTCAC
>JAKACA010000248.1 GCA_021796455.1 Actinomycetes bacterium
CACCACTGCCTCGAGACCGGCGAGCTCTATGAGGAAGAACGCGCCTGGCCGAACTCGAACGCGGCGGCCGCTTGACAGTTCGGCCCGTGGGGTGTCTAGCCGCCGGCAGGCCCAGACCCCGCCACCACCGAAGGCTAGCCCCGTTTTCCGCACTGCTCAGGGTCAAGGATGGGCTGACGACGTCCTGATCGAGCCCCGTTGGGCTGGGATCTGTGGTCCAGGGGCGCTCCTCGCGATGACGCGTCGATTGGGTGATGTAGGGCCAACGTTTTGCGCGGCGACGTTCGGGTGACGCGCTCGAAGTGGGAGAGTTACAAGCTTGTAAGTGCGCGTGTCGGGCTGATAGCGTAGGGCCAACTCGTGGGGGAGGTCCTGCGTGTACGTCAAGCGGCATGTGGTCCACAAGGGCGGCCGTTCCTACGTCTACCTCCGCCTGGTGGAGGCCTATCGCAACGAACAGGGCCAGGTCCGCCACCGCGTGCTGCGCACGCTTGGTCGCGAGGACGAGCTCAAGGTGTCGGGCCAACTCGACCAGCTCGCCGCCTCCTTCGCCCGGCTCGATCCGCCAGCGGCCGGCACCCGCCGGCTCGTCGGCCCGCTGCTGCTCGTCTCGCACTACCTCGCCCGCCTCAAGCTCGTGGCGACCCTCGACCGCCTGGCGCCGATGCGCGGGCGGTCCCAGCTCACCCACGGCGAGGTCATCGCCGCGCTCGTCGCCAACCGGCTCTGTGCCCCCGCCCCGCTCTATGACGTCTCGGGCTGGGCCTCCTCGGCCGCGATCGCCGAGCTGTTGTCGGTGCCGGCGATGCTGCTCAACGACGACCGGCTCGGCCGGGGGCTCGAGGCGCTCGCTCCGGTCGCAGAGGAGCTGCGCTCGGCGCTCATGATCGGCGCCACCTGTCTGCTCCCGCCCGGCGAGGACGCGAGCAGGCTCCATCTCGATCTCACCGCGGTGCGCTTCGCCGGCAGCTACGAGGGCTCGGCGCTCGTGAAAAAGGGCTGGTCCGCGCAGCGGAACATCGGCCGGCAGGTGAAGACCCTCCAAGCGTCGACCGAGGGGGGCGTCCCCCTCTACTTCCGCCCGCACGACGGCGCGACGAGCGAGCTGCCCGCGTTCATGGCCGCGATCGAGACGCTCTCAAAGACGCTTGCGTCGGGCCTTGTCGTCGTCGCTGACTCGGGACTCGGCTACCTCGAGAACCTCTGCCGCCTCGACGCGGGAAAGGTCGGCTTCGTCGTGCCGCTTCGCGCAGACACGGGCTTTGTCGACCGTTTCCAGACGGCAGTTCCCGGTGGTCTTGGAGCACTCGAGACGATCGAGCACGTCTCCTGGCGCGAGCAGCGCCGCGTGGTCGGCGAGCGCACCGTGTGGAAGGGGCTGCTTTGCCCGTTCCCCGTCAGCGCCGAGGACGGCACGACCCATGAGCTACGCGTCGCCTACATCTTCTCCTCCGAAGAGCAACGCTCGGTGAGAGAGGGGCGTGAGCGGGCGCTCCGACACGCCGAGGAGGCACTCGTCCGGGTCCGCAACGGCCTCGGTGGTCGCTACTACAAGACGAAGAAGCAGGTCGATGCCCGCGTGGCCCAGATCCTCACCGGCAAGCTCGCATCCCTGCTCATCGTGAGGACGGGGACAACGGCGGGCAAGCCGACGATCACCTGGCGCCGCGACGACGAGGCGATCGCAACGGCCTCGGCGCTCGACGGCCTCTACGCACTGGCGACGAACCTGCCCGATCCTCGGACCGGGCCGCTCACGGCCCTCGACGTGCTTTCCACCTACAAGGACCAGTGGATCGTCGAGCAGCGCCACCGGGACCTGAAGCAGACCCTTCGGGTCCGCCCGGTGTTCTTACACAACGACGACCGCATCGCGGCGCTCGTGGCCGTCATCGGCATCGCGCTCATGATCTTCGGGCTGATCGAGGCAGAGCTGCGCAGCGCACTCGGTGAAAAGGGAGAGCTCCCCGGCATCCTCCCCGAAGGGCGCTCGGCGCGCCCGACCGCTCGCGCCGCGCTCGCCGCATTCGAGGGCCTCTCGATCACCTACACCGGAGCCGGCCTGGTCTGCGACCGGCTCACGAAGACCCAGCGACTCATCCTCGCGCTTCTCGGAATCGCACTTCCCTGGCCAGAGCAGGCAGAGGACTAACCCGCTGGCGGTGCGGAAAACGGGGCTAGCCTGGGTGGGCCATGAGCGAGTCGCAGAAGAAGAACGCCCCCCCACCGGCAACGGACCTGCCTTCGAGCGAGGCGGAGTGGCGTTCGCGTCTGTCTCCCGACGCGTACCGGGTGCTGCGGGAGCGGGCGACCGACGCCCCCTTCTCGGGGCGCTACACCCATCCCGGTGCCGCCGGTCGGTTCCGTTGCGCGGGCTGCGGTGCCGAGTTGTTCGACGCCGAAACCCAGTACGACTCCGGCTCGGGCTGGCCGAGCTTCACTGAGCCGGTCGATCCGGAGCAGGTGGAGCTGCGCGAGGACCGCGATCACCACATGGTGCGCGTCGAAGTGGCCTGCGCCCGCTGTGGGGGCCACCTCGGGCACGTCTTCCCCGACGGTCCCGGACCGGCCGGGGAGCGGTGGTGCATCAACTCCACGAGCCTCGAGCTCGATTCCCGATCTCCGGATACCACCGACTGATCTGACCTGATCAGGCGGCTGATCGTGGGCTAAGGGCAATACCCATAACTTAGGGTGGTGCCGCCACCACGACGATTGCCCCCTGGATCGGCACGGTCGGACGGGGCCAGTTCCGGTGCGCAGCTCGCTTCACGTTGAAGCCGGACATCTTGCGGCGCACGACCCGGGCGTGTGCTCGAGGCCGGCGCGTGGGCAGGATGCCCGGGAGGATCTCGGCGGTCGCGTGCTCGATCGCCCGGGCCAGGGTCACGGTGGCGTCGAGACCCCTGCGCACGCTGCGCCTCGTGGCGTGCAGGGCCTTGGTGAAGCTCAGGCGATCGGGGTCGTGGCCGCCCGCGTCCGCCGCGGCGGCGAGGAGCGCGCGGACCGCGTAGTGGACGCAGAGGTAGCCCCAGGCCTCTTGGTAGACACCCGCCGGCGTCCGCGAGCGCAGGATCACCCGGGGGCCGCGCTGGTGGGTCTTCAGCTCGTCGAAGATCGACTCGATTTCCCACCGCTCAGCGTAGAGCGCGGCGAGCTCTGCGCCGGGAGCCTTCGTCGGATCGAGGATCGTCGTGACGAGACGGTAGGTGGTGCCGGCCGCCTGGGGCCGCCCGGGGTCGTCGATCGCGTACTCGATCACGCGCACCGAGATCACGTGCTCGCGCCGGTGCTTGTCGTCGCTCGCCACCAGCTCGGAGCCGAACGACCCGTCGTTGTGGCGTTCGAGCACCGGAAGGACGGCGTTGGACTTGGCTCGCCACAAGAGCGCAGCCCCGGTCTTGGCCGCCTCGGCGAACAGCGGATGCGCCGTGAAGCCCCGGTCGGCAAGGCAGAGCATCTCGGGGGTGAGCGACGCGACGGCCTTCTTTGCCAGCGCGACCTCGCTCGTGGCGTACGAGTCCATCTGAACGGCGAAGACGGCGTGGGTGCCGGCTTCTGCAATGGCGACCATCCGCAGCTGGGGGAAGGCCGACCCGTCGCCTCGCCCGGTGCCGGCGCGCCCGAGCTCGGCCGCGTTCGCTGCGGTGTCGGCCACGTCGATCGTCGTCCCGTCCATGGCGACGAGTCGCCAGGAACGGTAGAAGGCGCCCTTGGGCTGGGGCGTGGCGAGCGGCACGCAGGCCCGCGCGAACAGCTCGGCGAGCGGCTCGGGCCCAAGGCGCGCCCGGGCCTTGGTGATCGCGACCTGGGAGGGAACCGAGTAGTCCTCGGAGCCGTCGGTCGTCCACGACAGCCCCTCGGTCAGGCTGCGCATCACCTCCTCGTAGCCCGACGAGGAGAACAGCGTCATCGCCAGCACGTAGTAGACGACGAGATGCGCGGGCAGCAGCCGGTTGCGCTGCTCACGGCGACCAGTGGCCGCGATCACGGCATCGACGAGGCCCCGGGGGAACGTCGCGGTCAACACCCCGAGCGCGACGCGATCGGTCAGTCGCTCACCGCCGGCGACCCGTACCTGTCCCGCACGTGGCATCCGTCGCAGAATACCACGGATGTATCTCTAAGTTATGGGTGTTGGGGCTAAGGGGGTACGGCT
>JAKACA010000249.1 GCA_021796455.1 Actinomycetes bacterium
CTCGCCGTGATCGCCGCCATCACCTCGCCGCTCACACGCTTCCACCGCCGTAGGCGTTCGGGCGCCCGCAGCATGGCGCTGACAACCCTTGGCGGAGAGGCAACGACCCTCGGGCGGTTGCTGAACGAGGACGGACCGACGCTCTTGCTCTTCCTCGCCCCGGGCTGTGGGGCCTGCAGGTCGCTGCTGACGCTGCTCAGCGGCGGTCAGGTCTCGCCCGGCGCGCCTCCGCTGATCGTCGCCGCTCCGCCCGCGGCGGCGGCCGACGACGAGCTCATGGGTGCCCTGGCCGGTGTCTCGGCCATCGTCTCCGACGACGGACATCTTGCGAAGCGCTTCGGGGTGACCGGCACACCGACAGCCGTCGAGCTCGATCCCGCCGGCCGTTCTCTACGAGCTGTGGTCGGCGCCGCCGAGGTTAGCGCGCTGCTCGGCCGACGCGACCGCGCTGAGCCGCTCGGCATCCCGGACGCCCTCCCGGATGCCCTCACCCGCCGGCGCGTCGTCACCCTCGCCCTCGGCGTGCTTGCTGCGTTCCGCCTCCCGCTCGGACGCATGCCCCAGCTCACCTCGTCGGCGCGAAGCGGCGCTGCCGCGGGTGGCGGGGTGCGCTGCCCGTCATGCGGTAGCTGCTCGGTCTGCTCGTATGACCGCTCCACGAGGAAGCTGACCTGCCGTCCGTGTCATCAGGCGTGCTCGGGGAAGAAGCTCTGCGCCTCGTACGCCAACGAGCTGGCAGCGTTCCGCTCCCTCGCGGCCTGGCTGGCGGGACGCGGTTTTCGCCAGAGCAGCGACCCCTTCACCCTCGGCATGGAGCAGGGCGGCAAGCTGACGATGCTCTCCAGCCTGACGCCGCTCGCCGGCAACGCGAAGACCACGCCGCGCGCCATCCTCGTCTACGACCTGACCAACGGCGGCGAACGAGCCTGGGCTGCCCTCCTCGACCCACGGGGCCGGTTCATCGAGGTTGCGGCGGTGAGCTCCGGGAAGGTGGTCAGCTCACCGGTGCCGCACCCGCCTGCGATCAGCACCTCTCACTCCGCCAGCCACGCGATAGGTGCGGAGGTCGTCGAGAGCGCGGTCGGATCCGATGCGGCCCCCGGCTACAACTGCGCGGACCTCTGTGGCTTTGCTCTCGGCGTCGGCGTTGCGCTCGCCACGTTGCCCGCAGCCGCTATCTCGGCACCGGAGTGGGTGGCTGCTGGCTTCGCCGCCTCCCTGTTCTCGAGCGGCCTTGGCTTGATCGGCGCGAGCGGGGCGTCGAACGCCGTCGGCCTGCTCGCGCCCCTCGCGCTCGGAAGCTCGCTCGTGGACGGCGTCATCGACGGCCTGACCAGCCTCGACACTGGTCTCGGTCAAACAGCCTTCTGCAACGCGCTTTGCAAGCTCGAGACGAAGTACTGCTGCAACTACGGCTGCGGCTGCGAGCAGGACTACCACGCCTGCCTTGCTCGCTGTCCGCTCGACTTGCAGCACCCGATGGCGGCGTGCAACACCTACGTCCGCCTCGGACCGGAGACCAACTGGGTGCAGGTCACGGGCATCCCGAGCAAGTGCAAGGTCTGAGATCTGAGCGCATCCGCCTTCTGACGTCGGGAGATTTCGCGCCCTGCAGGCGCGCCCCGCCTCCGGTTGCGCGTCAGGGCGTGTACTTGACCAGCACCTCGTTTCCGGTCGAAGAGTGGAAGGTCTGGCCGGCCACCGACGTGGTAACCGTCCCGCCTCCGCTCTCGACGACGCCGACATTCCTGGCAAGGTAGTCGTAGAACTTCGTCGTCGAGTCCGTGGTGATGCCGCCGTAGGCCCCAGTGAGCTTCATCGAGAGAAGGAGCTTCTCCGCCGTGAAGGAACCTGCAGGTACTGCGATGTGCTGTAGACCCATGCTCGTGACGGACTCAAGCAGGTGTTCCTGTATGGACATCGTGGCCAGCTTGGTCGTGAAGGTTCCCGTGAAGGCGCAGGGATGACAGGACGTCACCTGCCGAGCATTCGGGATGAAGTAGTCGCCGCTCCCGCTCAAGGAAACCTTCGTGCTGCCCGGCGCCGTTCCCTCGAACTCGACGCTGCCATTGGGGCGGACTACGTAGTGAGCGTTGAGCACGACGCTGCTGTTGCTGGCAATGCGCATGTTGACGACCGTCCCTGCCGCAGTCGCGCGGGTGCTCACGACCCGGGTGGTGACGGTCGACCCTGCTGCCGGGCCGCTCGTCGCCTTGTAGGTCCACGTGGCACCAACGGCCAATGGGAAGTACGGGTTGCCGCTGACACTTGTCGCCGCGGGGTGGGCTAGGGCCGCGAGGCCTCCAAACCCGAAGACCGACAGCCCCGCGACCACCGTCTTTGCGAGCTTGGCTCCACCGCCGCGTTCAGTAACCGTCATCGTTGACAGCCCCCCTAAGCTGGGTCCGCACCCCCGGTCCCACTCGCCAAGTCTACCAGAATGCGAGATGCCGCCCAAGAATACCGATTCTCCTCTTGGCTCTCACCGAGCGGCCGCGATCTTGGAGGACGTGACACAGCCCGCGCTGGACATCCTGGCCATTGATCTCCGGCGAGCCAGTCCGGGGATCGAAGGCGCGGCAGGTCGGATGGGGCTCGGTCTTCGAATGGGCACATCGGGATGTCGAACGGACGTCGCGAGGACGTCGCGATGGGCACCGTGCTGGCATACGCGAGTCCGGACGTGGCCACCCGGACCGCTCGGCTAAGGAGATCCCGCCGGACTGCGGAGGTCTCGCGACACCGATGACAGCGCGCGCCCTCATTGTTTTTCCTTGGAAACAGGCGGCATCACAATCCCAGCTCCCTGCCGAGGACGCTCTTGACGAAACCCGCCGCTGCCTCGCTGCCCACGATCTCGCTCACGCGCTTTCGGGTTTCGTCATGACGACCGTCGCTGGAGGCGGCCCCCATAAGGTGCGTGTAGGCGTGCCAGACATCGGCTCTCGTCACCTCGTAGCCATAACCTTCGCCGAGCCAGCGGAGGGCGAGAAGTCCGACTTCGACGGAGAAGCCTGGCTCCTTTTGGGCGAAGTCACGAGCCGCCCGTATGAGCGTCTTCGGGTCGCACGGGCCGCTGCTCGCGAGCTCGACGGCCTCCTCGATGAGTCCGGAGGGGAGGAGGATCTCCTCGCACATGGAGTCGATCTCGTGGTCCGACGCCCAGGGCGAGCGGCACGACTCGGCGTAGCGGATCGCCTCGGCCTTCTTGCCCATGGCGGCGAACGCTCTCACGGCCCAACGTTTATATGGCCAGATGGTGTCGAGTTGGAGGATGTCGACGATCTCCCCGTAGCGCTCCGCGGTGTAGAGGGCGCTCAGGCAGGCGGCGGTGCCGCGGAAGTGTCCGTGCAGCTTCGGGTCGGGGCTGAGAGCCATGCGCGTGATGCCGAGCAACTCGTCGGCCCAACGAGAGGCGACCTCCTTCGAGATACAGAGCTCACCCCAGTGGTCGGCAAGTCTCTCGACGTAGGGGATCTTGTCGGCCTCGTGGGCAGCCCAGAGCCGATCGAGCCAACGCTCCCGTGTCTTCTGGTCTTGCCTGGCGACCGCCTTGACCTCGCTGACGGCCTGCTTCACGCGTTGGACGGCCGGCTGCGAACGCCAACCGAAGGCATGGCGGCGAAGGCGCGCCCGGAACTCCCAGAGGTAAGGCTGTTCAGTCACTCCTTTGCCCCAAAGGTCGATGGCCGTTCGCGTTGTCGATCCCCGAGTTGCCGCGCGCCGACTTCTCCCTCTCCACGTCTCGTGACACCAGCTGCTACCCGGAGCTCGCCCTCGATCTCGTCGACCCTCTCCTGCGCCCCGGGCGCTCGCAGCACCTTCTCCTCCCAGCTCTCACAGCTCACCCATGCCCACCGCTCCGTCGCACTGGAAGCGAAGGTAGCGCCGCAGCTCGCGTTCGATCAGCAAATGGATGAGCAGCGCTACGCAGAGGCAAGAGCCGAAGGCGTCGATGCGGTAGTCGCCCTGCAGCTCGATTGGGCAGGCTGCGATGACACTCTTAAAGGTCACATGGCGGCGCTCCAGGCGGGGCTGTCGCTTGTAGAGCGCGAGCAGCTCGGCCTCGGTCGTATCGGTCTCACAGGTCACCATCGAAAAGCAGCCGTCCGAGGCGGCGTGATGCAGCCTCGGGGCTCGCCATTCGCGCCGGC
>JAKACA010000038.1 GCA_021796455.1 Actinomycetes bacterium
TGCACCATCTCCGGTGCCCAACCCCTCCCCGCCGACCACGACGACCTCCCCGCCGACCACGACGACCTCCCCGCCGACCACGACGACCTCCCCGCCGACCACGACGACCTCCCCGCCGACCACGACCTTAGGCAGCTCATCACCATCAAATGCCGCGTCCGTGCTCGGTGTCTACGCAGGTCCGGCGTCATCTTCAGATATAGCCCTCACAAATTCAGTGGTTGGTCATAAAGTGCGTTACGCTATGGACTTCTTGGATGGTTCTTCATGGGCAACCATCAGCGATCCATCCTGGTTCCTTTCACAATGGCAGGGTACGGGGTATCAGATGATCTGGGGCGTTCCTATGCTACCGAACTCGGGGGCAAGTTTGGCAGTTGGCGCGACGGGTGCCTACGACAGCTACTTTCAGGCGCTCGCATCAGCTTTCGTGAGTGGCGGACAGGGAGCTTCGATAATTCGCCTAGGCTGGGAGTTCAACGGAAGTTGGTTTCCGTGGGCTGCTGGCGGGCAGGCCACGGCGTTTGTCCAATACTGGCGCCAGATCGTCACGACAATGCAGTCGGTCTCCGGAGCCAATTTTCAGTTCGAGTGGAATCCAACCCGCGGCGACATGGGCGTTGGAAACCTCGCTAACTACTATCCGGGCAATGCGTACGTCAGCATTATTGGACTTGACGTCTATGACTTGGAATGGGGATCATATCCAGGCCCGCAGGCCGAGTGGCAGCACATGCTCACCCAAAGCTACGGCTTGGATTGGCTCGCAAGCTTCGGTGCTTCGCAGGGCAAGCCATTAGCTTTCCCCGAGTGGGGTCTGGGCTGGAACAGTGGGGGAATGGTGAGCGGAGGCGATAATGCCTATTTTGTCGAGCAGATGGCAAACTGGATTGATACCCATAACGTTGTGAACGCGATTCTCTGGGACTACGGAAGTGGTGCCATTCCAAACTCGGCGGGATATCCGAACGCTACTGCTGCGCTAGCCACTTCCTTCTCCTAGTAACATTAGGAGTCTCTGAGTTGTCGTGCGTCACACGAGACCTGTGTGCAAGTAGACGCGCATTCGATGAAGAACCACCATGATCGGCGCTGCCAGCGATGGCGGTCTATGAACCGGCGCCCGCGGTCCGTTGCTTTCGTCGCGTGGGGTGCAGTGGCTGGGAGAAGTGCCGAGATCGCTGAGTCCCTCGGAGGTCGAGCATATACGCTGTTTCCGCCCAGCGATAGGCGCCGGCCAAATGTCTTCATGCGATATATTATCGGGAGCGTTCTCACGATCCTTTACTTAGCCCGCGAGGATCCAACCGCAGTTATAGTGACCAACCCGCCCGCGGTATTGGCCTTGATCGGCCTCGGATGGACAAAGCTTCGCGGTGTCCCGTTCGCTCTGGACAGTCACCCAGGGGCTTTCGGCAGGCAGGGAGATAACATCTCAGCTCGGCTTTTACGATTGCACCGCTTCGTAGCCCGGCACGCCACGGTGACGCTTGTTACTGCCGATCAATGGGCGGATATGGTTCAGACCTGGGGAGGTCGGGGACTCGTGGTCCACGAGGCGCCAGGTTTCTGGGAGTGTGTACGGAAACATCCGCGCTCAGCTGGGGTGCGCATTAGAGCATTGTTAGTAGCACGTTTTGCCGGTGACGAGCCAGTCGAGGCGGCAGTCGGGGCTGCGGCGCTTGTGCCGGAAATCGATCTGCTGGTGACGGGACGGCTGGAGGATTCTCCGCCTGGCCTTGTGGCGAGCGCCCCCCCCAACGTCTCGTTCGTCGGGTTCCTTGCTGCAGCTGAGTACCAGAATCTCGTGAGCGAAGTGGACATAGTCGTTGCCCTGACGTCCGAGCCCACGTCCGTCATGCGTGCGGCATACGAGGCGGTCTATGCCTGTAAGCCTCTGGTCATCAGCAACTGGCCGCTCTGCAGGGAGCTCTTCCCGTCTGCGGTTGCCGTGGCGAACAATGCGAGCGCGATCGCGACGGGGCTTAGATCTGCCGCCGGAGATATCGAGGGGCTTGAGCAGCTCTCTCTATCCGCACGGGCGGTACAAATCGACAGATGGATGTCACAATTGAGCGCACTGCGTGCTGCTCTGGGGCTTCCATAGGGTGTGGCTCTACGCTCCGGGTCCGCGTAGGGCTATCAGGAAGTGTGAAGCCGAAAGGTCGGAGGAGAGGCGACGCGACTGACGGCTCGAGCTGCTGCTCTCTCGAGCGTCGTGAAGGCGAGTTCGTCCGCCTCGCATGCCACGGCTAGGCAACGGCGATCGAGTTCGGTAGCAACTTCTCGTTGGTGATCGTCGATGTGTTCGCCTCTGTGCATTCTACGCGGCACGAGTACCGGGCAACGGCCAACGGAGAGTGCGAGCAAGGCGACCCCGACACCGGCGTGCGTGATCACGATATCTGCGGCTGCAAACTCCGCGGCCAGCTCTTGACTCGGCATCTCCGGGCGCGCACGAATAGGCAGGTCCTTTACAGGCGTGGAGCCGGTCTGCCACGTGACATCTATGTCTCCTGGAAGCTCGCGAAGAACGGCCTCAAGGAGCCGTCGGAAGCCGTAGGTTCTAGAAGAGCCGACTGATACGACGATCTTCTTGATGGGTGTCGGAGTGGCCTGTCTTGTCACGTAACCGTCGAAGACGGTGCCGCGGTAGTGCCAAGGTGGGTCTTTCCAAGTCGAGACTTGCCCGTACATCTCTATGCCGGGCGTGCGAGCCAGAATCCGTCCTGTCAGAGATGGAAGAGTCTGCCTAGTGGCACTTTCGATATAATGGCAGGAGATTCCTCGTATGCGAGCCAGTGTCAGAAATGGGACGGCGATGCTGCTACCTGTACTGATGGCATGTGAGAAGAGTCGGTGTCCCCATAGAACGCGCGTCGCGCACGTGAGGTGTCTCATAGTGATCAGAAGATCGCGCGGATGGGGATACGGCACATAGACAACGTCTGCGCCCGCAAGCAGAGAGCGAGCTTGCGATGTGTCGAACGTGACCCAGGTGGGATCTGCGTGGTCAACTGGCTCAAGGCGTGGGAAGAGCTCGACTAGCTCCTGGAGATGACCACCGGCGTTCGCGATCAGCAACGTCGGCACTGCGGATTACCCAACTGTCTCTCTCCTATAAGGCGGGGATCGATTGCTGGAGCGTAATGCTAGCAGTTAATTGGTCTGGTGCTTGGTGAGTCTCATAATTGGTACGGGGGCTACCGAGCTATACCCTTAGCAGCTGGTTGTACGGAAGTAGGTGACACGCGAGAGGTAAGGAACCAATCAGGCGAGGATTGTTTCCACACATCTCTGCGCGTCCAAAAAGACGCGGAGCCGGCTCTTTGGCGACGGAAGGTAATGCGTGAAGTACCTGACGCCTTCTGTGAGCGCGCTGAGCAGGAACAGTCGGTCTTGAACTTTGCCGTCGCGGGCGACTGGGTGGAGGTCCTCTGTGAGCATGACGCTGCCCACCGGCGTGTCACCATAGGAGAACTGTTGCAGCCGGCCGCTTCTGTAGAGGTTCGAGAGAAGCACCGACGAAGAGCGATTGAGGCTCGGATCCTCGAGGTAGCCCTGGATCAGCAGATCCACGGGTGCCGAGAACGGCCTGTCCAGTTCCGCCGACCGGACCGTCGAGGTGCCGTGAGACGTCGTGATACGTGGTGTCGGCCCGAACGGCATCCTGAGCGTCCCGGCGTCCATCAGGGCGAGAAGCTGCTGAGAGCGAATTGCCGGTGGTCCGGCAACGAGTCGACTGACCTTGCTGCGGATGTTCGACTGGAAGTCGAGATACGACTCGAGCGAGAGGCCACCGAACTCGATCACCGAGCGCATGGGATCACGCTGGAAGCGCAGGACTTCGTACGCAGCTTTGACGGCACTGGCGGGCCCCTTCAGCGCTTCGTCCAGATCCCTTTCGATCATGGCGTACGAGCGCCCCTCGTAGTCAGCTGCCGATAGGAAGTCCCCTTCGGGACAAAAGAAGCTACGCTCGGCGTCAAAGGTCCCGTAACGAGCAGCAAGAGGCGCAACCGCTGTCTCGAACTCAGGCAGCGACGCCAGCTCGAGACGCGCGCGGACTTCCTTCCCGGCGAGAGCACCGGCTGTGACAGAGGCAGAGTGGATGTAATAGCGCGCCGTCATCTCGGCAAATATCAGTGGAAGCATCGCCGAACGGATGTCGATCTGCCCGGCGGCGGCCCTGATAGAAGCCACTGCCTGCGGTGTGCAGAGGACTGGGGCGTACTCGTCTGTCTCGTCGAGAGCTTCGGCAGCTTTCGCGCAGTAGGGGAAGCCGCTTCGCGAGAACATGTATATGAGCGGTTCGTGCCCGCTTGGCCGGTATCGGAGCCGCTGCCCGTGCTGCTCGTAGGAGCCCCCCCGCCCGAGGGTCAGCGCCGAAACGACGTCAATGCCGACAAGGCCCATGCCGACTACGCCGACCGAGGCGCTCGGCGAGACCTCACGCAGGAACCCGCTCACCGGATAGGGCCTTCTCAGATGATCAGGGCTGTCGAGGTTGGAGACGTGTCCTGTCGTCAGTATGACGTGGTCAACCGTGACGCTTTCCCCGTTGGCAAGATGCACCGTCTCGCGGCCGCCTGCCTGGGCGATGATGTCGGAGGCAAGGGTGCGGTGCTGCACGATCTCGAGTGGCCACTGCGCGTCCTCCACGAGAGTCTCGTAGAACCATTGCAGATACGCGCCGAGCACACGTCGCGGGAGGTAGTCGTGCGGCGTGATCTCGCGCCCGGAGCTCGCGATCTGGCAGGCCTCGCCGTTCCAGCGGTAGCCAACTTGCGTCGCCCAGTCGAAGAGACCGAGGCCATAGCGGGGCCGCGATCCCTCGTAGTCCCACGGGTAGAGAGAAATCTGACCGCATGGCGTATTGAGGAGGAGGTACTCCGGTTCCTCGCAGGAGTACACGCCCGGGCCGGGGGGCGCCGGCTCCACGACGTGGACCCGCGTCGGCTGCTGCTCGGAGCGCGCGAGATGAGCTATTCGCTCGAGGACGCAAAGGCCCCACGCTCCAAGTCCAACGAGGGCGACCTCCCTCATGGAGTGCTCAGCTCTGGTCCGCCGACCCCTATCCGCCCAGCCACCTCGACAGGCTACCGCTTGATTGAGTCGCCCCGATTCGCTATCTATGCTGTCAAGGTTCCACGACGAGCAGCGGAGGTGCTTCATCCCAGTTGTCATCGAGCCTCCGACGTCCTCCCCTTCTCGCAGGAGGGAAGCGAGCGGCGATCAGAGAGATTGGCATGCAACGACCTCTGTCGAGCTCGCGATCGTGAACAACATGCCCGACGGTGCCTTTGCCGAGACCGAGAGGCAATTCCTGTCGCTGCTCGAACGTGCAGCTGGCTCCGTCGTGGTTCGAGTCTGGCTCCACACCATGCCGGGTCTGCCACGCGGCGAGGAGGTCAACCACCGCATCGGCGAGCGGTATGGGACGCTCGACGACCTGCTCTCGAGGCGGATCGACGGGGTCATCGTGACGGGCACGGAGCCCGTCGCAGGCATGCTGTTGCAGGAGCCCTACTGGCCCTCGCTCGCGGCGCTGATCGCCTGGGCGGAGCGATCGACTTTCGCGACCGTCCTGTCGTGCCTTGCGGCGCACGCGGCGCTCCTGCTGCTCGATGGCATCGACCGGGTGCCATTGGCCAAGAAGTGCTCAGGAGTCTTCGTCCACGACGCCGAAAGCGGGCACTCGCTTGTTCGGGGGATGAACGGGCCGATCTACGTGCCGCATTCACGACTCAACGACGTGCCGCAAGATTTGCTGCCCCCGGAGTACTCGAACCTGTTGATCGCGAGCGATGTCAGCTGGACGCTGCTGACACGGGAGCATCAGGACTGCCTGCTCGTGCTCGTCCAGGGTCACCCGGAGTACTCGACGACCAGCCTGCTGCGCGAGTACCGCCGAGATCTGCTCAGATATGTCCAAGGCGCGCGCTCGACTCCGCCTCCCATACCGGTGAACTATGTCGACGAGGAAGCAGAAGCGCTCCTGCGCCAGTTCGCCGCTGAGTGCGAGGCGGGGCGTGAGAGGCCCGATTATCTCGAGAGGTTCCCCTTCGATCAGGTGAGCGCGCGCCTTCTAGACACGTGGGGCCGCGATGGCGAGCGGCTTTACTCGAATTGGCTCGCAGAGATACTGCGCCGCAAGTCGCCGGGGCGGAGCCTGGGGGTCCGTCCCGGACCGCCGCCTTTGCCCGCTGATGAGAGAGAGATGAGGTCAGTGGGTGCGTGACGAGACGATCGCGATTCACGGCGGCTATGTGCCCGATTCGACCAACGCGGTAGCGGTGCCTATCTACCAGACGGTGGCACATGAGTTCAGCGATGCGGCGCACGCGGCGGCGGTCTTCGATATGGATATACCTGGTTATCACTACAACCGGCTCAACAACCCCACCAACGAGGTGCTAGAGCGCCGACTCGCAGCCCTCGAGCGTGGCGTTGGTGCGCTGACCTTGAGCTCGGGCACCGCGGCAGTGCTTTATGCGATCCAGAATCTTGCCGAGACAGGTGACAACATTGTCTCTGCCCCCCAGCTCTACGGAACCACCTATACGCTTTTCGTGCATGTACTCCCGCGGCAGGGCATCGAGGTGCGTCTTGCTGCGGACGACTCACCAGAGGCCATTGCACGGCTTATCGACGACCGGACCAAGGCGATCTTCTGCGAGAGCATTGGCAATCCAGCGGGCAATGTCGTCGACATTGGGGCTGTGGCAGCTGTGGCCCAGCGCCACAGGATACCTTTTATAGTCGACAATACAGTTGCGACGCCGCTGTTGCTGAAGCCGATCGAGCACGGTGCCGATATCGTGGTCCATTCCCTCACGAAGTTCATCGGTGGGCACGGGACCACGCTCGGG
Organism: Actinomycetes bacterium; assembly: GCA_021796455.1. Lineage (GTDB taxonomy): Bacteria > Actinomycetota > Acidimicrobiia > Acidimicrobiales > Bog-793 > JAKACA01. The sequence goes on from JAKACA010000038.1 coordinate 6,873, forward strand.
GGGGGGGATCGTCGACGGCGGTAAGTTTCCGTGGGCGGAGCACCCAGACAGGTTTCCGATGTTCTCGCGACCTGAACCGGCCTTCCACGGGGTCGTGTATCCGGAGCGCTTCGGCGAAGCTGCATATATCGTGCGGTGTCGCACCGTGGTGCTGCGCAACATGGGTGCGACATTGTCGCCATTTAGCGCATTCATGATCCTGCAGGGTCTGGAGACTATGGCGGCGAGGCTGGATCACCACGAGGGGAACGCGCGGGCTGTGGCCGCCTACCTCCGCCAGGATCCGCGTGTCGCGTGGGTGAACTTTGCCGGCTTTACCGACAACCCCCACTACGAGCTTGCGGAGCGGTACCTGCGCGGGCGGTGTTCCTCTCTCCTCACCTTCGGCGTCGTCGGGGGTTACGAGGCGGGGCTGCGTTTCTTCAACGCAGTAAAGCTATTCAAGCGTCTCGTCAACTTGGGCGACGCCAAGTCGCTCGTCAGCCATCCGGCATCTACCACTCACCGGCAGCTTACCGGAGAGGACCTGAGAGTCGTGGGCGTAACTCCGGACATGATCCGGCTTTCGGTCGGCATCGAGCACATCGACGACCTCATCGAGGACCTCGATCAGGCGCTGAGCTGTGCCTCCGGCGAGGAGCTTGCGCCGGCGGGGACCGAGGACGCTCGCGGCTCTGCTGGCTCGCGAGAGCGCGCATGAGCTTGCCCGGGGATGACTTCCGCTCGAATCTGCTCTCTGCTGGCCTGCTCGTCGAAACAGAGGTCGAGGGCATCTACCTGCGCTCCGGCGTCTTCGAGGACATGGTGGCCGCGCTCGAAAGACTCGTGAGCGAGGCCGGGGCCGACGAGAGAGCCCAGGTGCTGCACCTTCCGGCGGTCATGGGTCGGAGCGTTCTCGAGCGATCCGAATACGTGCGCGCCTTTCCTGACCTGGTTGGCTCGATCAGCTCCTTCGAAGGCGGCGACGCCATGCATGCGGAGCTCTTGAGGCGCTTGGAGCATGGAGACGACTGGGCAGGACTTCTGGAACGCTCCGAGGTGGTGCTCTGTCCGGCTGCATGCCACCAGCTGTACCCGATCTGTCGGGGACGGCTGCCACCAGGTGGCCGCCGATTCGAGGTCTTCGGCCAGTGCTTTCGCCACGAGCCGAGCCACGATCCCACGCGGATGCAGGCGTTTCGAATGCACGAGTTCGTCTACGTCGGCGATGCCGATGGAGCGGCGGCGCATCGCGATGCCTGGCTCGAGCGAGCAGCTCATCTCCTTGCCGGACTGGGGCTCTCGGTCACAGCTAGGATTGCGAGCGACTCCTTCTTCGGGAGATTCGGGAAGCTCTTGTCGGCCTACCAGCGCAGTCAGGCGCTGAAGCACGAGATATCGACCTCACTCGGCGCGCACGGCGGGACAGTGGCTCTGGCGTCGTCCAACTATCATCTCGACCACTTCGGCCGCGGGTTTGGCATCGAGACCGCCGATGGCGCCGTTGCGCACAGCGCCTGCGTGGGCTTTGGGGCGGAGCGGATCGCTCTCGCACTTCTCGCGTCCCACGGGCTGGATGCGTCCGCGTGGCCACCTGCTCTGCGTTCCAGGCTCTGGCCCGAGCGGTGACGCGACAACGCCTCCGGCGAGGGGGGGGCCGGAGGCGGTCGCATTGCTTTGGAACAGGCTTCGTAAGTTATCGGCAGGTGCGACCAAGACTTGAGAGGAAACCTCTACCGCCGTCGCGCGCGGTCAGGTCGCGGCCTTGCGCTGTCCGTGGGGCTGATCGGGGGCTAGCAGCCACGCATAGGCCTCCGCAAGGGTGAGGAGCGTCTCGGAGGTGTTGTTGCGGGAGGTGATCGCCTCCAGCAGCCGCTCGCGTAGCGCGTCGACGATCTGCTCATGGGTTGTCATGACTGTGCCCTCCTTGTTCATCGGGAGTTGTTGACCCGTCCCGTCCTAGCATGCATGTCCCGCGTGGATCCGGCTTCTTCCAGATGTCGATGATGCCCGACGCCGGTAACCTCATGGTGTGGAGGCGGCACCGCTCGCGTCAGATGAGACCGGCCGGCTTTTTGCGCTCCAGGAGCTGCGACTCCTAGACAGCGCACCCGAGGCGAGATTCGACCGGGTCGTGCAGCTGGCCGCGCGCTTCAGCGGGGCTCCAATCGGGATCATGAGCATCGTCGCCGAGGCTCGCATTTTCTTCAAGTCGATCTACGGCGCCAGGCAGGCAGGCATCGACCTCGGACAGCCATCTCGCGACTACTGGTTCTGCTCTCACATAGTCGCTTCCGGGCTGCCGCTCGTCGTGGCGGACGCGAGGAGTGACGGCCGATTCGATGAGATCGTGTCGTCGAGGCGAGATCGCCCGATACTTGCCTACGCGGGCGTCCCGATCCGGGCCCGGGGCGGGCAGGTGATCGGTGCACTCGCAGTGCTCGACACTGCGGCGCGAGAGTTTCCCGAGTCGGAGGTCGCGGCGCTCGCTGACTTGGCAAAGCTGATCGAGGAGGAGCTGTCTCCGCTGCCATATGTCACGACGGATGCTCTCACGGGCGCCATGAACGCACGCAGCTTCGAGAACACCGGCAGCAAGATGCTGGCATTCAGTGACCGGCGCGGCAGGTCGTCGGTGGTGCTGAGGGCCGACATTGTCGGCCTCGGGCATATAAATGCGCTTCACGGTTTCGAGGTCGGGAACCGAGTCCTCGTCGAGGCCGCTGAGCTGCTAGGACACACAGTGCGTGGGACCGACCTTGTCGGCCGGATCGGATCCGATGAGTTCGCGATCCTCCTGATCGGCGCGGATGCCAAGGCAGCGCGCCTCGTCATCGACCGAATCGTCGTCCAGGCAGTCGCTTTCAACCGCGGGACCTCTCGGCCCTACAGCCTCGCCTTTCACCTGGGCGGTGCCGTACACGAGCCCGGAGAGGCCCTCGACCTCGCGGGCCTGCTCGTGACGGCAGCTCCGCCGCATTCATCGGACTCGCGAAGCGCACGGTCCTGAGTTGCGCACTGGCGGTGGGTTTCGAGGCATGATCGTTGTACACGCGAGGGGATCGGAGGAGACAGATTGAGGAATGGCCCTGCTCGGCTCAGTATTCACAACCTGGAGGGCCTCGTCGGAGAGGACGATATCGACACGGTGCTCGTCGTGTTCACCGACATGCAGGGTCGTCTCCAGGGGAAGCGCTTTGACGCGAGGCACTTTCTTGCGGAAGTGGTGGAGAACGATACGGAGGGGTGCAGCTACCTGCTCGCAGTCGACGTGGACATGAACACCGTTGCCGGCTACGAGATGTCGTCGTGGGAGACGGGCTACGGCGACTTTGTGATGCGTCCTGACCTGCGGACGATGCGGCTCATGCCTTGGCACCGAAAGACAGTTGTCTGCCAAGCCGATCTCCTGTGGGAGGATGGATCTGCCGTTCCTGCGGCCCCCAGGCAGATCCTGAAGAACCAGGCAGCCAGGCTCGCGGAGCGCGGGTGGGTGGGCCTCGTCGCCACTGAGCTCGAGTTCATCGTGTTCGAGAACTCCTACGAGGACGCCTGGGACAGGGCATATCGTGACCTCACGCCGGCGAACCGGTACAACGTCGACTACTCCATCCTTGGGACGTCTCGGGTGGAGCCCCTGCTCGGTCGCATCAGGCGGGAGATGAGCGATGCCGGTATGTGGGTCGAATCGGTGAAGGGGGAGTGCAACTTCGGTCAGCACGAGATGGCGTTTCGCTACGACGAGCTCGTCACCAAGGCCGACGAGCACGCTCTGTTCAAGACCGGGGCCAAGGAGATCGCGTCCCAGGAGGGATGCTCCATCACCTTCATGGCCAAGTACAACGAGAGAGAGGGCAACAGCTGCCACATCCACCTCTCGTTGCGCGATCGATCTGGGGCACCCCTTTTCGCCGGCGATGGGCAGCACGGGATGTCAGAGCTCTTCGAGCAGTTCCTTGCCGGCATGCTCGCCTGCACTGCCGATCTCACCTTGTTGCTGGCTCCCAACATCAACAGCTACAAGCGCTTTGCCGACGGCTCTTTTGCCCCGACCGCGCTCGCCTGGGGAAGGGACAACAGGACCTGCTCGTTTCGCATCGTCGGCCACGGGGAGTCGATCCGCGTCGAGTGCCGCGTCCCCGGAGGCGACGTCAACCCCTATCTCGCAATCGCGGCCCTCGTCGCCGGGGGGCTGTACGGTGTCGACAACTCCCTCGAGCTCGAGCCGGAGCTTGTCGGCAACGCGTACACCTCAGGTGCGCCACGGCTGCCGCGGACCATCCGGGCTGCTGCCGATCGTTTCGGCGAGAGCGAGGTCGCCAAGCAGGCATTTGGAACGCGGGTCGTCGAGCACTACAGGAACATGGCGGAGGTGGAGCTGCGAAACTTCGAGTCGACCGTGACCGACTGGGAGCGCTTCAGGTCTTTCGAACGGATGTGAGGCAAGCACGTGACCACTACAACTGACGTCGTCAACCCAGCCACCGAGGAGGTCATCGAGCAGGTTCACCTGCTCGGCCCCGAGGAGGTAGACAGCGCGATCGAGCGCGCAGCTGCCGCGCAGCGCGGCTGGGCGCGACTTGCTCCAGGTGAACGGGCCCGGTTGCTGCGAAGAGCCGCAGAGGCGGTCGATGGTGCGGCCGAAGAGCTGGCGCGGCTCGAGGTGAGCAACGCCGGCCACACGATTTCCAACGCCCGCTTCGAGGCGGGCAACGTCCGCGACGTCCTCGCCTACTACTCGGGAGCGCCCGAGAGGCTCTTTGGCCGCCAGATTCCCGTCGCCGGCGGCATCGACGTGACTTTTCGGGAACCGCTCGGCGTTGTCGGGGTGATCGTGCCCTGGAACTTCCCGATGCCCATAGCCTCGTGGGGGTTCGCACCCGCGTTGGCGGCCGGCAACGCAGTGGTGCTCAAGCCTGCTGAGCTGACTCCGCTGACGGCGATACGCATAGGCGAGCTGCTCTTGGAGGCGGGCATCCCAGAAGGCGTCTTCCAGGTCCTGCCAGGCAAGGGAAGCATTGTCGGGTGGCGGTTCGTCACCCATCCTCTCGTGCGCAAGATTTGCTTTACGGGTTCGACCGATGTCGGCAAGAAGATCATGGCCGGCTGCGCCGACCAGGTGAAACGCGTGACTCTCGAGCTCGGAGGAAAGAGTGCGAACGTTGTGTTCGCGGACGCCGACTTGGAGCGGGCGGCAGCAAGCGCGCCTGCGGCGGTCTTCGACAACGCCGGGCAGGACTGCTGCGCGCGGTCCCGGCTTTTGATTGAGGCGAGTGTGCACGACCGCTTTCTCGAGCTTCTCGAGCCGGCCGTTCGCAGCTTCCGTGTGCTGGACCCTGCGGACGAGAGCAGTCAGATGGGCCCCCTCATAAGCGCGCAGCACCGTGCTGCCGTCGCTGCCTTCGTGCCTGAGGGCGCTCCGGTGGCTTTCGCCGGAACGGCGCCGTCGGGACCGGGGTACTGGTTTCCTCCGACCGTGCTCGCGCCCGTGGCTCCGGGCTCCGCGGCGCTGAGCGAAGAGATATTCGGACCGGTCCTGAGTGTCGTGCCCTTCGAGGACGAGGCAGATGCAATTCGCATCGCGAACGACACCAACTACGGGCTGTCGGGGTCGATCTGGACCAGAGACGTCGGCAAGGCACTGAGGGTGGCGCGGGCGATAGACACTGGAGCGCTCTCGGTCAACTCCCACTCCTCAGTGCGGTACTGGACACCATTTGGAGGTTTCAAGCAGTCTGGGCTCGGCCGTGAGCTGGGTCCGGATGCCCTAGATGGGTTCACGGAGCTCAAGAACGTTTTCATCGCTACCGACGATTGACCAAGCCTGCGATCGACACCCAGCGCCAACATGTACCCGACAGGCAACACCCGACAGGCAACACCCGACAAGCACGACAGGCAACACCCGACAAGTACGACAAGGAGCGAAGACGATGGGACGCCTCGATGGAAAGGTCGCAGTCATCACCGGAGCCGCGAGCGGCATCGGTAGGGCGAGCGCCAGGCGATTCGCCAAAGAGGGAGCAAGTGTCGTCGTCGTCGATCTCACCGACGAGACCGGCACCTCACTCGCCGATGAGATAGGTGGGCTCTATGTCCATGCGGACGTGACGTCGCCCGGCGATGTGGAGGCAATGTACGACGCCGCGATCGACCGCTTTGGGGGTCTCGACATCTGCTTCAACAACGCCGGCATCTCACCTCCAGAGGACGACTCGATCCTCGACACAGATATCGATATCTGGCGACGGGTGCAGGAGGTCAACCTCACGAGCGTCTACCTCTGCTGCAGGGCGGGCATCTCGAGGCTGCTTCAACATGGTGGGGGAAGCGTCATCAACACAGCGTCGTTCGTCGCTATCCTCGGCGCCGCCACCTCCCAGATCTCCTACACCGCGTCCAAAGGTGGTGTGTTGGCACTCTCTCGTGAGCTCGGCGTTCAGTTCGCTCGTGAGGGAGTGCGGGTGAACGCTCTGTGTCCGGGCCCCGTGAACACTCCTCTTCTACAGGAGCTGTTCGCCAAGGACCCCGAGCGGGCGGCACGCAGGCTCGTGCACGTCCCGATGGGGCGTTTCGGCGAGCCTGAGGAGATAGCGGCCGCGGCGGCGTTTCTCGCCTCCGACGACGCCTCGTTCATAACTGCCTCCAGCTTCATCGTCGACGGAGGCATACACGCGGCTTATACGACACCGCTGTGAGAAAGCTCGCGGCGATGACAGAGCGACTGCCTCTACTTCGGTGAGCGCTGGCACCCGAGTGGGGCAGTGGCCTGTCATCGGCATCACGGCGTACGAGGAGCAGGCAAAGTGGAACCAGTGGGACGCGAGGGCGAGCTTGCTGCCCGCACGCTACGTGCGAGCCGTCGAGTCAGCGGGCGGGATCGCGCTGTTGATCCCTGTGCAGCGTCTCTCGCCTGCAAGCGCCCGCGGGCTGCTGTCGCGCCTCGATGGGGTGATCTTCTCCGGGGGGCCCGACGTAAATCCAGCTCGATATCGAGCAGAGCCAGACGCTCGAACAGGGGCACCGCGTGACGAGCGGGATGAAGTCGAGTCGGCACTGATTGAGGCGACACGCCTCGAAGCCCTGCCAGCGCTCGCTATCTGCCGCGGGCTTCAGCTGCTCAACGTGACGCGGGGCGGGAGCCTCGTGCAGCACCTGCCGGATGCCGTTGGCCATGAGGGCCACGCTCCGGATCCGAATGGGTACGGGTTGCACGACGTGCGCGTCGAGCCTGGAACACTCTTGGCCCGCTCCCTGGAATGGGAGCGCGGTGAGGTGCCTACGCATCACCACCAGGCGATCTCTGTCCTGGGTGCGGATCTGACAGCTGCTGCATGGGCCGAGGACGGCACGATCGAAGCGGTCGAGGATCGTTCCGTGCCCTTCCTCCTCGGGGTCCAGTGGCATCCGGAGGCGGGCGATGACCTCAGCCTATTTCGCGCCCTCGTGGCGGCAGCCACGAAGGACTCGCCGGGCCTGAGCTGAGCATTGTCCGAGCGGGGGCGGGTTTTGGGCCGCGGAAGACCCCTACTTATGGAACTGAGTGCGCAAAGTGACCTGACACCCACCTCTGCTGTCACTTCAGGCACGAGGTCCCGCGCGTTGGGCTCCCATCGGGAGAGGTCCCGCCCGGAGACGGCCCGCGTAAGGGAGGGACCCGTAGACTCCCTCTGTGGGCTCTGAGACTTCAGCACGGGATGCGGCGGGCACCGAAGGGGACTCTTCCAGCACAAGCGACGGCCTCGAGCGCATCTGGACTGTCCCGAACCTGCTCTCGGTCGCCCGCCTCGCTCTGCTGGGGGTCTTTGCCTGGCTGCTGTTCGCCGAGCATGCGCGGATAGCTGCGACCATTGTCCTCATGGTCACGGGCACCACGGACTTCCTCGACGGCTACGTGGCCCGCCGCCTGCGCCAGGTCACGACGCTCGGCAAGGTGCTGGATCCTACGGCAGACCGGATCGTGCTCGGCGTCGGAGTCATCGCCATCGCCGTGTACGGCGCAGTCCCATGGTGGCTTGCGGGTCTGGTTCTTGGCCGCGAGCTTCTCGTCTCGAGCGCGGTGTTGGTCCTGGCGGCGATGGGCACGCCGCGGATAGACGTCGTGTGGGTTGGCAAGGCCGGCACCTTCGGGTTGATGGTGTGCTTCCCGCTCTTCCTTCTGAGCGACGCCCATGCCGCATGGGACAACATCCTGCGCGACGTGACCTGGGTGCTGGCGGTGCCTGCGCTGGCGCTCAGCTTGTTGGCAGCCGTCACCTATATTCCGATCGCCCGGCGGGCCATGGTGGTACGTCGAGAGTCCCCGGCGCGAAGGACGTTGTCGTCACCTTGAGGAGGCTGTGAGATGAAGGCTGTCATCATGGCCGGTGGGGAGGGGACTCGTCTCCGACCGCTCACGGCCAACCAGCCAAAGCCGATGCTCCCGATGGCCAACAGGCCGATGGCCGAGCACGTCGTCAACCTCCTCCGGCGCCATGGCTTCGAGGACATAGTCGTCACTGTCGCGTTCCTCGCCAACCATGTGCGGACCTACTTCGGGGACGGCTCCGAGTTCGGTGTCCACATGGTGTACGCGACCGAGGAGACGCCACTTGGCACAGCAGGCTCCGTGCTCAACGCGCGCGACGTTCTCGACGAGCGGTTCCTTGTGATCTCAGGAGATGTCCTGACTGACATCGATCTGTCCGAGCTGGTGAGCTTCCACGACAAGCGGGGCTCGAAAGCAACGCTGGCTCTCAAAGCTATGGAGAATCCGCTCGAGTTCGGGATCGTCATAACCGATGGTGACGGCCGGGTCGAGCGTTTCCTCGAGAAGCCAGGTTGGGGCGACGTGTTCTCCGACACGATCAACACTGGCATATATGTGCTCGAGCCCGAGGTCTTCGAGCGGATCCCGTCGGGTCGCCAGGTCGACTTCTCCGCCGAAGTGTTCCCAGCGATGCTCCATGCCGACCTGCCGATGTTCGGATTCGTGGCGGGCGGCTACTGGGAGGACGTCGGTACCCACGATGCCTACCTGCGGGCACACGCCGACATTCTCGACGGCAAGGTAGACGTCGAGGTTCCCGGGTTCCCCCTGCGACCCCATGTCTGGGTGGGGGAGGGAGCTGAGATTCACCCGACAGCCGAGATCGACGGGCCCGCGCTCATCGGCGACAACTGCCGCATCGGTCCCGGGGCCTTCATCCGTGACCACAGCGTGCTTGGCGCGAACGCTCGCGTTGGGGAGAACTCACTGCTGGAGCGGACGGTAGTTCACGAGAACTCCTACCTTGCCGCGAGCGTGACGGCCCGAGGTGCCGTGATCTCACGCTCCTGCGACGTCCGTCAGGGCAGCCACCTCGAAGAAGGTGTCGTCATAGGCGACAACTGCCGGATCGGCCGCGGCGCCGTCCTGCGGGCTGGCGTGAAGGTGTACCCGGACAAGACGATCGAGCCAGGAGCCGTCGTCACGACGTCGATCGTCTGGGAGTCGAAGGGTTCGCGGGCGCTGTTCGGCCGCCATGGCGTGTCAGGCATCGCCAATGTCGATCTCACGCCGGAGCTTGCGATGCGGGTCTCCATGGCCTTCGCGTCCGTGCTGCCGAAAGGCTCGACTGTCACTACCTCCCGCGACTCGAGCCGAGCGGCTCGTGTCCTCAAACGTGCAGCCATGGTTGGCATAACGGCTGCCGGGTGCAACGTCGAGGATGTCGAGGCCGCGACTGTCCCGGTCACACGCTTCCAGATCCGGACGAGCGGTTCGAGCGGAGGGGTGACCGTGCGGCTCGTGGCCGGTGACCCGCAGTCGGTGAACCTCAGGTTCCTCGACGCCGACGGCGTGGATCTGGACGAAGCCACCCAACGCAAGATCGAGCGCTTGCACGACCGCGAGGAGTTCCGCCGGGTGCTGGCGAGAGAGATCGGAGACATCGACTTTCCGTCACGGACTCTCGAGTCTTACACCTTGGATCTCATGGGCTCGGTCGATCTAGCCGCGATCAGAGGCGCTCGCTTCAAGTTGGTGCTCGACTATGCCTTTGGCACCGCCGGCTTCGTTATGCCAAACGTCCTTGCCAAGCTCGGGGCAGACGTTCTCGTCATCAACCCGCACGTATCGACGCCCGGGGTCCTGAGCTTCGAGCGAGCGGTGCACGCGGCCCGCATCGGCGATCTCGTGCGGTCCTCCGGCGCCCATCTAGGCGCTCTGTTCGAGCCAGACGGCGAGCAGCTGACCATAGTTGACGACCGCGGGCGGGTGCTCTCCGACGACGAAGCCCTCTGCATCATGGTGCGCCTCGTAGTTGGCGACGGTCCCGGATCAGCGGTCGCCGTCCCCGTGGACGCACCTCGCGAGGTGGAAAGGCTCTGCGAGGCGACCTCGTCAAGGCTCGTCTGGACGAAGCTTGGCCCGTCGGATCTGATGGAAGCCGCAGCGGCAATGGGGATGAGCTTTGGCGGCAACACCGAGGGTGGGTTCATCTTCCCCGACTTCCTCCCGTCCTTCGACGCGGTTGCGGCTCTCGTGAACCTGCTTGCGCTGCTCGCTCGCAGCGACAGGGCCCTCTCGGGGGTCCGAGACGAGCTCCGGCTACCCTCGATTGCCCGCGTGGAGGTTCCGACGCCATTTGAGCAGAAGGGTCTCGTGATGCGGATTCTGCTCGAGCGTTCGCCCGCCGAGAGGGTCCTCATCGACGGGGTAAAGCTGATCGACGCGTCCGGGTGGACGCTCGTGCTGCCGGACCCCGAGTCTCCGGTCACAGTTGTGAAAGCAGAAGACGAGTCGCCGGAGGCGGCGCAGAGGCGAGCTCAGGCGATGGCCGACGAGATTGTCGCGCTCCTGGCCGGATCGTCCTAGCCTCCAGAGGTCTTGCGAGCCGCGCCCAGCCGGGGCCTCAGTTGCGATAGTGCGGCGAAGTGACTACAAAGGAGAGGGATGAACGTTCCCGAGGAGCTTTTCTACACAAGTGACCATGAGTGGGTTCGTCCATCGGAGTCGGCCGTCCGGGTCGGCATCACCGACTTCGCGCAGGACTCCCTCGGAGACATTGTCTTTGTCGAGCTGCCGACCGTCGGAGCAGCAGTCACCAAGGGAGGAGCGCTGAGCGAGGTGGAGTCCACCAAGTCAGTGTCGGAGGTGTACGCGCCGGTGTCGGGAAAGGTAGTCGCGTGCAATGAGCAACTACGCTCCGCTCCAGAGCTGCTCAACTCCGATCCCTACGGAGATGGCTGGATCTGCACGATCGAGGCGAGCGACCCGGCGGAGTTGAAAGCTCTTCTCGGACCGGAGGAGTACAGGGCCGTCATCGACGGGCAGTGATCGACTGGCAGTGATCGACGGAGATCCCAACTCTCGACCTCGATCAAAGGTCGCGTTGCTGTTGGGCAATTTGCCCGGCGGGTGTCAACTCTCGACCACCCAGTTCGCTCACTTGTCTGCCGCCCGAAGAAACCCGAAGCTTCGGAGTGCACGTAGACGCTTGCAGCACTAGCTTTAGGATGTGTTCTGCAACAACTGTGGTCATGCCAACCCGGTCGATGCCAATTTCTGCTCGTCGTGCGGTAGCTCTCTCGCGCCGGGACCCGACACGACGGTCTCGTTCGTACCCCAGGAACCGTCGGGAGAGCCGGGAGACGACGAGTTCAACGTAGGTGTAGCGGAGCTGGCTGGTGGCAACGGCGTGCTCGTGGTGAAGCGTGGCCCTGACGTCGGCGCCAAGTACGTTCTCGACCACGATGTCACTCGGGTCGGTCGACACCCCGAGAGCGACATCCTTCTCGACGACATAACAGTTTCCCGCCGGCACGCGGAGTTCCTGCGCAACGGGCCTGGATACGTAGTGAAAGATGTCGGGTCGCTGAACGGGACCTACGTGAATCGTGAGCGAATCGACGAGGTCAAGCTCACCAGCGGCGACGAGGTGCAGGTCGGCAAGTTCAAGCTCCTGTTCCTCGTTACCGGCGGTAAGTGATGCCGGCATGAACGACCGCTCCTACCTCTCCATCGGCGACGTCCTGACGCTGCTTCAGGCAGAATTCCCCGACGTCACGATCTCGAAGATACGATTCCTCGAGAGTCGTGGCCTGCTCATACCTGAGCGGACTCCGTCTGGGTACCGGAAGTTCTACGACCACGACGTGGATCGCCTCCGTTGGATCCTCCGCCAGCAGCGCGAGAACTTCCTCCCCCTCAAGGTCATAAAGGGCAGGCTCGAGGGAAAGGAGCCGAGCTCGCAGCCGTCAACGCTTTTCGAGGTGGCCGAGTCGGACGACGACGCAGAGCGTCCACCGATATCGGCTGGACGCCAGGGTGCCAATGGCTCTTCCGCCCATGAGGACCAACTGGAACCCTCAGCAGCGACGGCGGCTCCACCGTGGAGCATTCAGACGTCCGCTCTGACTACGGCCCAGGCATTCCCGAGAGTGAGTGCTGGAGCCGGGCCTCTCCCGGCGCGGCCGGCTGGGATCGAACAGCCGGCAAGTCTCGGTTTGCCTGCCAGCCCGGCTCCCGGCGCCTCGGGAAACGGTGATACCTCCTCTGCGAAGGCAATCATCGGCACCGACCAGGACCAGCTGGGGAGGACGGCCGTGGCTGGGAGCCAGGACAGAGCCGGGAGTCAAGGGCGAAGTGAGGTTGCGGCTCGCTCGAGCGCCGGAGCAGAGGGCCAAGGCTCGCCTCGGCCCGAGGGCCCAGATCGGCCCGAGGGCACAGATCGGCCCGAGGGCACAGAGAGGGCTGCCAACCCCGGTCAGGTTGGGGACCGGGCACCCGCGGTGGGAAGTCCGCACCCCGGTGGCGACGATGCGGTCGCGGCCGGTTCGAGCCTCACTGTCGATGAGCTGGCTAGCGCGAGCGGTCTCGACGTAGCCCAGATCGAGGATCTGGTGTCCTACGGTCTCATCGAGAGCCATTCAGCTGCTGGCGTACGCTGCTTCGACGAGCGGGCGCTCGTCGTCGCCGGGTTGGCGGTAGGCTTCGCGCGCTTTGGCGTGGAGGCTCGCCACCTTAAGATGTTCAAGCATGCGGCGGAGAGACAGGCGAGCCTTTACTCACAGATCGTCATGCCACTCCTGCGGCAGCGCAACCCAGAGGCGCGGCGTCGCGCGCACGACGACCTGGTGCGACTGACGGAGCTTGGCTCGTTGTTGCAGGGGTGTTTTGCCAAGGACATTCTGCGCGACATGACGCCGTGATGACGCCGCCCGGCCTGGCCGGACGCGTCCTGCTCGGGGCTGGCGAGCTGTCGCAGATCGTCGCGGGCTTTGGCGCCGCAATCTCCTCCGATCACCCCGATGGCGTCGTCGTCGTCGGCATCTTGAAGGGGAGCGTGTGCCTCGTGGCGGACCTTGCCCGAGAGATCTCGGTACCGTGTGCCGTTGACTTCCTTGCGCTGTCGGCCTACGGATCCGGCGGCCGGCGGATCCGCGTGTCGAAGGACTTGGATGCTGACGTGGCCGGCCGATCAGTTGTCATCGCGGTCGACATCGTCGACAGCGGTCTCACCGTGAGCTACGTCAGGCGGTTGCTAAACGAACGCGGCGCACGCTCCGCGGACGTGTGCGCCCTGCTCGGGAGGCGCTCGCGGCGGCTGCTGCCCGTCGAGCTTCGCTACGTCGGGCTCGAGATCGATGACGAGTATGTGGTGGGCTACGGGCTCGACCTCGAGGAGCGGTACCGCAACCTCCCGATGCTCGTGAGCATAGACCCACCTCAAAGGGCTGAGATCGAGATGCACGAAGACGAAGAGCAGGCGCGAGTGTGAACCTCCTCCGGGCCCACTAACTTTTGTCTCATGGTGGAAGTTCGGCTCTCGCGCGTTCGAGTCGACTTGACGTCTAGTACGCCGGTCGTCCTGCTCCAGGAGACCGAGGGCGCTCATAGATCGCTCCCGATCTTCATCGGCCCGCCTGAGGCGGCCTCAATTGCCCTTGCCTTGCAAGGGGTCGAGCCGCCGCGTCCGATGACCCATGATCTCATGGAGCTGCTCCTCGACGCCCTCGGCGCGAGGCTGCTGCGCGTCGTGGTCACCGAGCTGAGGGAGAGCACGTTCTATGCTGAGCTGCAGATCCGTGCCGGAGAGCGGGATCTCGCCGTCTCCTGCCGGCCCTCAGACGGGATTGCGTTGGCCGCCCGGACCCACTCTCCGCTATATGTGGCTGATGACCTCATGGACGCCGAGGGTCTCGTGATCGAGCCCGACGAGGACGATGTCCGGGAGGCTGGGACCCCGGAGGAGCTCGTAGACGAGTTCCAGAAGTTTCTCGACACGATCAGCCCGGAGGATTTCACGCCCTGAGGTCATGCGCGCTTCGTGCGCCGCTCTTGACCTCACCTGAGGCGTCGTAGTGCGATCGGGATCAGCACGCCGGCGGCGGTGGCCGCGCTCGCGGAGCCGACAGCAGTTGCCCATGCGACTGGACCCAGGGGAACGCAGCCGAACAGGTTGCTTACAACTGGCGTCTGGACCGTCGCACAGAGCAGAGCTGCAGAGCCGAGTGCCACGCCCACTGTCAGTGGATCTGTCCAGCTCGACGCGATCGTCTGGCCGAGCTGGGTGCCCACTAGGGCGA
>JAKACA010000250.1 GCA_021796455.1 Actinomycetes bacterium
CTGCCAAGCGAGGCGACTCTCCCAAGGGGATGTGAACAACAGACTACCGCCTCACGCGCACCGTCGACTTGCGGGGGGGGAGGCTGGTGTTGTCAGTAGCTCTTGATGACGACGGTTCGGCTGCACCGAGCATCCTCGGTCGGTCAGATCCGATGGGTATGGGTTGCATGGCGTAGGTCCAGGTGCGGGTGAGCCTGGCAGTCACCTTTTTCGCACACGTGTCGACGGCGAGCGCCGTTCCGCCGACTGCGGCAGCCATCAGTGAGGCACGCGCCGCGTTGTTGAGCGCTCATGGCAATCGGCTCGCGTGACGGTGGCCCGAGACCTTTCCCGTGCAGTTCGGCGATCTCTGAGAGGCTCTCGGCGATGCTCGCGCGGGTAGTGACTTGTATGGGTGTAACTAGCACCATGTAGAATGGTGTTATATTGCCGAAGACCAAGAAATCAAAGACATTGTGCACGACACATGGCAATCTAAGCGACGAGGAGTGGGCGCTAGCCCAGGCTTTGCAGTAAGGCGCTGAACGGCTCGCGTCGGACGTCCCCAGGGTGTGCCTGGCGGGAAATGGCCGATCATTCGGCGGCCGACATGGGCAAGCCGCTGCTTGGAGGTCCGAGGATCATCCCGAGACCGACGCGCGGGCGCGTTCGATCAAGCCGGTGGCATGGCGGCGACGTGGAGGACGGCGAACGTCAGGTCGACAGGCACGCCAGGCGCGAGAAGGCACCCGCAAGCTCCTCCGACCAGGGCCAGCTGGCCGCGAGGCGCAAGGTGCGTCGGCGCCCGGAGGAGACGACGACTCCTGCGCTGTGCAGGAGGCAGTAGCGGAGCCGTCGCGGCTCGGCGCGGCGGAACTCGGCGGAGAACAGAAGGGCCTTCGCGAAGGCGAGCAAGTCCCCGGCGATCATCACGACGGCGAGCCAGGCGGCATTCAGGGCGAAGCTTGCGGAAGGAAGGTTGGACAGGCCGCTGTCCTTGGCGTCGCGGATCGCGCACTCGCAGCGACCGCGTCCGCGATAGAGGCCCTCGAGGAAACAGATGTCCGCCGAGGGGTGATCGGTGAGGAACACCTGATAGCGGCGGCCGTCGACGTCGGTGAAGGTGAGCTGGGCACCGGGGTGGGCGACCTCACGCCGGGCGATGGCGCGGGTGCCCTCTGGCCAGGAGGACAGATCGAGCAGGTCGCTCACCTCGGCGACCTCTGCCCAGTCGAGCTCTTCTGTGCCGTCGGCACTGATCGCCGGCACCCAGGCGGACTCTGCTGCGCCGAGGACGGCGCTCGCCACCTCGGTGGTGAGCGGGTGCCCGATCACAAAGCGCACGTGGCGCTTTCGGCAGGCGTCGAGGAACACGTGGCTCGCCCCAGCCGAGTCGCTCCGGCAGATGACCTCGTGTTCGTCCGGGTTGATGGGGAGTTGGGCGAGGGAGTCCTCGAGGACGCGCACGTAGTCCGCCGCCGTTCCTGAGCCGGCGTTTCCCGGCCGCAGCAGCCCGGCGAGGGGCTCGCCAGTGGCGTCGAGGTAGCTCATGAGCGGATAGAAGCCGAAGCCGCGCTTGTAGTTCGGTGCCGCACCTTCCTTGTCGGAGTGCGAGGAGACGAGCGTGCCATCGATGTCGATCACGTAGAACCCGGGGTCCATTCCCGCCGCCCACGCCGCGGCACGTGCAGATGCCCTTGCCGAGGCGATCCGCTCAAGCGCCGCCTCGTCGATGGCCTCGAGGGCTCGCCAGGCCGTTGAGACCGAGGCGACCTCGCCAAACAGGCTCGGCTGATCGATGAGGGTGCGCAGGTCGCTGATGGCGCGGCCGCCGTCTGCGAGCGCGACGGCGAGGTCGGTGAGCACCTGACCACGGTCATGGCCCCGACGACGGGTTTTCGTCGGAGCCATCGCCACCGAGAGACCGGCGCGAAGGCCGAGGTCTTCGGCAAGATCGGCAAGCAGTCGCGCCCCGGCGTGCGTGACGACGTTGCGCCCGCCGGTGGTCACTGACAGGCGCGGGCGACGCGCACTACCCTTCATCTTGGAAGTGCCCTCCTGGGTGCGGTGGACGGTGACTCGACAACACCAGTTTCGCCCACCAGGAGGGCGTTTTCGCGTCTTTCGGGCCCCGATCAGCTCCCTGTTACTGCAAAGCCTGGGCTAGCTCCGATCATTCACGAGAGTGTTGGAGCGGCCACCTTGATCGTTCCTCGAGCCTCGGATCATGTGATTCGGGGGATTCTCGGGACTGGTCCGTGGCGAATCGAGCACGCTGGCCGGTTGGGGCCGCTGGCGACCAGAACGGAGACGTGAGGTCTCCACGTGTGGCCGAACCGCCTGGATGCGGCGATGCTCGGGTAATCAGTGCGATGCGTCGGTAGATGGCGATGATCGCCTCCGCACTCGGCCAGCCCTCGAGGATCCGGACGAAGTTGCGCCGGGCCGAGCGGACGAGACGTCCCGGGGCGTGGAAGATCGTCCAGCGGAGCTGCTTCGGGCGGGCGCCGGCGAGCTCGACGTCGCAGCAAAGGAGCTGGAACCACCGGACGAGGTCTGCTGCTGCGGCGACGACCATCAACCAGCTCCGGTTCGCCTGGAGGTTCGAGAAGGGGAAGCGGCACAGCCCGGAGTCCTTCAGCCTTGCGATGTGCTGCTCCACGTGGGCATGCGCACGGATGAACGCGTCAAGAGCGACCGGGTCGCCTGCCTGGTCGGTGTACAAGCCCCAGTAGCGGTGCTCGAGCGAGGGGAAGAGGCTCTGCTGGGCGCCAGGATGCAGCGGCTCGCGTCGCACGATGAGGCGCGTCCCGCTCGGGAAGGACGACAGATCAACGAGCTCGGTGAGCTCGATCACCGCCGCGCCCTCGCGCAGCTCGCCGTCCTGGCAGATTGCAGGTGCCCAGCGCTTCTCGAGCTCGAGCGCCGCAAGGATCGCCTCGGTGATCTCTTGGGTCGAGCGGGCGAGACCGCGAAGGAGACGTTGCGTGCGCGGCAGGCAGCCGTGAAGCCGGTCGTGCAGCCCGCAGAGCCGGCGCGAACGATGACGTCGCGCCGGACGAGGCGGGGGTCGTCACCTTCGCGGTGCCCGATGGCGACGTCTTCGGGGAGCTGGGCGATCGCCTCATCCAGCACCACGAGGTGGTGCGCGATGTCATTGGCTCCCGCATTGGCGGGCCGCAGCATTGCGGACAGCAGCTCGCCGGTCGCGTCCGCGAACACCAACAGCGGGTGGAAGCCATAGCCACCCTTGTAGGGCGGCCCGGTGCCCTCCTTTGCCTCGTTGTGGATCTCGACGAGGCTGGCGTCGACGTCGAGCACGACCGGAGCGGCGCCAGAAGTCACCGACGACCTCCGCCAGACCTCGGCCCGCACGCCAGCGATCGCGCGCTTGACCTCGTCGCGCGTCGCCGGCGTGATCTCGTGGAACCTCCGCCACAGTGTCGAGTCCGAGGCGACAAAGCCGAACAGGCGCGCTTCTGCGCGCAAGAACTCGATGTCAGCACACGCCTCGCCGCCGCCCGCCAGCATCGCCATCGCATGCACGAGCACCTTGCCCCGGTCGTGCAGCGGGGCGCGCTCAGAAGGACGCGGGATCGCGGACGAGAGCTCGTCGCCGAGCCCGAGCCGGTCCGCGAACGCACACAGGCCATGGAGCCCAACGTGCGCGACGACGCCGCTTCCTCCAGGTCCGACAACGACGGGGACCGCGCTGGTAGTTTCCATCTCGGAGATGCCTTCCGGTGTGGGTGGACTGTGGCGTGAGGAACCACCAGTTTCCCTTACCTGGAAGGCATTTTCGCGGATACCCGCAGGTCAGATCACGTGGACTCGTGAATAATCGGAGCTATGAGCCCACGGGCAGCCCTCCGGCGCTTTGAACAGCCCCGAGGCGGCGGCCTCCGAAGATCTGCGCCGTGCCGGTGTGCCCCTCAGTTTCGCCGTTCCCCGGATCGGCGCTCGGCCGGTCGTCAGGCTCGCGTGGTGATTTGGCCCGAGGAGCTCAACCGTCCACATCCTCGCCGAATACCAGGTCGATGAGGCGATGGCGGGCCCGCTCGAGGTGCTGACGCATGCCGGCTGCCGCCTCCTCGGGGTCTGGCGCGAGCAGACCGTCCAGCACCAAGAG
>JAKACA010000251.1 GCA_021796455.1 Actinomycetes bacterium
GCCTCGACGTCGGACACCGACAGGTCGAGGTGACCGATGCCAGAGAACCCAGGTACCCCCATGCCTCTATCCTCTCCGGCTCAGGCGACGCCACGCAATGGTGCGGCACCGGCGTCGTAGACGAGCACGGTGTCACTGGCCCGGCTCCTCGACCACGGAGTCGTCCCCGACCTGGTGGCCGGCCGCTGCGAGCTGGAGCTGCGGGACTACACGGCCGAGATCGTCAGCGGCGGCTTCCCCGGCCTCCGCGGCGGCTCCGACCGCGCGGTCCGGGCAGCGCTCGACGGCTACCTGCAGCGCATCGTCGAGGTGGACCTGCCGGAGGCCGGAACGGCGCTGCGCCGTCCTGAGACGCTCCGCCGCTGGTTCCGTGCGTACGCCGCCGCAACCTCGACGACCGCCTCGTACGAGGCGATCCGCGATGGCTGCGACCGCCGGCGAAGGCGACAAGCCGGCCAAGACGACGACCAGCCCGTACCGTGATGCCCTGGAACGGCTGTTCGTGCTGGAGCCACTCGACGCCTGGGCTCCGACGTTCAGCCACCTGAGCCGGCTCTCCTCCTCGCCCAAGCACCACTTGGTCGATCCGGCCCTCGCCGCCCGGCTGCTCGGGGTCGACGCCGGCGCACTGTTGCGCGGCGAGGGCAATCAGATCATGACCCGCGACGGAACCCTCCTGGGCTCGCTGTTCGAGTCGCTGACAACCCTCATCGTGCGGGTCTGCGCCCAGGCCGCCGAGGCACGCGTGCTGCACTTTCGTTCCTGGCGGGGTGAGCACGAGCTCGATCTCATCGTGGAGCGCGGTGACCACCGTGTGCTTGGCCTGGAGGTCAAGCTCAGCGGGCACGTCGACGACCGCGACGTCCGGCATCTGGTCTGGTTGCGCGACCAGCTCGGTGACGACTTCCTCGGCGGTGCCGTGCTCACCTCCGGTGCCCATGCCTACTGCCGTCCCGACGGCATCGCCGTCATCCCTCTTGGGCTGCTCGGCCCATGACCGGCGCTGCACCCGGTGGCCCTGTCGATCGTCAACATGCCGAACGGCCGCTCAGGGCGTCACTTCGTGCCCCCGCACAACGTCACGTCGCGACCACTGAACCAGCCGGCCGTCTCGAGGGCGCGTCGCGCGTCCTCGACGCTCAGGTGACCGTAGATCGAGAGCGTGGTCGCGAGCGAGGCGCGAGCGAACAGCTTCGAGACGACCTCGACGGGGACCCCGTCGCGCAGCATCGGGGTCGCGAGGCTATGGCGGCACCAGTGCGGGTCGAAGTCGATGCCCGTGCGACTTCGCAGGCGAAGCACGAGGTCGTACACGGCCGGGTAGGAGAGCGCGTGGCCACGCGGCTCGGCGAAGAGGCCGACGAACACATAGTCCGAGTCGAGGTCGTCGTACTCGGCGTGCAGATAGTCCGCGTAGAGGCGGAGCAGCTCAGCGCTCACCGGGATCCTCCGCAGCTGGCGGGACTTCGAGCGGGCGCCGTTGTCGTTCGCCCGCGGCACGATGGTGATCTCCCGCTCCGCGGCAGCGATGTCTTGGTGGCCTGAGCACCCCTCCACGCGTTCAAGAGTCGGGCGCGAGCCCCGGCTCTCTTGCGCACACCGTAAAGCTGACCAGGCGCTGCAGCCAGCCGGCAGCATTGAGAGGCGTCCGTCAACTCCGCACAGTCGGCGCTCATCTCTACACGCTCCGCGTTCGCAACCGGCCTGCGACGCAAACAATTGCGCCGCGCGCGGCTTTTCTATCTTTGCACTGCACGAGCAATGCCGTAATATCGCCGGATCGAACCAAAGGGGGCATCACATGAAACTAGGAAGGCTTGTTCGCGTCGCCGCTGCCTGCGCGACCCTCAGTGCAACTGCTGGCATCATGGCACTGACCCAAGGGACCGCAAGCGCGAGCTACGGTCTCGGCACGATCTACCAGGTCGAGATCTCAGCGAACGTGAACAACCTAAGCACTTTCGGTGGCACGACCAACGGATCGGGAGGCGGTCTCTGGTTCTGGGCGGCGCTGACGCCAAGCGCACCTAGCGCCACGTCAGGGACCGTCGACTATCAGGAATCAGACTGTGTGCACAACTTCGCAGTACCAAATGGAGATTCCCACAACTCCGGCACGACCACCTACACAGAAAGTCAAGGCCTGCTGACCATCAAAAGCGTCAGTACCGGTCTTGGACCGCAGCAAATCAGCGTTCCTGATACCTACGGCCACTACAACGCTGGGCAGGTCAACCTCGGTGCGTCGCTCACTGCGTTGCTCACGAACATCCAGGCGCAGGTCGCTCCTTAGCCGGTAGCAACTCGATGTCGCCGCGGCCCCGCTGGCTCTGGCCGGCGGGGCCGCTCGACACCTGTCGAATGCAGCCTGGTGTCCGCCGACGGGATGATGCCAGCCGCGACGGTCCGCGCGGCCGCGCGCGACCTCTGGCGACCTCGGGCGTGTCGCAAGTCTGAGCCGTTGGCAACTACGACCGCCCCGCGAGTTGCTTCCCGCGAGCGCCGCTAGCCGTCCCGACCGTGTTGCATGTGGGGGCATTACGTCGCGGACCTGAAGCATGGCGTATGTCGCGCGGAAGCTCCTTGGCGCGAGCCTCAGCGCTCGTTCGATGTGTCGTGCCCCTACGCCCTCCTCGCTAGGCGAAGCCCGCGACCCAGACCGGCGAAGCCCGCGACCCAGACCATGGCGTCGTGCGAGTCGACCGCACGTTTCATTTTTCTTATGAGGATGCGACTCGCTTTATTCCGATCGGCACGACCGCGTATGCCTGGACACATCAATGGGCTGCGTTGCAGGAAGAAACTCTGAGCACGCTTGGTAGCCAGTGCTTCAACAAGCTCAGAATGTGCGTCTTTCCAAAGTCTTATCTGTTCAACTCGAATGAACCTCCGCGATATCCCTCGAAGGATCTGTCGAAGAAGGATGGGATTGGACTCGCCCGAATCCGGAGTATTTCCGCGCCCTTGAGGATCGGATCGCGCAACTTGACAGGCTAGGCATCCAGGCTGACTTGATCTTGTTTCACCCATATGACCGATGGGGATTTTCGGCCATGGCCCCGCTGGACGACAAACGATATACGAGGGACGTCACCCGGAGACTCGCCGCGTTCCCGAATGTCTGGTGGGCGCTTGCAAATGAGTACGACCTCATGTGGGGCAAGTCGCTCGAAGACTGGGAGCAGATCGCGGACATAGTGCGTAGTAACGACCCCTATCGGCATCTAATCTCAATCCACAATTGCCTGGAGTTTTATGATAACAGCCGCTCCTGGATCACTCACTGCAGTATGCAACAGACTGACGTCTATCGAACGTCAGAAAACGTCACCGAGTGGCGCGAGAAATGGAACAAGCCGGTAGTAGTCGATGAGTGCGCCTACGAAGGAGATATCGACCAAGGCTGGGGCAACATTACCGGTCAGGAGCTCACGAGGAGGGCGTGGGAAGGAGCTTTGCGCGGCGGCTACGTCGGCCACGGGGAGACCTACTTAAACGACCGCGAAGAGTTGTGGTGGTCAAAAGGGGGCGAGCTGATTGGTACCTCTCCCGCCAGGCTTGCATTTCTTGCGCAAATCATCTCGGAAGCTCCGGAGCAAGGCGTCGACCCATTGTCAGGTGATTGGGACGCGCCCTGGGGCGGAAACGACGACCGCTACCGCGTGGTCGACTTTGGCTTCAATCAGCCGCGTATGCGCACGATACACGCTCCCGCTGGGAGGAAATACGCCGTTGACGTTATCGATATCTGGGCCATGACTGTCGATCGTCTGCCCGGCAAATATGGTGATATATTTACCGTCTCGTTACCGGGGCGCCAATATATGGCAACTCGCATGATTGCAATCGAGGAATAGATAGCGCAACGATCGAGTGCTAGGCGTTGCACTACCGGTGGGCCTCGGGCGGTGCGGCCTCGCGGAGTTTCATAAAAGGAGCGGGTCGATGGAGCAGCTATGCGCGCCACTGTCCGGCGAGGCAGACAGCCAACTCTTGGATGAGATGAGCAAATTCGCGTCGTATCTGCGCTGTGACCCGGATTACTCGTTTCAGGTTGTGGCGTATGTGGGCGGCAGGATCGTCTTAGACGCGTGGGGTGGTCCGC
>JAKACA010000252.1 GCA_021796455.1 Actinomycetes bacterium
TCACGTCCTTGAGGCTCAGCGAGCCGCCGCGCAGCTGCGCCAACTCCTTCTCGTGTGCGCTCACCGTTTCCGTCCTCCTTGTCGTGTCTTGTCGTGTCCTCTAACGACCGGCGGACGTGCCGGTCCTCGGGGGCGTTCACGGCTGTCAGACTTCAGACCCTGCTGGGCCGGATCGCGCCGCTCTGGTCGGTCCGCTCCAGAACAGACCGCAGGGCCGCGGCCACTTCGTCCGCCTCTTCCTCGGTCATCACGAGTGGCGGCGAGAGGATCAACGTGCTGCCGCCGGCTCGCACGATGACCCCGGTCTCGCTCCGGATCACGTCCTGCGGAGCGCCTTCCATGGGCAACGGTGCCCGCGTCTCGCGGTCGGCCACGAGCTCGACCGCGAGCATCATCCCGACGCCGCGGACGTCGCCGACGACGACGAGCTCGAGTAGTTCCTCCAGTCTCGCGAGCAGGTGGGCGCCCGTCGTGCGGGCGCGGTCGAGAAGCCCCTCGCGTTCGATCGTGGCGAGGTTCTCCAACGCCACCGCACATGCAGTCGGATGGCCGCTGTACGTGAACCCGATCGGGAACCCGTAGTGCTCGTCCGCGGTGATGGTGGCTCCGATCTCGTCCGAGACGAGGACGGCCCCGAGTTGCATGTAACCGCTCGTGATGCCCTTGGCAGTGACGATGACGTCCGGCTCGACGCCGAAGTGCTGCGCGCCGAACCACGATCCGGTACGGCCGTACGCGGTGACGACCTCGTCGAAGATGAACAGGATCCCGTGGCGCCGCAGGACCTCCTGTACGCGCGGCCAGTAGTCGTCAGGGGGCACGATCATCCCGGCGACGCCCATGATCGGCTCGCCGATGAAGGCCGCGACGCGCCCGGGGCCGATTTCCTCGATCGCGTCCTCAAGCTCGTTGACGAGGAAGTCGGTCGGGTCCTCGCCGCCGAACAGCTCCGTGTGGTACGGCCACGGAGGCGTCAGGTGGCGGAAGTGCGGAACGATCGGCCCGAACCCCTCGTGGTAGAGGGGGAAGCCCGAGGCGGAACCTGAGCCATACCCGACGCCGTGGTAGGCGAGGTTGCGCGCGAGGATCCACGTCCGCTCGCCGTCGCCGCGCCGGTGATGGAAATAGCGTGCCATCCGGAGAGCGACCTCGTTGCCCTCGGAGCCGCCGCTCGTGAAGTAGGCGTGAGTTTGTCGCTCGGGAGAGATTGCGACGAGCCGCTCGGCGAGCTCGATCGCGCGCTCGTTCGTGAACTCCCAGAAGCTCGTGAAGTATTCAAGCTTCCGCATCTGGCGCGAAGCGGCCTCGGCGATCTCGCTGCGGCCATGGCCGATCTGCGCCAGCCAGAGACCGCCAGTCGCGTCGATGTACTCCTTGCCATTCGCGTCTCGGAGGCGGCATCCCGACCCCTCGACCATGACCACGCGTTCGTGGTAGCCGTGCGGGAGGTACGGGTGGATGATCGTACTCCGGTCGCGTTCTGCGAGCGCGTCAGCCCGGGACGGCGAAGTGATCGACGTGGTCATGCGACTCCTCCTGGTCCGGGAAAGTGGATGGCCCGTACGCTAGGGACTGTCGTAAAGTCTGGCTATGCATACAGCGAAGCGACCGTCCGATTCGCGCAACGAACCTCGGTCGCGACCGCCACCTCTGGCTACATACGAGGTGTTTCGGACGAGCGACCTCGAAGAAGCGCGCGATCAGGTCGGAAAGATCTTCTGCCCGCACCGGCTCGAGCTCGTCCGCGGGCATCGCCTCGACGCGGTGCAGAACGCCGCCAGCGTCGGCGACGTCCGCCTGAGCTTCCTCAGCTACGGAGGCGCCGTGGAGATCGTGTCGAGGCCGCTCAAGACCTTCTACCTCGTGCAGATTCCGATGGCGGGGGGGGCAGACGTCACCGTGGGGTCGCAGTCGGTCGTCTCCACGCCGTCGCTCGCCTCCGTGCTCTCGCCCGACGAGCGCATCTGGATGCGCTGGTCGGCTCGCAGCCTCCAGTTCGACGTCTACTTCGACCGTCACGCGCTCGAACGTCGCCTCAGGGCGATGCTCGGCGACGGCGACGGCGAACCGCTTCGGTTCGGGCTCAGAATGGAGCTCGGCACCGAGGCCGCGCGCAGCTGGCTGCGCCTCGTGACCCTTCTCCACGAGGAGTTCGAGCGGAAAGGGGTGCTGCTCCGTCAGCCCCTTGCGGCGGCCCAGCTCGAGGACCTGCTGATGACGACGCTTCTGCTCGCACAGCCGAGCAACTACTCCGACCGGCTGCAGGGGTGCGTAGTCCAGGTTGCGCCGCGCTCGTTCCGACGCATTCTCGACCACATCGACGGGCATCTGCACGAGCCGCTCAGAGTCAGCGACCTGGCCCTCGTCGGGGCCATCAGCGTCCGCTCGCTCGAGATGGCGTTTCACCGCAACCTCGGCACCACGCCCACGGCGTACATCCGAGATCTGCGGCTCCAGCGGGCTCACGCCGACCTGGTGGCCGCAGACCTCCTCGACGGCGTCTCCGTCTCCGAGATCGCCTGCAACTGGGGCTTCACGCATCTCGGCCGGTTCGCGGATCTCTACCGGCGGACCTTCGGCGTCTTACCCTCCGAGACGCTGCGCAGTTGATCCCGCGAGTCGCTGGTCAGCCGCGGGACCGCGCGGTCTCGAACAGGGCGTCGACGATCTTAGTGCTCTGGATCACAATTTCGATGACGTATTCCCAGGTCCCTCGCGACGCCTCGCTCAGGCGGCGAGCTGGTAGTCCGGTTTGTCGGCAAGCTTCTTCATGAGGACGATGAGGTCGTCTCGGGTGAACTTCCACTCGAAAGGTTCGGCCGCCTGCTCGTAGCGGCGCTCGAAGGCAGCAAGACGCGACTCGATCTCGGCGAGGTCCGTGGAATCGTTCGGGGAAAGCACCTTGCGCTGGATCACCGAGAAGTAGATCTCCACCTGGTTGAGCCACGATGCGTGGATCGGAAGCTGGACGAGCTCTGCGTTCGGCCAGCGAGCGCTCAGCCGTGCGCAGGCCGCTTGGCCGCGGTGGCTGCTGCCGTTATCGACGACCCAGTACACGCGGCGAGCCGAGGCATAGGGCTCGGTCGTCATCACCTGGTCGACCAGGCGATCGAAGGGCACGATGCCCGTCGTGGGCTCGCAGCGCCCGAAGATCTTGGCTCGGTGGACATCCCAGGCGGCAAGGTACTGGAGCGCGCCGCCTCGCTTGTACTCGAACTCGAGGCGCGTCGTGCGTCCTCGTGCCGGCGCCAGGGTCTCTTGCCTGCGGACGCGTGCTTGGATGGAGGTCTTCTCGTCCGAGGAGATGACGAAGTCATCGTCCCCGAGCAGCTTTCCCTCCCACTCTCTTGCGTAGAGGTCGAGCACCCGAGCGGCCTTGGTCTCGAAGGCAGGGTCGCGGGGGAAGATCCACGAGCGGTGCTGCCACGGCTTGATCGCGTCCTCCGACAGCCGGCGCCAGATGGTGGTGCCCGAGATCTCGGCGACGATGCCCCGCTCGATCGCCTCCCTCCGGAGGTCGGGCACATAGAGCCGGCTGAGCGGCACGCCGAGCCGGGAGGGCAGCTCGCAGGCGAGCGACTTCACGGCCACGACCACCTCGGGGGGGAAAAGCCGGGGGTCGGCCGCCCCGGGGCAGCTCCTCGAGGCCCGGCAGGCCTTGCTCGAAGAACCGTTTTCGCCACTTGGAGACGATCACCCGCTTGGTGTCGAGCCTCCTGGCGATCTCCTCGTTGTCGAGGCCCTGCGCGGCCATGAGCACGATCTTGGCACGGATGACTTCTCGATACGGTGCCGTATAACGGCGCGCCCGTGCCTCCAGTTCGCTCCGCTGTTCCGTCGTCAGCTCCAGTACGTACGGGCTCTGTCTCGGCACCAGGCTGGGCCAGTTCCAGTGATCACTGCACGGCGGCAGCAGCGTACAGCGCGGCGGGGCTCTGGTAGCCGAGGCTGCGGCGGCGCTGTCCTTTGACATCGAAGCGACGTGATCGACATGGGCTCGGGCGACCGACGCGAGGTCGGTACCCCAGGGGAACCAGAAGCGCCACTGGCGGTTCAGGTTCTCGACCTGACCCCGCTGCCACGGGCTGTGCGGGTCGG
>JAKACA010000253.1 GCA_021796455.1 Actinomycetes bacterium
GGTGCTCGCGCAGTTAGCGCACCTCGGAGGGTGTCGGCTCGGACGCTGGCGACGAATCGCGTACGGGCGACCCCTAGCCAATATCGCTTGCCCATCCTCGGGACCTCGGTGGCAGCGGACCCGGCGGCTAGGAGGAGCGCCGCCGACGCGACATGGCCCGTCGTCCCCGTCCCTCGTTGAACCGCCTGGACAGCGTTGATCACGTTGCCGAGCAGAAGCGGCGGGAGCACGACCGCCACATTCATTGCGATGCCACACAGCGAACCGGCCACGATCAGCCATAGCAGCTGTCGGTAGTAGGGAAGCAGTCGCCATAGGTAGTGCCGGGTCATGGCGGTGAGCATCCTTTCTACTCGTCTGCGAGCACGGGCGCGGCGATGCGCCACCCCCCCTTCTCTCTTCGGCGCCTCGACGATCGAGCCGCTGCTCAGGGAAAACACTTCGGCGCTTCGAACATAGTCGGGTTACCGTTTCGCGACGAGCTCAGCCGTGGTGACGTCGTGGATGCCCTTCAACTATTGGCGGACCACCCAATCGAGCCAGCGCCGGCGCGGTCCACGTCCAGACTCAAGCATCTCCACACCTCGCTGAGCTGGAGTGTCTCGAACTGATGACCCGGCGTCGCCTCACCTTGGTCGGTAGACATCGGCGCGGTGGACGATGCGTACTACGTTGAGCAGCAGATCAGCCTCGTTCAACTCATAGACGATCCAGTAAGCGCCCCGGTGGGCAGACCACAGTCCGGTCAGTTCCCGCTGCAAGGGATGGCCCACCCGGCGAGGCGCTTCGACCAACGGTCCAAGCATGAACTCGACCGTGGCGGTCGCGATTTTCGGGGGCAGGCGGTCGAGCGACCGCTCGGCCGAAGCAGCGATGGAGAGCCTCCACGCTCCGGTCGTCAACGAGCGAGGTACTTGGCTCGCAACGCTTCGGCCTCCAGGACACGGCCTTCGGCGATCTCCTCGCGGGCCTGCTTGATCTCCTTCAACGCCTTAGGATCCGACAGCAAGTCGAGCGTGTCCTCGATCGCCTCGAGATCGCCGGGGTCGAACTGCTGATTGATCGTTCAAACTCCGACGACCTCGATCAGATCCCCGAGCCCGGCGAAGTCGTCGGGGTTGCGGGTGTAGAGCGCCAGCCCGTTTGCATGGGCGGTCGCGGCGATGAGCAAGTCGGCGATTCGGCGCCGATGGGAGCGCCCGATCTCGACGACAGCGGCTACGAGCTGGCCATAGCTGCGGGCGGCGGCCACGTCGAAGGGAATCGGATCGAATGTCGCCTCGAGCTGCTGCAGTCGAGCTTGACGGCGAGCAGCCTCGGCGCCCGTCGAGGCGAGATGGGGACCAGCGGTCAGCTCGGCAAGGGTGATCACACAGATCGCTGCCTCGTCGGGGAGTGCCGCGCTGACAGCAGGATCGTCCCAATCGATCACCACGGACGTGTCCAGCAGTCCGGTCGACATCTACAGGCTCTGGTCGACAATGCGATCGAGGTCGGATCTGAACTGTGCAAGATCTACGTGAGGCCCGGAGGCTGCGAGTGCGACGAGATCGGTCTTCGGCACGAAGCTCCGTCGGGTTCTGCGGATCGGTCGCAGCTCGGCCACCGGGACACCGTTGCGGGTGACGACAAACGTCTCCCCGGACGCAACAGCGTCGATTACCTTCGCGTTGTCGTTTCGCAGCTCGCGTTGCGCGATGGTCTTCGTCATGAAGGTCATTGTAGCTCTCAGAGCTACGGGACGCTACGCGTCCGAGCCGAGGAGCCGTGGGCATTTTGGCACGTCGTCGAGGCTCGAATACGGGCGACAGCCGGCCACCGCGGGCCTGGGCTACCCAGCCCAATGAAGCGCCCTTGGTCTTCGGGCCGTGACCAAAATAGTCCGCGGTTGGACAGGTCGGAGCGTGACGCAGAGGAAACAGCGCGATTGGTAACGATCAGGCAGGCGAGACCACTTCGATGCCGGCTTGCGCAGCGGCCGAGCAGAGTCGAACGTCATATGCGACGAGGGCGGTCAGACTCGCCTTCACCGACAAGGCACTTGCCAGGTGAATTGCATCGAGGCTCCTCAGCTCGGTCGGGACGATGGTCGCAGCCTTCTCGACAATGGCACGATCGATCGGGAGGAGGTCGATACCTCCGAGCAATGCGCTGGCGCCCTCAACGGCGTCCTCGTCGATCCGCCGACATGTCCGGAGCAGCTCAATGCTCGACAGGTCGCTGCTGAGTGTGGGGACGTCTGCCCTGATGGTCAGCCACTCGGCCAAGGCCGCACTCTCATCCTCATCGAAGACCAGCTTTACCAGCGCGGACGTGTGCAAGTAGATCACGTGAGTCGTTCCCGGCGCTGTTCAGCAAGGATTTCTGTCCCCGTCGTTTCGCCGTGGACTACCTTTCGGCGCTCCGGCAAGTGGAACGCGCTCTTTGCTGGCACAAGGCGACCAGAAGCGATCAGTCGATCCCTCACGGCAACGGCCGGGGTAGGGGACACCAAAAGGGCAACGAGCTTCCCCCTTTCGGTTACCTCGACGACTTCCCCAGCCTTCACTTGCTCGAGGTAGCGGCTCGCGTGCTGACGAAGTTCTCGTACTCCAATCCGGGTCATCTCACTAGTGTAGCACCGCGAGTGCTACAACATGTGGATGATCCAGCACGATGGCGTGGTTGGCGTGCGGAGCACCGCCGCGCGCCAACCACGCGCCCTGCGCGGCGTGTCCGGTGGTCGATCCCGCTCACCTCCGAAACGCCGGTTTGAGTCTCCGCCGGTCCACGAGGTCCCTTTTTCGGCAGGCCAACGCTTATCCGCCCTTCGAGATCGCGCTCGACGATCTACTGGAGATGTACGGCCTGACATCGCGTGATACCGCGTAGGCACGAACCGAAGCTTCGGTGTCGACCAACCTTGGCGCTCATATATCGAAAAGCTGAGCGTCGCCAACCCTTGGGTAGGTGCGGCCGGCATAAGCTCGGGTAGTCCGGGCAACGTCACGCTGCGAGCCGGCGACGACCACGTACTCCAGATTGCTGAGGTGGGAGACCTTGCCGACCTTTTTCCCTTCTGGGTTGTAGATGCCGATTTGCGCACCCACGTAACGCTTCGAGTCGAACGCTAGAGTCTCGACGAGCTCGTGGTGGGAGCACATGTCCTCAAGCTCTTCACGCGTGACCCAGGCTTCGTCGTTGTAGGAGAGCATCAGGACGCGGCAGCGAAGCTCTCGCACTACTTGACGCAGTGCCGCTGGCATCTCGCGTTTGAGGTTAAAGACGCTCTTGGTAGAGCTGTCTCGGGAGTCCAGACGCTTGCAGGCAATGCCGTAGAACTCCGGGGTATCCCACGCCACGAGAGTTTCCCATATGTGGTAGTTCGTAAAGTAGCGGTGCTGGTTGTAGGGAGGATCAAGGTATGCCACGTCGAACTCGCCAAGTGTGCCCGCTAGCTCGCAAGCATCACCTCGAACGGCATGTCCGGCGCCGCGCAGCAACTCCGGAGGTCGGAGCTCCAGCTTATTGAACGATCGCGGCGCCCAACTCTTGACGTAGGCCATCTGGACACCTGTTGTCGAGTCGACGCGGTCGGCTGCCTCGATGAGGCTCGTGAGGAGGAGTGAGTACAGAGACGTTCCCTTGAACTCCGCCTCGATGGCGTTTCGGATGGCGTCAACCCGCTCACCGTTGAATGGCTGGAAGTAGCGGGACTGGACGCAGAAGGTGTGAGTGAAGTAGCCGGCGTCACCGGGCAGGGTGGATAGGTACCGGATGGCTTCGGCTAACTCCCGGCGGTCGACGTCCCCGGCATCAGTCTCGATGTAGCAGCGAGCGAAGATTTCCGAGTATCGGGCCGTGTCCACCGCCGTCGTCACGAATCCCTTGGACTTCAGCTCCTGAGCGACGCGAGTGGTGCCCGTGAACAGGTCCAACGCCGTCTCGCCGCCCGCGTGTCTGGCCAGGTCCCCGAGCACCGGGACCAAACGGCGTTTGGACCCGATGTACTTGATCACCCCCGGTAGCGTTCCTGACGATCTGGGCGTTGCCAATCGCGCCCGTCGACGCGGCCACGACAGGTGGGCCGCCCGCAGGTGCACTCCATGAATCCTT
>JAKACA010000254.1 GCA_021796455.1 Actinomycetes bacterium
CGCGATTCCGGCAGTCGAAGTCATTCGAGTCTGACCGCCCAGGCCGGGCCACCGATCCGCAGGTAGCCGGCGCAACCGGTCCCGGAGCTCTCGGTTCGAATACGAGTGTCTATGGCCCACCAGATTCGACAAACGAATTTGTGACAGTTTCACGTCCGGGCGCTTCAGGCGGCCGAAAGGGGCCGCTCTAGGACTGGGCGTCGGAGAGACGCCTGTCGTACTCGTCGGCGAGCGCGAGGAGCGCCATCGACCCGTCTCCGGCGAAGCAGGAGCCGTGCATGACGGCGAGCGTCGTCGGGTTGAGGTCGGCCAGTCGCCGGATAGTGCGACCGGTGTTCGGCGCTAGGCAGCTTGCCCCGAAGACGTCCTCCGCCTGCGCGGCGGCACCGATGATGTCATCGGTCGTGACCGCGGGGCCGTTGCCGAGTTGGGTGAAGAGGTCTCCGCAAAGCAGGGTGTTGGTGGTCTCCTCGTAGAGGATCCGGGCCTCCCAGCCGTGGGGGACGTGCGGGGTGTCGATGTGCCGGACCCGGTGCGCGCCGAGCTCGAGGACCTGGCCGTCGGCCAGTGGGCGGGGCGGCCGGTCGGCCAGGTCGTTCAGCGACACCATGCAGCCGAGCGCCCCGTGTGCCACCTCGGCCTGAGGTGCCGCGGCGAGCAGTTGGTTCATGGCGCCACACTCGTCGGCCTCGATGTGGCCGAAGGTGATCCAGCGGAGTCGGTCGAGCGGGGTGATCGTGGCGAGGGCCTCGGCGAGGAGCGGGAAGGCTGCTCGGTGCCCGGTGTGGATGAGCAGGGGTTGTTCGTCGTCGATGAGGTACTGGTTGAAGGTGAAGCCGGTCGGGCCGAGGTCGGGGAAGAAGGTTGAGAGCCGGTAGATGCGTTCGGCGATCTCGCTGATCTGGGTGTTCATGTCGTGCTCCTTCGCGGATCGGGGTGGTCGCCCATTCGGCGACGAGGTCGGCCACGATCCGGGCGTCGTGTTCGGGATCGACGTCGAGCCTCTTGGCCGTTGCCCGAGCCAAGTCGATGAGGTGCATCCACACGTCGCGGGTAAAGCCGACGTCGAAGAGGTAGGAGAGTGGTTTCCGGCCGACGGGAGTCGGGAGCTTGAGCAGGGGAAGCTTGGCAACGAGGCGCGGAAGCCGGGTGCGTGCGCGAAGCGCCTTGGCAGAAGCGGCATCCCACTCGGCGACGAGCTGTTCGGTGCCGAGGCCGGTCCGCTCGCGAACCTGGAGTTCGTTCATCCCGTCCCACCAGAACTGGCCGCCGATCTCGGCGACGAGTGGGCGTCCCTTGCGGACCTGACGGACGAACCCGCGCGGCGAAGCCTGGCCGGTGGCAGACCCCACCACGTGGGCGATCAGGGCTTGCGCGTCCCAGAGTGTGCAGTCGGTGGGCTTGGTCCAGTCGCCGGGCTCGAAGCTGCGAAGCGGGGCCGCGAACTTGCAGTTCTCCACTTTGGCGATCCGCATCGCCTCGTCGTGGGCGATCCTGGGGATCTTGGCCACGTCGCGGATGGCTGCCTCGGTCATTGCGGTGCGCCTTTCGGAGCGCTGCCCTGCCGGCGTCGATCGACGTCGGCAAGAAACATGTCAACCGCCCGTCTGGAGAGGCGTACCCAGCGATCGCCTCCGGGGTCGTTCGCCACCTGCTGATGGGCGAGGCCGTTGACGAGGGCACTGAAGAGGTCGACCTCTCCGGAATCCGACACGCCTGCGGCAGAGAGTCGCTGGTGAGCGATGTCGTAGAACTCGAGAGCGAGCGCGTAGGACCCCGCCGAAGGCTCGAAGCCGGGGATCGTCCGCTGGAACAGCAGCTGGTGGCGTACCACGTCCACGGTCGAGAACCGCACCAGGGTCTCGACGAACTCGACGAGCGCTTCGCGTGGGTTGTCGTTCAGGGAGAGGGATCTCACCAGGTCGAGGAGCTGCCGGTTGCCGTCGGCGAACATCAAATCGTACAGGCCGAGCTTCGAGTCGAAGTAGGCGTAGAGGGACGGCTGGCGCAGGTCGACGCGCTCCGCCAGGTCTCGCAGCGAGATGGCGGCCAGGCCGTCACGATGAGCCAGCCTCCACGCCTCTGCCAAGATCGTCGCCCGCTTCGCTTCCCGGCGGCGTCCTCGTCGATCAACCTGGTTGTTCGTCTCGCTGGCCATCACGTAGCTCCAGAACTATGACAGATAGATTATCTATCTCTCATAGTTACTGATCGGGCGAGCGCTGTCAAGCCCAACCGGCTAGACGATGGACAGCCGTGTTGCTGCCGTCGGAGTGACGTTCACGCAGCGACGGATTTGAGCCCACCACGCCGGATTCGGTGCGGAGAAGTCTCGACCCGCCGGCGATGAGTACGGCGTCGACAAGGGATCGGGTGCGCGCACCCGTCCGTCGGACTCCCTGCGAGCCTGCGACGGATGCCGTCTTGCCTATCGATCACCCCGTCCTGTTCGCATGGCAGAGTTCGACGCTCCGAGGCCGATGGACGGGCCGTCGGTTGTGGCTGTGTGACTTGGTATTTGGCCGCCGGAGGGGGGTGTTCGTACTCAGTGGTGAGTCGGCGTCACACCCGATGCGTACCGTGCGGGCCCTGACACCAAGAGCGCTTCTCGGACGCCTCCCGGCTGGGACCGTCACCAGCGTCGCCTCTTCCGACGCCCAGAAGCTGTTGGTCGCCCTCGGATTCGGCGAGCTGCGGGTAAGGGGCAGCCACCACTTCCTCTGTCGCCCTGGCATGCCCAAGCAGCTCAACCTTCGGGACCGCGCCGGGCACGCAAATCCCTGCCGGCTCCGGCAGCTGGTCGCTCTCGTCCGGCGGCACGATCTCAACATCGAGGAGCTGGAGCCGTCGCGCTCGAGCGGGCGGCCGATCCCGGCACCCTCCGTTGATGCCGTTCACGCCTGAACTACCCGGCCCACCCCGTGCGCGAGTGCGTACCGAGGAGCCGTTTCCGCATCTCGGCGAAGTTCGAATACGAGTGCCTACGGCCCACTTGTGCAGCCATCAAGGCAACATCTGACCTGATGAGGCGGCCATTCGGCCTGCCAATTCGCTCAGGAACGCACTGTGCGTTGCCCGAACCGCAGCCACCGAGCGAGCGACTTCGCGCGGCCCTGTGATCAGCGGCCCTGTGATCAGCGGCCCTGTGATCAGCGGCCCTGTGATCAGCGGCCCTGTGATCAGCGGCCCTGTGATCAGCGGCCCTGGTTGAGGAGCTCATCGCCACTGATCTTCGAGCAGGCGATGGACGATTGCCACCGTCTCGTGCGGCTTGCGGTAGCCGCGCGCAGCGAGCCGGAGCTCGGTTGCGACGATTCCAGCCCGCCACACGTGGTCGAAGCCACTTGGCAATGGTGCCGCCGACACATACCCGCTGAGCATGTGGCGGCTGTCAGCTGGCGACCGCCACGACCGGATGTCGAGTGCGGGGTGAGATCGATAGGCGTCACCGAAGTCGATCAGACCGCTGAATGCCCCTGCACCGGGATCCACGAAGCAGTGCTCGGCGCCAGGGTTCGAGTGAAGCGTCACGACCGGACCGTCCACGGGCAGCGCCGAGACGCACTGGTCCTGGACCAAGTCAAGGTCGATGCCCTCCAGTACCCTCGCCTTGGCGTCGAGGTCCTCCCGAAGGTACTCGAACACCTCCGTCAAGCGCAGGGTGAGGTCACCGGGATGGCGGTCGCCGGGTATCAACGCCGAATTCGCCATCTGGGTCTGATCGACCTCGTGGATGCGCCGGAGCGTCGCGCCGAGCGCAAGGAGCACCTTGACTCGAGCCTCGCCCTGGAAGGACGAGTCTTTGAGCGCGATGCCCGGGATGCGGCTCAGGACGAGATACTCAACGGGTCCGTCGCGTCCGTACCCGAGTGCCCTCGGCACCTGGATGGAGGGGTAGCGCTCGAGCTCCCCGAGGATGAACGCTTCCTTTTCCAGGCTAGTGCGGGGTCGCAGCTGCTGAGGACGCTGCACCTTCAGCACGACGTCGTCATCGCACATGTAAGTCCGCGCCTCGCCACCCGACTCGTCGATGCCGGTGACCGTCTCGGCCGTCGGCACGTGCCGCCGGACGAGCCATAGGACG
>JAKACA010000039.1 GCA_021796455.1 Actinomycetes bacterium
TCGGGAGGCACTCGAGAGATGCCAAGAGGTGCTCGCCGGGGGCGAGCCGCTCGTGATGTTCCCTGAAGGTACCCGCCGATCCGGGCCGCTCGTGGAAGACCTGAGGGAGGGCGTTGCCTACCTGGCACTTCGCGCCGGGGTGCCGGTCGTCCCGATAGGGATCGGGGGGAGCGAGAGGGCGATGCCGAGGGGCAGCGCTATCCCAAGGCCCCGTCGAGTAGAGGTGGTGATCGGCAAGCCCATATACCCTCCGAGCAGGTCGCCGGCACAAGGCTCTGTGGCCGGCGCCGAGGAGCCGCCCGATCCTCATGGCGCGGGGCGGATGCCTCTGCGCGCCGGGCGGGTGTCCCGGCGGGCGACAAGGGAGCTCTCGGACGAGATCGCCGCGGGCATCCAAGCGGTGTTCGATCAGGCGCAAAGGCTCGCCGGCGTGGACGAGGCCCCGCCGGGGTAGCTCCGTCCCCGGGGCTGTGCTTGCCACAACTGTACCGTCCGGACGGTATAGTTACTCCATGTCGAGGGTGACAGACACACGTGAGCGCATCGTGAGCGCCGCCGAAGACGTGGTCATCCGAGAGGGTGTTGGCCGGCTGACCCTCGAGTCCGCTGCCGTCGAGGCCGGAGTCAGCAAAGGTGGAGTCCTCTACCATTTCCCGACCAGAGCGGCGCTGGTCACGGCCATGGTGCATCGTTTCGTCGTGAGCTTCGATGCCGATCTGGATCACTTCGGCGCCTATGGAGGCAAGCCCGGCGACTTCACCCGTGCCTACCTGGACGCCACGGTCGCGGCGAGCGCGCCCGGCGACATGCGCGACCGGCGACTGGGGAGCGCTCTCATCGCAGGCGTCGCAGCAGACCCAGAGCTCCTAGAGCCGCTGCGAGAGCGCTACCTCGAATGGCAGACCTCTCTGGCACGCGACGGCGTGGACCCGGCGATCGCCACGGCTGTGCGGTATGCCTCCGACGGCATATGGCTCTGCGACCTGTTCTCGCTGGCTCCGGTTGGTGAGCACGAGCGCCAGGCTGTCGGTGACCGACTTCGTGCCCTGATCGCGCAGGGGTGCGATCAGTGAGCCCCTTCACCGCCAAGGACGCGCACAACGAGCGCGCGGTGCGGCGGGTCGTCCTTGCCATCTCGGCCTCGGCATTCATCGAGTGGAGCGGCGCGACGGCCGTGCTGCCGTTGCTTCCCCTGTACCTGCGTCACCGCGGAGACTCCGCGACCCTCGTCGGCATCACCATGGCGGCCTTCTACGCCGCCGCGCTCGTCGTCCAGTACCCTCTTGGCCGGCTCTCCGACAGGATCGGGCGGCGGAAGATCCAGGTCGCGGGCTTGGCAACGTACGCGGTTGCGAGCGTGCTGTTCGCGTTCGTCGGGACGCCGCTGCTGGCCCTGGTCTTTCGCTCCGTGCAGGGTTGCGGAGCCGGCATAGTCGATGTCGCCAATACCGCAACCATCGCGGAGGTGGTGCCCGAATCGCACCGGGGGCGGGGGTTTGGGTCGTTCTACGGTGCGCGCAACATCGCCATGGCAGTCGGGCCGCTCTTCGGTGGCTTTGCCGGCGTCGAAGGGATGAAATGGCTGTTCATCATCGCCGCGGTGGGGGCTCTGGCGGCTATCGTCCCGATGGTCCTCTACGTCCCGGGAGGCCGCCCGGCCAGGCTGCATCATGCCGCAGCCACCAATCGGTTGTCTCTGTGGCGGAATCGATCCTTCCTCGGAGTCTTCGTGGCTTTCCTCAGCGTCGGCTTCGTGTTCGGGGTGTACGAAGTGTGCTGGAGCTTGCTCTTGAAGGTGAAAGGCGCGTCGTCGTGGGAGATTGGGATCTCCTGGACGCTCTTTGCTCTCCCGTTCGCCGTCATGTCACTGCCGGCGGGTTGGCTCGTGGATCACTTCGACCGCCGTTACCTCGTTGCCATCGCGATGACGGGCTCGGCTTGCTTTGCTGCTACCTATCCCTTCCTGCCCAACGTCGCGATCCTCATCGCCCTCGGCTCGGTGGAGGCCTCGCTGGTCGCGCTGGGCGCGCCGGCCGAGTCGGCGCAACTCGCCCAGTCCGTTCCCGACTCAGAGTTCGGCCGCGCACAGGGTGCGGCAGCCTCTGCTCAGACGGCAGCGACGGCGATCGCCGCCGGGGTGGCAGGTACCCTGTTTGCCATCCACCCGTGGCTGCCATTTGTAGGCGGAGCTGCGGCGATCTTCGTCGGAGTCGCACTTCTGTGGCCGCTGTGGCGCGGCGTGCCCGGGCGTGGGCAGAGGATCGAGGTGGTCGTGCCGGCCGCGCAGGAGCCGCTGCAGTCAGTGTACGACCCGGCTGGCTAGGGAGCACACGCGCCTGGGCGCAGGATCTCAGCCGCGGAGACGGTCCGATCTCTGGAGGTCGGAGCTGTACCGTCGGCGGAGACCCCGAACGAGAGGGACAGAGCCTCCGCTGCGACCCTGAGAAGGTCACGCAGCTCGGGCGGGGGAGGGAAGTACTCGTCCTCGTCGGTGACGTGGATGGTCTCGCTGCCCTGCTCGGGATCGAGGCGCTTAACGATCTCCTCTACCAGCCAGTCGGGCGCGGAGGCGCCCGCAGTAACTCCGACGACACCAGCCAGATCGTCGGGCACCTGCTCGGGCGAGTTGACCCGAAGCACGCGCGCGCAGGTGCCCGAGGCAACCGTGGCAAGTGCCACCGTGTTGGAGGAGTTGGCCGAGCCGACGACAATGACCGCGTCGCAGCGAGGCGCGAGCGCGCGCACCGCTGCCTGCCTATTGGTCGTCGCGTAGCAAAGATCCGACCGGTTGGGCATCCATAGGTCGGGGAACAGCTCCCGGGCGGAGTCGACGATGCCGGCCCACTCCTCGTGTGCGAGAGTCGTCTGGGCGAGCAGTGCGAGAGGGGTGTCCGACGGGATCTCCGCGGCAGCCGCGGCCAGATCCGACTCGTGCTCGACGAGCCTTGCCGCCGAGGGTGCCACCGCCATGGTGCCGGCGGCCTCCTCGTGACCACCGTGGCCGACGTAAAGGATCGTGTATCCCTTGCGAGCCCGCACCTTCATCTCGTGGTGGACCTTGGTCACGAGCGGGCAGCACGCGTTGACGACGACGCGGCCACCACGGGAGGCGGCCGCCTCCACTTCAGGTGCCGATCCATGGGCGGACAGCATCAGGGCGGCGCCGTCAGGCACCGAGGTCACGTCGTCCACGAATATCACGCCTCTTCGTTCGAACTCCTCGACGACGATGCGGTTGTGCACGATCTCGTGGTAGCAGTACACAGGCGGGTCGAAGATGCGCACCATCCAGTCGAGCGCCTTGATGGCCATCTCGACTCCGGCACAGAAACCCCGAGGCTCTGCCAACAGCACCTTTTCCACCCGCATGGCTATCAGGCTAGGGCCAAGTCGCGGCGCCGTGGCACGCGCCTTCACCTCTTGATCCAGCTCTGGCGCCGGAGCGCGTGTGGCGACACAGTAACCTTACGACATGCCACTACCTCAGGTGGTGGCCGTGGCCGATCCTTCTCCGGCGTCGCGTGCCGGGCTCTTGCCGGGTGACGAGATCCGCTCCATGAACGGCCAGGTGCCACGTGACGTCATCGAGTACCAGTTGATCGCCGACGAGCCTGTCGTCGATCTGGAGGTGTCGCGAGGCGGTCTTGATCTCGAGCTCACGGTCGACAAGCTCGCAGGCGAGCCGCTCGGCGCGGAGATCGCGTCAGCGCTCTTCGACCAGGTGAGAACCTGTGACAACCACTGCGAGTTCTGCTTCAT
The DNA here is from genome assembly GCA_021796455.1 of Actinomycetes bacterium. Lineage (GTDB taxonomy): Bacteria > Actinomycetota > Acidimicrobiia > Acidimicrobiales > Bog-793 > JAKACA01. The sequence goes on from JAKACA010000039.1 coordinate 3,760, forward strand.
CTACCAGCTGCCGAAAGGCATGCGAAAGAGCCTGTACCTAAAGGACGACGATTACCGCCTGTCGTTCCTGTACGGCAACTTCACCACGCTGACTCGCTTCACCGAGGCCGATCTCGAGCGGGTCATCGATCAACACCTCTCGCCGCTGTATGTGTCGATCCACGCCACCGATCCCGACGTGAGGGCGCGCATGCTGCGCAACCGCCGTGGGGCCCTGTCGCTCCGTTGGCTCCGTCTGCTGCTCGACAACGGGATCGAGGTGCATGGCCAGGTCGTCGTGTGTCCAGGCGTCAACGACGGCGCCGTGCTGCAGGACACCTTGGTGGGGATCCTCGACAGGTTCCCTGAGCTCGCCACGGCTGCCCTCGTGCCCCTTGGTGTCAGTCGCTACACGACCGAGGAGGCCATGCGGCCCCACACGAAAGAGGAGGCAGCCGCCGTCGTCGATGCTGTCGAAGAGTGGCAGCCCATCTTCCTCAGAGCTTTGGGGCGGCGTCTTGTTTACGCGGCGGACGAGTACTACCTCTTGTCGGGGCGGCCGTTCCCACCTGTCGAGGAGTACGACGGCTTCGTGCAGCAGGAGAACGGAGTCGGCATGGCCAGGTGCTTCGAGGCGGAGCTCCTCGGAGGCGAGACCCCTACCTCGGGCGGCGACGCTGCGGCGCGCGACACCTACAGCCACACGACGGGCTTCTTCCACTGGGTCGAAGGCGCTCCGGCAGAGGGCTACCGGGCGCCGCGCACCTCTACTGTCGTCGCGCCGGTCCGTGTCGTCCCGGGGCGGAGATCGGGCACAGCCAGCCGATCGTCAACGGTGATCACGGGGGAGTACGGTGCCCGAGTTCTCGAGCCGCTCCTCAAGGCCATCGGGCACAGCGACGTCGAGCTCCTCGCCGTCCGCAACAGATTTTTCGGGGGTAACATAGCGGTCACCGGGTTGCTCACAGGAGCAGATGTGGCGACTGCCCTGGCAGATAGGCCAGCAGAGGGCCGGTACCTGCTTCCCGACGTGTGCCTGTCGAGGGGGATGTTTCTCGACGGCGTGAAGGTGTCCGAGCTACCAAGGACGGTTGAAGTCGTCCCGACTGACGGCCGCTCGCTTCTCCGGGCACTGAGGCAGCGGTGAAGTCCGACCTGCCGGTAGTCGTCGTCGCCGGCCGGCCGAACGTGGGCAAGTCGACGCTTGTGAACCGGATCGTCGGGCGCCAGGTCGCGATCGTCGAGAGGCACCCGGGCGTCACCCGTGATCGCCTCGAGCTGTCTTGTGACTGGGCGGGGAGGGGGTTTCGCCTTGTCGACACGGGCGGGCTCGTAGAGGGCGGCGACGCTCTCGACGACAAAGTGACCGAGCAGGCCGTGCGCGCGATGAAAGCCGCCGACCTCGTTCTCTTCGTCCTCGATGCCACCACGGGCGTCACGGGCGAGGACGCGGCGGTGGCGTCGGTGCTACGGCGACTGGGCGACAGGGTGCTCGTAGTTGCGAACAAGGTCGACTCCGAGCGGCGAGAGGCCGAAGCTTGGGAGCTGTCCGCGCTCGGTCTCGGGACACCTCATCTGATCAGCGCTCTGCACGGGCGCGGGGTGGGCGATCTCCTCGACGAGGTGGTGGCGCGCCTGCCTGCGGCTGCGGGCGCTGAGTCGGCGAGCCCGGGGGACGAAGCGTCTGCGGTCCCGGCAGTCTCGTCAGTTGCGATCATGGGCAGGCCGAATGTGGGCAAGTCGACGCTGTTCAACCGGTTGGTGGGCGAGGACCGTTCCGTCGTCCACGACCTTCCCGGAACGACCCGTGACGCGATCGACACCATCATCGAGACCGAGGCCGGCTCACTTCGCCTGGTCGATACCGCGGGCATGCGGCGGCGCGCGCGAGAAGGCGATCCACAGGAGTACTTCTCGCTCGTGCGATCACTGCGCGCCCTCGATCGATCCGATGTCGCCCTTCTCGTGCTCGACGCGACCGAGGGCGTCACGCACCAGGATCAGCGGCTGGCGGAGCGCATAGATGCTTCGGGGAGCCCTGCGGTCCTCCTCCTCAACAAGTGGGACCTGTTGGAGACCGAACAGCGTCTGAGCGTGGGGGAGGAGATCGCGGACAAGCTCGCGTTTCTCGGCTATGCACCAGTGCTGCGCATATCGGCCAAGACCGGGCTCGGTGTCCACCGCCTCTTGCCTGTCATCGACGAGGCGATCACTGCCTATCACCGGCGTATCCCGACCTCTCGCCTGAACGAGGCGCTGAAGGCTGCCCAGAGCGCCCATCCGGCGCCCGGTGCCCGTATCCTCTACGCGGTGCAGGGCGCGATCGATCCGCCTACCATCACGCTTTTTGCCACCCGGCGACTACCGCCTCCCTACCTTCGCTATCTAGAGAGATCGCTACGGGAGCGTTTCGATCTCGGGCCCACCCCGATCGAGATGCGGGTGCGGGTGAGGCAGCAGCGGTGAGGGAGGCCGAGAGGTTGCAGGCGGCGATCGAGAGGGCCGAATCCGGCAACCTCGCCTTGGGCGCTGCCAAGCTCAAGGCGCAGAGGAAGCTCTTTGTCCGCGACCGGCTCGCTCTGCTGCTGGATCCCGGCTCCTTTGTCGAGGACGGGTTGCTCGCTAACCATCTCGGCGCGGATCTGCCAGCCGACGGAGTGGTCACGGGTCGAGGGCTCGTGAGCGGCCGCCCGGTTTGTGTCATGGCTAATGACCCGACTGTGAAGGCTGGGTCCTGGGGCGCGCGCACGGTAGAGAAGATCGTGCGTCTCACCGAGTACGCGCTCGAGCACGAGCTGCCCGTCTTCTACCTGGTCGACTCGGCGGGCGCCCGTATCACAGACCAGGTCGAGCTTTTCCCGGGTCGACGCGGCGCGGGGCGCATCTTCTACAACGAGGTCAGACTGTCGGGCCGAGTGCCGCAGATCTGCTGCCTCTTCGGCCCCTCGGCGGCGGGAGGCGCGTACATTCCGGCCTTCTGCGACGTCGTGTTCATGGTCGAGGGGAACGCCTCGATGTACCTGGGTTCGCCGCGAATGGCGGAGATGGTCGTCGGAGAGGTGACCGATCTCGAGGAGATGGGCGGCGCCCGCATGCACGCGACGGTGTCAGGGTGCGGGGACAACCTCGCAGCTGATGACGAGGCCGCCATCGAGGCCGCCAAGTCGTACTTCTCCTACGTGCCGGGCTCGTGGCGGGAGGCGCCGCCTTACGAGCAGGCCGGTCCACCCGCCGGCGAGCTGAGTGCCGCGACCATCCCGGAATCGGACCGGATCGGATACTCGATCTACTCGGTAATCGAGGCGCTCGTAGATGCCGGCTCCTTTTTCGAGCTGAAACCGCTGTTTGCGCCCGAGATCGTGATCGGGTGGGCGCGCCTGGATGGGCGCTCGATCGGAGTCGTGGCGAACAACCCCGGCTCGCGAGGCGGGGTCCTGTTCACAGACTCTGCGGACAAGGCTGCCAGGTTCATCTGGTGCGCGGACGCCTTCAACGTGCCCTTGCTGTTTCTGGTGGACGTGCCCGGTTTCATGATCGGTACCAAGGTCGAGCGCGAGGGGATCATCCGCCATGGCGCGAAGATGATCACGGCCGTCTCGGAAGCGACCGTGCCGAAGATCTCTGTGATCCTCCGCAAGGCCTACGGCGCCGGGCTGTATGCCATGGCCGGACCGGCGTTCTGCCCTGACGCCTGTTTGGCTCTCCCATCGGCAAAGATCGCCGTCATGGGGCCAGAGCCCGCCGTGAACGCCGTCTACGCCAACCGAATTGCGGCGATCTCCGATCCGACCGAGCGGGACGCCTTTGTGGCGGAGCGCCGCCAGGAGTACGAGCAGGACGTCGATCTCCTCCGTCTTGCTTCGGATCTTGTAGTCGACGCGGTAGTGCAGCCGGAGCAGCTGCGCTCAGAGCTGGTGCGGCGTTTCTCCCTCGCCGAGTCGAAGACGCGACACTTCAGCGACCGTCGCCACGGCGTGCCGCCGGTGTGACGATGGCGCCGAAGCCGAGCGGAGGGAGCGATCGTGGCGAGGATCCCGGTGGTTCCGGCGGTTCCGGCGGTTCCGGTGATCCCGGTGATCCCGGTGGTTCGGGCGGCTTCGGTGGTTCGGGCGGTTCCGGTGGTTCCGGTGCTCCCGGTGGTACTGGCGGTCCCGGCGGTTCCGGCGGTTCCGGTGGTACTGGCGGTCCCGGCGGTTCCGGCGGTTCCGGTGATCCCGGTGGCCAGCCCGGCAGGGGTGAGCCCCCACCGTCCGGGGAGACCAGGATCCCAAGGGAGCCCCGCCGTGCCAGCGAGCCCCGATTGCCCAGCGAGCCCCGCCGTGCCAGCGAGCCCCGATTGCCCAGCGAGCCCCGAGGATCGACGAAGCGCGGAGTGCCCACGAACATCGGAGGACCGGAGGTAAGGAGGCGCAAGCCGACGGTGGCCGGAGGGACCACCCGCCGGAGCCCAGCTGGCGGCGAAGGGGTTGTCAGGGGACATCGGATCGGTGATGCCGCTCCCGGCGCTCCCGGCCTGAGGCCTCCGGCCAGCAGGAAGAGAGGGGCTGGTCCGGGGCGCACTTATGTCCCGGAGCCGACCGGAGCCGGGGATAGAGCCGGACGAGATCGCGGGGTTGCAGCTCCGGCCGAGGGTGGCGCTAGTGCCGATGATCCCGAAGGAACCGAGGGGCAGGCGCGTCAGGCAAAGGCGCCATGGCACTTCAAGTTCATCGTGGTCGGATCAGTTATCTATCTGGGCTGGCGCCTCTACCAGGGCATCTCGTGGCTAGCCCATCACCTGTGATCCAGGGAGGATCTGTTTGGCGCTTTGCGGATGCTGATCGGATCGCCCATCGGATTTTCTTACCGTCCGGGTTGGCGAGCCGCACATGCGCAACCGGCCCCGCAGCCTGCAGCGGTGGGGGCGCGACTTCCTGCGCTCGCGAACTCCCCTGGAGAAGCTGTCGCGCCCGAGGCACTCCTGCCGGCGGTGGCGAACACCGAAAGGACCCGTCTGGCCGCTCCATGTCCGTTGGGACATTGCGGGGCTGGCGCGTCGGAAAGGTCCGCGGGGCGACGCATCTCGAAGCGCGCCTCGCACTCCGGGCAGCGAAACTCGTAGATCGGCATGGCCATAACCTACCTCGCTCCCTCGCTCCCTCGCTCTCAAGACACGACCGTCGCTTCCGGGGGCGTCTGACGGGTGTGGGCTGCGGGCGAGGCGTAGCGAGAATGCACCCATGCTGTCGGCTCTGGCCGGCCGGAGAGCTTCTGGGTGGGTGGTAGGGACGTATTTGTCTCCCCGACCCACCCGTGATCGGCGATGCTAGGGTGGTTGGCTTCACGGGCTGTGGCGCAGCTTGGTTAGCGCGCTTGACTGGGGGTCAAGAGGTCGGGAGTTCAAATCTCCCCAGCCCGACCAGGTCAGAGGCGGTGTCCACACTCTAAGGGCTCCTCGGCTTTCCTGAGCACGCGGGCGCAGGTGATGACCGTCTCGCGCATCGCGTAGGGCGCCTCGGCATGGATCTGCAGGCGCGGGCAGGCAAGGGAGTCGACGCTGTAGGTGACCACCGCAAGCTCCTCTCGGTCCATCTTTTGCGGGACGCCCATGACGTTGGTACGGTGGAAGCCGCGAGGGACGGCAGTCATCGCGCCACAGGCGTTTGTCTTTCGGCCCCGCACACGACTCGGCTGGACTCAAACACAGGTCTTGGGCCCCTTCGTAGTAGCGTCTCTCTCGCAGATGCCGTCAGGCAATTCGAGACGGGCTCTCGGAGGCGTGGCAGCGGGAGACAGACGATGAGCGTCGTAGCGGGGAGCGGACTTACCTTGCGGTGCCGCGGGACGGTCATCGTAGTATTGGTGGCAGTTACGGCACTCTTCGTCGGAGCACCTATGGCGGGTGCAACAACGACGACGGCGACGCAGTACGGCTTCACGTTCTCCCTCCCGAAGCGCTGGACCCAGATCCCGCTCACACGTAGCGACGTGGGGGTCCTTCTCAAGGAGGCGAGCAAGCTCAATCCGACGTTCGCGAACATCCTCGATGCGCAGGTCGAGCAGGCCGCCAAGCAGGGCTTGAAGGTCTTCGCCGTGGGTCCTGTCGCACGGGGTTTTCTTCCCAGCCTCAGCGTTGCTGTGAAGGCACGAGCGGGCGTGCTGTCCGATCCGGCCTCCTTCCGCCTAGCCGAGCTTCAGCTGAAGATCGTCCTGCGCGTGGCAGGTCTGCAGGACCCACACATTGCCGAGGTGCATCTGCCTGTCGGGACTGCGATCCAGGTCACCTACGCACTGCCCCTCCACGGCATGCCGCACCCGGCACACGGCCGTCAGCTCTACTTCGCACACGCCGCTCGTCTCTACGTGCTGACGTGCACTTCCGCCACCTCGTCCCAAGCGGAAGCGGTCGCACGTTACATGGAGGTCCACTGGCGCTGGCGGTAAGTCGGTCAGCGAACCGGGGGAGGTGCCACGAGCTGTGCACCACCGCGGAGGAGCCGAGCAGCAAAAGGCGCGAGGCGCACCTCGAGCCGACTGCCGGGTCATGGGGTCATCATGCTGTCACGAAGTCTGTCGGGCCCTGGGGCGATGGCGGACCGCTGAAAAGGGGACGGTCTCTATGATGAGCTCCTACGACGGCCAGCTGTACCGGTCGGAGCGCATTGCTGCCGGAAGCGAGTGCCTTGCGGGCAGCATTCGAGATGCTTGGGCGCCAAGTGCAAGGATCGGTGTGCAGTGCCTGACTCGGTCTACATAAGGTTCATCAGCGCCGCGGACGTCGAGGAGTTGAGCCTCACCGACGAAGAGATCATCGGCGCGGTAGAAGAAGGACTTCGCGCGCAAGGGTCTGGCCGGGCGGTGATCGAGCCTCGTGTCCATCTCGAGCCGGATCCGGCAATCGACGGTCACTTCAACATCCTGCGTGGCTCGATCTCCTCGATGGGCGTCGCCGGAGTGAAGATCGTGGGTGACTTCGTGGACAACTACCTCGTCGGCCTGCCGTCGGAGATGGCACTGCTCAATCTCTTCGATCCGAGCACGGGAATGCCCAAGGCGGTGGTGGAAGCGACCTCGATCACAGAGATGAGGACGGGCGCGCTCACCGCAATAGGGGCCCGCTACCTAGCCCGTTCGGACTCGAAGATCCTCGCTCACGTGGGTGCTCGCGGAACTGCGTACTGGAACATACGGTTGCTGGATCGGCTCTTTGACTTCGAGCAGATCCGGGTGCATTCTCGCAGGCCGGAGAGTCGCGAGGAGTTCGGTCGTCGTATGTCGGACGAGCTCGGCAAGCCCGTGATCGTTGCGCCGGACTGGGAGTCGTGTGTCAGCGGCGCTGACATCGTCGTTGAGGCGTCCCGCTTGCGGCGACCTGAGCCTCTGCTCAAGACGAGTTTCGTCGCACCGGGTTCGCTCATCATCCCCTACGGCACGATGAGCGCGGTAGAGCTCTCCCTTACAGACATAATGGACAAGATCGTCGTCGACGACTGGGCTCAGTGCGCTACCGGGAGGTTCGGCGCCCTGCGGGCTCACGTCGAGAACGGCAAGCTGTCCAAGGATACGATTCACGGTGAGCTGTGCAACATCGTCGTCGGGACCCTACCTGGCCGGCAGAGCCCGCTCGAGACGATCCTTTTCTGGCACCGAGGACTGTCGCTCTCAGATATCGCCCTTGGCAGTCTGCTTCTCGAGCGGGCCGAGCGACAGAGCCTCGGCGAGCGATTCCACCTGCGCTGAGCTCATGGCACAAGCCTCGTGACCCCGCTACCTTGGCAACCGGTCACCAACACACCGGCCACCGACACAGTGGCAGAAAGGCAGCCACTCAGATGTCAGACATGACTAGCTTCATCCGTGAGCTCCCGAAGGCCGAGCTCCATCTCCACATCGAGGGCACCTTGGAGCCCGAGCTTCGCTTCAAGCTCGCGGCGCGAAACAGCATTGCCCTTCCCTACAGCACCCTCGAGGAGATGCGAGCCGGATATCTCTTCCATGATCTTCCGTCGTTTCTCGCCGTGTACTACGACGCCATGTCTGTGCTCAAGACATCTCAGGACTTCTACGACCTTGCGTGGGCCTACCTGGAGCGAGCGCACGCGGAGAACGTCAGGTATGCAGAGATCTTCTTCGACCCCCAGGCCCACACGTCACGCGGAGTCGCTTTCCACACCGTCTTGAGCGGGTTGCGGAACGCCGTGTTGGACGGGCGTCGCTTGCTCGGGATCCGAGCACAGCTCATCATGTGCATCTTGCGCGATCACTCCGCCGCGTACGGCATGGCGACTCTTCTCGAGTCGCTCGCCTATCGGGACTTGATAATCGGTATCGGGCTCGACTCGGATGAAGCAGGGAACCCCCCTGCGAAATTCGCAGAAGTGTTCCGGCGCGCACGGGAGGAGGGCTACCGATTGACGATGCACTGCGACGTGGACCAGGCTGGTTCCACCGACCATATCCGTCAGTGCCTGGACGTAATCGGTGTGGAGCGGATCGACCATGGAGTCAATGTTCTCGATGACGCCTCTCTCGTCGCTGCGGCAGCCGCACGTGGTATCGGCTTCACAGTGTGTCCTGTGTCCAACCGCTACGTGACAGGAGAGTTGAAAGCACACGAGCTCAGGCGCATGCTGCAGCGTGGGCTGAAGGTGACAGTCAACTCTGACGATCCGGCGTATTTCGATGCCTATGTGACTGACAACCTGGTAGCTGCGGCCGCGGCGGCCGGTTTGACCGAGCCTGATCTCGTGCAGCTGGAGCGCAATGCCTTCGAGGTTTCCTGGCTGGGACCAGGTGCCAAGGATGCACTGCTCGGCGAGCTCGACCGCTTCGAAGCTGCCGCGTTGTCCGAAGAGGCGTGATCCGCGCCACGAGGTAATGCATCCATGGCTCGGGCGCTGCCGGCGGAAGTGTGAGACTGAGATGGTGCCGTGGAGGAGCCCTCAATCTCGCGACGGGGCCAGCGCGCGCGATCTGGCGGCGGTCATGCTGGTCACCACAACCGCATCGCTACCAGTCTTCCTTGTGGGGACCATGGCGGTCGAGATGCGTCGATCGCTGCACTTTGGGTCCGCGGCGCTTGGAGTCGCTGTCGCGTTCTACTACCTGGGAGCGGCGGTCAGCTCGGTACCGGCGAGTCGTCTTGTCGAGCGCGTGGGTGGAGTCCGGGTCATGCGGGTAGCCGTCCTGGCTACTGCTGTGTTACTGGGGCTGTTGGACGCCGAGACAAGCTCCGTGGAGGTTCTCACGGTGCTGCTGGCTGCTTCCGGGACACTGAGCGGGTCGATGAACCCGGCCACCAACTTGTTTCTGGCCCGGCGCGCCAGTCCACGCCGGCAAGGCTTCGCGTTCGGAGTAAAGCAGTCGGCCGTTCCGCTCGCCTCCGTCCTTGGCGGTATTGCTGTTCCCGCCGTCGCGCTCAACCTCGGATGGCGTTGGGCTTTCGGATTTGCCGCTGTTCTGGCACTTCTGGCCACGGCCGTGGTGCCGGCTCCCCGGGTCAACATGGCGGAGCGTCGCCGCCAGCACAGGGAGACACCACAGCGCCAGGTCAGGAGCCCAGCACTTGTCGTGCTCAGTATCGGACTGGCTCTCGGGGTGCTCGCTTCCAGTGGCTGCACGGCGTTTCTCGTGAGCGGCGCTGTCTCTATCGGTTATGGGAAAGGTGCCGCCGGCATCATCGCGGCCGTAGCTGGGCTCGCAGCTGTCACCACTCGGATCGGCACGGGTGCCCGCGCTGACCGTCGGGGGGGTCGCCATTTCCCGGTGGTGGCAGTGATGCTCTGCCTCGGAGCACTTGGCTATATCTTGCTAGCGACAGGGACCGCGGCTACGAGCCGTCCGGTCTTTGCCCTCGGCGCTGTGGCGGCTCTCGGGATGGGCTGGGGATGGAACGGGTTGTTCAACTTTGCGGTCGTCCACTCCCACCCCGACTCCCCGGCGACGGCTACGGGTATCACACAAGTCGGTGGGCGCCTGGGCGGAGTCGCCGGGCCCGTCTTGCTCGGGATTGCCGTGGCAAACGGCTCCTACACGGTGGCGTGGCTGGTCGCGGGCCTGTCGGCAGTCTGTGGAGCGGCCGCGATGCTCATCGGACGGCACCTTCTCTTGCAGGCGCGTGCTGCTATCGGGTCCTGACCCTGGATTCGCAGCAGCAGGGTCCCATCACGACGCGCAGACCTGTGGCGCGGCGCGCTGTGGTCCTGGCTCGTCAGACGAGTTAGAGTCGGGCCGATTTCTTGACCTGAAGGTGCGCGCAGAGATGGATGATGAGGGTAACCAAAGCACCGGCGAGCTTCCGGCCGTGCGCGAGAGTCGCCGCTCACGGCGTCGAAGTGGCAAACGCCCCCGCAGCTGGCGACGCAGGCTCGTAATTGGTCTCGTCTCGCTTGTGGTGTTCCTTGGCCTAGTCGTCGGAAGTGGTGTTGCCTACATCGCCTACAGGAACCACCAGATCAAGAAGATCAACGTCAACAATCTGGTCGCGCCCGCTACATCTGGTCCGAACGTGGGAGTTCAGACCTTCCTCCTCATCGGCTCCACGTCGCGCTGTGCCCTCGCGAAACAGAATCCGGCTTTCGGGACCTGTGCAGGCGGCATCACCGGTGTCAACAGCGACGTGATCATCCTTCTCCGAGCCGACCAGCACACTCACTCAATCTCGATCCTCTCCATTCCGCGGGATCTCGTGCTCTACAACGTTCGCCCCGGCGATCAGTTCTACAAGATCGACGCTGCCCTCTACGACGGTCCGGGCCAACTTGTCAACGTCATTGAGCAGGACTTCGGCATCCCGATCAACCACTTTGCCGAGCTCAACTTCGACACCTTCCAGAACATCGTGAACGCTCTCGGAGGGATCAGCATGTACTTTCCCTTCGCCGAGACCGACAGCTACTCTTCGCTCAACATCAAGACTCCTGGCTGTCACCACCTGAACGGCTTCGAGGCGCTCGCCGTGGTGCGCGCCCGACACCTGAGCTATCTCGACCACGGGACATGGCTGTACGACGGCAGCGGGGACCTGGGTCGAATTATTAGGGTGCACGAGTTCTTGCGGGTGCTCGCGAGCGCACTACAGAAGCAGGGTCTTTCCAACCCGATAACTGACAACGCGATTATCGGGGCGATCGCACCGCAGCTAACGGTCGACTCGAAACTGTCCGTCACGGACATGGTGAACCTGGTGCTGGCCTTCCACTCGGTCAACCCCCTCACCTCACCCCAGGCAACGATGCCCAACATCGAAGACCACGCGAACTACATGTTCCAGGGCTACAACTTCGGCTCGGTGGTCCTGCCGTCCTACCCAGCAGATCAGAAGGCGGTCGACAGCTTCGAGGGCCTCAAGTCACCCCCAGGCGCGAACATCTCGCCGTCGTCGGTGTCGGTGTCGGTCGAAAATGGCACCTACACGCCGGGTGATGAGACGACGGTGGCAGATCATCTGGCGTCTCTCGGCTTCAAGATCGTGGGTACGGGCACGACCACCCCGGTCGGCCCGGTCTCTGAGGCGCTCGTCTACTACAAAAAGGGCCACATTCTCCAGGCCGAGCGGCTCGTGCAGTCACTGCAGGGCATCGTCTCGATGGCTGTGGGGCCGACTCAGAACGGCGCGGACGTGACCCTCATCACCGGCTCAAACTTCTCGGTGAAACTGCCTCGCACCGCAGCCAAGAAACCCCCCATCTCGACCCCGACGACCGTCGCACCGGCCTACCCGATCCTCGGGCCAGTCAGCTCGGCTATCCAATCGTTGCCCTTCTACGACCCGCGAGCCTGCCCGGCGACCAAGTAGCAACGCTCCGCGGACCGTCAGTTCGCGCCGCGAGCAGTTCCGCGACCCCGTGGGTCCCTAGAGGCGCGCGGGTTCCGGCGCGTAGCGGGCCGTCGACCCCTTCCCCGGGATCCTCTCGTGTGGCATGGCTCCATCTTCCTTTCAAAGGTGAGGAGCCTCCAACAGACCCAGGGTGATTCAACCTTTGCTGTACATCACCACCATGTGCGGGTCGTGCCCGAAAAGCTCCCTCCAGTGGTCGCAGGACACGATCACCTCCCGGGCCTGGCTCGCCTTGGAGAGGTCCGTGTTGGCATAGACTGAGGTTGTGAGTCCCCGAGTCCTGGGCAAGAAAGCTCAACACCGAGCGGGCTCGCTGGGAGCGCTTGGGCACGTAGTGGCGCTCGAGCACCGGGTCGCGCCCCCAGGGCATGATCGCATGGGAGTCCAAGTCGAAGATCGCCTCCTCGCTCGTGGCGAGCCCGAAGGAGATCATCGTCTTGTCGAGGGCGGAGAGAAAGGCGCGCTGGCGCTGGTGCTCATGGGAGAGCCGGTAGGAGTAGTCCGTGAGCGCGGACTTCTTCGCCAGGGTCGCGCCATGCCCGCCAGCAGCGAGGCGGCCGGGTCAGCGAGCAGGTCATCGACATGGGATACCCGACTTGTCGAGGTGAGCTTCAAGCCGAGCAGCGACAAGAGCCAGCTCGTGGCGGGGATCACCCCTGTGCTCGGGTAGCCCGCGAGGCGACGAGGCCCGGCAGGTCCAGGCCGACGAGGTCTGGGACGACGAGCAAGAGTCCTGCTCGGACACTGTCGATGCGTTTCGGCCAGCTCGAGAAGCTGATCACCCTCACGCGGGGCAGCTTTGTGTCGCGCCCGAAGGTGGCCGGCGAGGTGCTGGCCTCGGTCTCTGGGTGTCTCAGCAGGCGGCCGAAGCCCTCCTCGGCGAGGAGCTCCCCGACCATGTCCGGTTGAGCGGTGTCCCATCAGAGCTGAGCCGGACTGAGATCTCGTAGCTCGACAGCCCCTCCCGGCGAAGCTCGATCACCCGGGCGCGTACAGCTTCCTTCTTCGGGGCCGCTCCCGGCCGGCGCCCAGGACGGCCCGGCGGGGCGAACAACCAGAGCCTGCCTGCACGTAGCTGGCGGGCGAGGTCGACCATCGCCCAGCGGGCGTAGCCAAAGCGCCGGCTGGCCTCGGCGTAGGAGAGCCCGTCCACAAAGACGCCGCGCAGTGCCTCATAGCGACGCTGGCTCGCCTCGCTAGGATCAGTGAAGAAGCCCGCCTCGTCACGTTGTGGCGATCTGGCAGTCATAGCGGCTCTCGCGCAGGCAAGCAGGGGCGGTCCTCGCCACCGCCGGGAGGACCGGGCTGTCAGCTCTTCCTTGATATCGGCCGTAGGGGGCATCCCTCCAAGCATCGGGGCTCGACAAGAACCGCCCGAGGTTGTGCGCGAGTCCGAATCCCACAGATGTCTAGCAGCTCTATCCCCACAACAGTACAACCCGGGCGACGCGCTGCTCCAAAAGGTTATCCCTGCCAGAACACGGGTTGTCATGAGCCATTGCGCAGTCCGCGCCATGGCGATCAGTACGGTAAAGTTGCGGAAAGCCGCGTTAGGACCCGTCACGATGATTTCGGTGGCATAGCGCGCTGGACATCGAGCGGAAGACGCTCGTGGGCTCTGGCGGGCCCGTAGCGCTGGACGACGTGCTCGCTCACGATCGTGCTGACGATCTCACGACCGGTGGCTACGAGCAGTCCGTGGTCTAGTCCCGGAATGTATTCGAACCGAAACCGCCCGAAGTGATTCAGCTGCGCAGTGGCGCGAGGTGACAGCGCCTCTTGGAACGGGCGCGCTTCTCTGTCCCCGCAGACCAGGAGAAGGTCGACCTCGCCAGTGAGCTCCCTCAGCCACTTGGAGGGCCGACTGTCGCGCGCGAGGAGAAATCTGGCCCGCCATCCGAGGTGGGGCAATCGGCGGCGCAACCGATCAAGGGGACCACTTCCGGCGAAGACCTGGGTGAGTGCCGTGAGAGGCAGCGCCACTTGCCTGCGCGGGTCAGTCCCCTTCCCTTCAGCGAGCTCAGGTGGGCGGAATGAAAGCATCGGATTGAGCGCGACGACGCCCCGCGGCCGTAGACTAAGCGCTCCCTCAATGGCTTGATATGCAGAGGAGCACAGGCCCATGAGGACGACATTTGATGGATCGTCAGGGGATAGGGCAATGGCCACTTCGGCGACATCGTCGAAAGCCTCGGGAGGGTAGGTGACGAACTCCGGCTGGCCGTAACGTACTGGACTCTCGCCGACCCCACTTATGTCAAGGCGCACTACACGTAGGCCGGCAGCTGCCCACTTACGGGCAAGCTGGACCCAGAGTCGGGCCGGACCAACATGGTGCTCTGTCGCAACGCTCAGCAGTAGGATCGTCGGACCGCTGGCAACATCGGGAATCTCGGTCAGTACTCCGAAGAGCGCCGTTGGTCCCAGGAAGACGGGTCTCTCGATGACACCGTCACCCGAGGGTACGCGAGCGACAGTCGCGTCCTTGCTTGCAGTCGGCCTGCTGAATGCTACCCATCCGCCACTGGTCACATGCGACAGCCAAGCTCCGATCCGGTCGATTGCCTGGTCTGGCAATCTGACGTTAGGGGCCCACGTGTCGATGAGCATGTCCTGACCTGTTGCGTCGTCCCAGTCGACCCGCTCGGAGGCTAGGCGCTCAACGAGAGCGCGGTCAGCAATCCTGTCAGGTCGCTGAAGCACGAGCACGCGAGCGGCCAGCCGTCCACGGATCATGGGGATGCCGACGGAACCCAAGTCGCTGACTGTTGCTCGGCTGTAAACGAAGCCTAGTGTCTCGACCGACCCATCGAGACGCGTCGGGGTTCCTCCCGTGGAGATCGCGAACAGTGTTCTCTGTTCGTTCAGAAACGTTCTGCCGGAGGTGCATGGGTCCCAAAGGACCAGGGCTTCGATCGCCCCGTCGCTCTCTGCCGCGACCGCTGCAAGTGTCGCGCCAAACCGCATTCCCACGAGGGAGACCCGCGCGGCCCCGGATCGCCGCATGTACTCAATGGCCGCGCCCACGCTTGCCAGCCAAGACTTCACCCGCGCCTGATCGGCGTCGCTGCCGGATGAGTCGCCGGTTCCGTCGTAGTCGATGCGCAAGACACAGAAACCGCGCTCAGCGAGCCGGATGGCAAGCCGCCGCATGGCATAGTGGGATTGCAGATAGTCGCGACCGACCGGTGGGCACAGCACGACTGCCGATCCAGCCGATCCGCTGTCCGGCAGGTGGAGCCAACCGAAAAGAGGGCGTTCACTGGAACCAAACCAGATTGGTTCAGCAGTCACGCGTCTGCCCTCTACAGTCCTGATCGCGGAGAGCTGTCACGGCTCCCAAAGCACGAGATTATATGCACTTAGTGATCTGTTGCGCTAGTTGGCGATCCGCCGATTGCCTCGAAGTGCAGGAGACGCGCGGTTCGGAGGTTGCGAGAAGAAGTACGTTATCGGGCCGGATAGCATGAAAGCCCGTAGCTGAGTTAGGGAGAAGAGACATGGCAAGAGAGACACAGCCGCCTACGAGCGCCGAGCTGCGGCCTGGGCCGGGCTTCCGGATCCTCGACGAATTCGAGCGGCCAACGCGTGAGGCCATCGACGGCGTTGCCGAGTTTGCAGCCGCCGACATATCTGATCTGATGAACCGCCTCTACGCAGTGAGCTCTGACATCCGACCGGTAACTGATAGACGCCTCCGGCTCGTTGGCCCGGCCCTCACTGTGAAAGTATTTCCCGGCGATAATCTAATGGTACATAAGAGCCTGGACATCGCACATCCGGGCGATGTGATCGTGGTTGATGCCAGCTCATCCACGATGAACGCCGTATTAGGCGACGTAATTGCGACAAAGGCCCGCCACCGTGGAGTCGCTGGTTTTGTAATTGATGGGCTTGTCCGCGACATCGTCGGCATTCGCTCGCTTGCTGACTTTCCCGTGTTCGCTCGAGGCATCACACCGATAGGCCCGTTGCACCGTGGACCAGGGGAGATCAACTTCCCCGTATCTATTGGAGGCATTGTCGTACATCCAGGTGACCTTGTGGTAGCGGAGGAGGGTGGCATTGTCGTAGTTCCATGCGATAGCATCGCCGACATCCTTGCTGCGCTTCGCGAACGCGCGGGCGCGCAAGAGTTCTACCTATCGGAAGTCGCTGCGGGACGGTTCTCCAACACCTGGGTGGATGAGGTGCTAGCGCGCAATAAGATCGTTACCCGCGTGAGCACGCCTGACGCCGATGCGAAATAGAGCAGTGAAGCTGGGTGTAACACTTCCCCCGGCGGTCCTTCTTGGAGGTCGGGCAAATGCGCTTTCCGCGGCGAGATCCCTCGGTAAGCGAGGCATCCCGGTGACCGTGCTCGATGATCATGGGGAAGCGGCGCTCGTTGCGCGTTCAAAGTACTGTGTTCACTACATCGATTCGCCCTCCGGAGGGGCACCAGGGGTCTCGTGGCTCGAGTGGCTCCAACTTTACGGTCGAGGATCGATCGTCTTGCCATGCAGTGACGTCGCGCTCGATTTTTGCGCACGTTGGTACGCTGACCTGGTTGCCGCAGGAATTCGCCCGATAGAGGCAGATTACGAGGGTACTCTCCTGTCGCTGAACAAGCTGAGAGCTTACGAGCACGTGCGTAACGCGGACATCCGGGCGCCGATCACGGTTCGACTTGCGTCGCGCGACGACATTGAGGAGGTGCTCACCGAAGTCGGTTTTCCCTGCGGTATCAAGCCAGTTACTCCGCACCAGTTCTGGGAGGCGGTGGCGCGGCAGCCTGCTGAGTTCGAGCGATGGAGGACGCACCCAAAGGGCACGGTCATATCGGATATAGCGTCGCTGCGCGCTATCGCGGGTCCACTCGTCGACGCAGGGATCGAGGTACTCGCTACCGAGGTGGTGCGTGGTCCCGACAGCGGCTTTTGCTCGTACTACACCTATCTCGATGGTGATGGTGCGCCCTTGCTGCATTTCACCAAGCGGAAGCCACGCCAGTATCCGATCCACTTCGGTGAAGGCACATTCCACGAGACGCGCTGGCAGCCAGATGTAGCCGATCTAGGGTTGCGTGTTTGCCGGGCTCTCGGTGTTCGCGGAATCTGCAACGTGGAGTTCAAACGGGAACTCGGCTCCGGAGCGCTTGTGTTCATAGAGTGCAATGGGCGATTGACTGCATCAGACGCGCTCGAACGTCGCGCGGGTCTAGACTTAGCCTGGATTGCGTACGGCCGGGCGGTGGGTGTCTTGGATCCCGTTCCGACATCTTTCACCTACGGCATGCGTATGTGGTTACCCAAAAATGACTGGCACGCGTTCGTTGACTATCGACGAGAGGGAGAGCTGTCGGCGCGAGAATGGGTTAGCAGCCTCGCCCATCCTCAGACTTTTCCGGTGTTTGATGCTGCTGATTTGGGCCCCAGTCTGGCTATGGTTCGACAACGCGGCCGCAGGCTTGGCAGATTGATCAGATCGGGCGTCACATCTCGGGCAAGAGGTGCTTGAGGATTG
>JAKACA010000255.1 GCA_021796455.1 Actinomycetes bacterium
CCAGTGGAGCTGGATGTCCTGGCGAGTCGTGAGGTCGCAGTAGCGATCTCCCCAGATCGGGCTCGGCTCGGGCGCGGCCGCGAAGGTGTCCACGATCTCACCGATTCGTCGCGCCTGGCAGCCGGTCAAGCGCCCGCCAGGGATCTTGATCCTCATCATGAAGGCGTCGCCGCCCTGGCGTTGGGGGTAGATCCCGACCCACTTCAGCCGTTCCAGCTCACCGTCGACGGCCGCGATCGACGTGTGGCCGAGGCGCGAGTACGTCGTGCGAACAGCCTCCGCGACGTCGAGGGGATTACGCGCCAGCTTCCACTGCTCGATCTGGTTGAGCGTGGTGCCCTGAGAGAGGGGGCGCATGAATTCCACGAGAGCGCGCTAGATCTCGGGCGAAGGCAGTGACTGTAGCGCAGCGGTGCGAGCCGTAAGTGCGGGGCGGCCTAGACGTGCAGTCCGCACTCGGTCTTGTCACTGCCGGGCCAACGCCCCTCGCGGGGGTGATGGCCCTCGGTGACAGGCTGCGTAGTCGGCGCGCAGCCGATCGAGACATAGCCCACATAGCTGAGCGGGTGGCGCGGAAGGTCGCCCGCCGAGAGGTACTCCTCGACGTCGTCCTCGGTCCAGGTGGCGATCGGGTTCACCTTCACCATGTCGCGCTGGGGGTCCCAGCCGATGATGGGCGCGCCCTCGCGCTCGGGCGTGTCCACTCGCTTGAGACCGGTCACCCAGGCGCTCTTGCCGGCGAGGGCGGCGTTGAGAGGGGCAACCTTGCGGAGCTGGCAGCACCCTGGACTGCCGCATGGCGCTTCCTCGCGCCCTATGGCCGGGTGAGTCGTCGTCAGGTTGAGCGCCCACAGCTTGCGCACTCTCTCGACGAAAGCGAGCGTCTCTCCGAAATGGAACGCGGTGTCCAAAAAGACGATCTCGGCTCGCGGATCCACCTTGACGACAAGGTCGATGAGGACGGCGTCCTGGAACGAGCTCGCGACCGCATAATCGGCGCCGAACTGCTCGACTGTCCAGGCGATCGCCCCGCGGGCCGCCTCCAAGGCGCCCAACGACTCCAGGCGGTCAGAGACGTCGGAGAGCGCCAGCCCGCCCTTGCTGTCAGAGGCCTGTGTCACGCCAACTCCCTCATCGCTGTCCAACCTACCGTGGCCCGCTGCGACCTCCGGTGGACTGGTCCCGGTTCGTCCCGGTGAGTACTATACATGACTAATCCGATCGGTTTTTCAGGTTATTGCCACGCGCGCCGCCCGCTGACCCTCCGCCCCATGACACTGCCCCCTCTCCCCGTCACCGCACCGGTGTTCCATGCCGCCCTTCGCCTCTCGGGCCAGTCATGCCTCGTGGTCGGCGGTGGTCCCGTCGGCGCGCGCAAGGCCGCCGCTCTCCTCGAATGCGGTGCTCAAGTCACCGTCATCTCACCGAGGACCTGTGCCGAGATCGCGCAACTGCCCCTTTGCGTGATCCACCGGTGCTGGCAGCCAGGCGACGTCGCTGGCTACCGGCTCGTCATCACCGCCACCGGGATAGCCGAGATAGACCGGGAGGTGTTTCTCGACGCCGAGCGGGCCGGCATTCTCGTCAACGCCGCCGACGACCCTGCGTCCTGCTCGTTCTTGATGCCGGCGCTGCTGCGACGCGGCGCCGTGTCCGTGGCAGTGTCGACCTCGGGTGTGAGCCCGTGGCTCGCGATATGGCTGAGACAACGGATCGGGACAGTGCTGGGCGACGAGGTCGCGCTTCTCGCCACGATCGTCGGCGAAGCGCGCGCGGCCATCCGCCGCGCCGGGATCTCGAGCGAAGGCCTGGACTGGGCCGGCCTAGTTGACGGCTCGCTCTGGCCGATCCTGCTGGACGGCGAGATCGACCTCGCACGTTCGACAGCCCGTAGGTGGGTGGACGAAGTCCTTGCAGCGAGGCCAGCTTCACCTGCACCGGGTGCTCGCCGCACTCGGGAGTAACCTCACCCCGTGCCCATCGATGGCATCGACCCAAATACCGTCCCGAACCATGTTGCCTGCGTCATGGATGGCAACGGGCGGTGGGCGCGCGCCCGTGGCCTGCCGCGCACGGCGGGCCACGGTGCAGGCGAAGAAGCCATGTTCGACACGGTCGATGGTGCCCTCGAGGTCGGTGTGCGGTGGGTCTCGATGTTTGCATTCTCCACGGAGAACTGGCGGCGACCCCCAGATGAGGTTCGCTACCTCATGAACTTCAACGAGGGCATCCTCACCCGCCACCGCGACGACCTGGCGCAAAAAGGTGTCCGGATCCGCTTCGCTGGGCGCCGCGACTGGCACGTGCCCAAGCGCCTGCTGCGCCACATGGACGAGTCCATGGCTCTCACAGCCGGCAACCGTCGCATGACTCTCACCATCTGCTTCAACTACGGCGGGCGCGCCGAGATCGTCGATGCGGTGAGGGCTCTCGTCGCCGAGGGCACAAGGGCAGACAAGTTGGACGAGCGAGCAATCCGCAGCCGGCTCTACTGGCCAGACATGCCCGATCCGGACCTCGTCGTCCGCACCTCCGGCGAGTACCGGGTATCCAACTTCCTGCTCTGGCAGCTCGCCTACTCAGAGCTGGTGTTCACCGACGTGCTCTGGCCGGACTTCCGGCGCGAGAACCTCTTCGACGCCATCAGGGAGTACCAGAGCCGGGACCGTCGCTACGGGGGGGTCAAAAGGTGAGCGGCGGGGGACGCCGGGTTACGACCAGAAGAGATCCGCCAAGGCCGCTGCGTGACCGCATCGGCGTGATCTTAGGCATCGCGCTCGGCCTCATAGCGGCTGGGTTCCTTGTCGTCGTCGCCCTTGCCGGCGGCGCAGGTGGCACCGGCATTCTCGTCGTCGTCGCCGCCGGCGTGGCCTTCATCTACTTCGGAGGCAGGCTGCACGGCCTCAAAGGGCGCGACTGAGCGCCTCGGGCGAGCCTTGCGCGGCGGCGAGGCGCTCTCCATGGCGTAAAAGCACCGTCGCGGCAGCAAGGGCGGCCTAGCTTGGGGCGGTGGCGAGCTTCCGGGACCAAGGCGTCGTGCTTCGCACGACTCGCCTCGGCGAGGCCGACCGCATCATCACGCTCATCACGCCCGAGCACGGCAAGGTCAGGGCTGTTGCAAAAGGGGTGCGCAAGACCAAGTCCAAGCTCGCCGGCAGCCTCGACCTCGTCACCCATGTCTCGCTCGCTTGCTGGAAGGGCCGGGAGCTCGACGTGATCACCCAGGCCGACGTCATCGACGTCTTCCGGGCGATACGTGAGGACCTCGACAAGATGCCTGTCGCCTTCACCATGATCGAGACTGTTGACCACGTCGCGCTGGAGCGCCATCCGATGCCTGAACTGTTCAAAATGCTCGTAGGTGCGCTGTCGACTCTCGCCTCCGAGGGCGGCGCGGTCCTCCTTGGCGCCTTTCTCTGGAAGCTGCTCGCCCTCGAGGGCGTGAGCCCGGTCGTCGACCGCTGCACCTCATGTGGAGAGCCAGCGGAGCTGGTGGCCTTTGACGAAAGCCTCGGGGGTTTCCTCTGCCGGTCCTGTCGGAGCGGGCAGGCCGTTACGCCTGAGGCTGTGACGCTCGTCCGGCAGATCCTCGGTGGGCGACTCCGCCAGGCACTTGCCGAGCCCCCGAGCCGGGCGACCGCGGAGGTCGAGCGACTGGCAACGCTCGCAACCGAGTACCACCTCGACCGGCGCCTGCGCTCTGCTCACACCTCATCGTCTCTCCCTTGACCCCCTCGAGGGCGGCCCGCCCGGGGATCGACATCACCCGGCACCGACGTCCGCCAAAGGAGCGGCCGCTGGGGCTCCGACTATTCTCGCGAGATGAAGCCCGCCGAGACCTCCACCAAAGCCGAGCCAGCGCTCTTCGACGCCGTCGTGAACCTCTGCAAGCGGAGGGGTTTCGTCTTTCCGTCCGCCGAGATCTACGGAGGGATTCGCTCCACCTACGACTACGGACCACTCGGCGCCCTCATGTTGCGCAATGTCCGCGATGCCTGGTGGCGCGCGATGGTCCAAGAGCGCGACGACGTCGTCCCCATCGACGCCGCCG
>JAKACA010000040.1 GCA_021796455.1 Actinomycetes bacterium
CGCCGGCAACTTCGCCAGCCTGCTGGCGGGGCTCGGCCGTGGCGGCATGATGTTCATGCTCATCATCTGGCTGCAGGGCATCTGGCTGCCCCGCCACGGCTATGCCTTTGCCAACACGCCGCTGTGGGCGGGGATCTACATGCTGCCGATGACGGCCGGCTTCCTGCTCGCCGGCCCCGCGTCGGGCTACCTCTCTGACCACTTCGGCGCCCGACCGTTCGCCACGGGCGGCATGCTCGTCGCGGCGCTCAGCTTCGGGCTCTTGACTCTAGTGCCGGTCGACTTCTCCTACGTGTGGTTCGCGCTCCTACTGCTGCTGAACGGTCTCGGGATGGGCTTGTTCGCGTCGCCGAACCGGGCCGGGATCATGAACAGCCTGCCACCCGCACAGCGCGGGGCGGGAGCTGGCATGGTGGCCACCTTCCAGAACTCGGCCCTGGTGCTCTCCATCGGGGTGTTCTTCACCCTCATCATCACCGGCCTTGCCTCCAGCCTGCCGCACGCCATGCTCTCCGGGCTGGTCGCCCAAGGCGTCCCCCGCCACACGGCGCTGGCCGTCTCCAAGCTGCCTCCCACCAGCACCGTGTTCGCCGCGCTCTTGGGGTACAACCCGATGAGGACCCTGCTCGCGCCGGTGCTCCCGCACCTGTCGCATACCAGCGCCGCGTACCTGGTCGGGCGCTCGTTCTTCCCGGCGCTCATCTCCAAACCGTTCGGAAATGGCCTCGACGAGGCACTGTTCTTCGGGATGGCCGCGCTCCTCTTGGCAGCGGGCGCGTCGTGGCTCCGGGGCGGCAAGTACCACTACCGCGAACCGGCCGAGTCCCCCGCCGAGCCCGCGCCGGTGACTGCCGGGGCGACACAGAGGTGACGCTCGATGGTGGTCCAGGGCCAGCAGCGGCTGCTTTGTAACGCTCCTCAGCCTCCGGGCACTTCACGACTGCGTGAGCGGGGCCGGCGGTTCGTCGCCGAGAGAGGCTTCAGGAGTCGAAACCCATACCTGCTCGGTCGAGCGTGCGTAGCCAGACGTTGCGGCGGCCGCCGTGGCGGTCGGCTCGCCCGAGGGACCACCGGGTCAATTGGATGCCGGCGAAGCGCAGCGGCTCGGGTGGGAAAGGCACGGGCTTGCGTCGGACGAGACCGAGGCGCGTCAGCTCTGTCTCATGACCCGACAGGAGGTCGAGCATGACTCGAGCCGCAAAGCGCGAGGCGCCCACCCCGAGACCGGTGAAACCGGCTGCCGATACGACCCGGCCACCAAAGGACCGATCGAAATAGACGCAAAAGCGCGAGCACGTGTCGATGGCTCCGGCCCACGCATGGGTGAACCTCACCCCATCGAGCTGCGGAAACGTCTCGCCGAAGAGAGTGGCCAGCCGGGAGAAGGTTCGGTCTCGCTGCTCGAGCGCCGGATGCATGCGGCTCGCGAAGTAATAGACGGCGTCATAGCCGCCGAAGAGTATCCGGCCGTCTCGTGTCGGGCGGTAGTAAAGGAACTGATTGCCCGAGCCGCCGATGCCCTGGCGATTGCGCCACCCGATCGAGTCCGACTGGGAGGCGCTCAAGGGCTCGGTCATGAGGACGTAGTCGTAGACCGGGACGACGTAGCGCGAGAGCTTTCGCACCGGCGACGGGAAGGCATTCGTGGCAACTACGACCCTGGCGGTTGCAACCGTGCCGTGTCTCGTACGCAGCGAAGCTCCCGGTCCCTCCCGGGCCAGGGAGTCGACGGGCGTGTTCTCGTAGATGCGGACCCCGGCACGCTCGCAGGCTTGTCGCAGGCCCCATGCAAGGCGGGCAGGGTTGACGAGGGCGCAGCCGTCCCTATCCCACAGCCCGCCGACGTAGGTCGGAGAGTCGACCTCACGGCGGACCTCCTCACGCTCGAGGTAGGTGACGTCGCGCCCGTACCGCGCGGCCAGCTGCGCGCCCTTCCTCAGATCGAGCGCCTCGTGTGGCGCTGTCGCGACGCTCAGCTCGCCGGTGCGCTCGAAGTCGCACCCGATCCCGAGACGGGACAGATCCGCCTCGATGGCGTCTAAGTTCTCGCGCCCGAGACGCTCGAGGGTCTCGATCTCCTCGGGAAAGTGGGCGAGGCCGTTCTCCAAGCCGTGGGTCACCGAGGCAGCGCAGAAGCCGCCGTTTCGGCCGGATGCCGCCCAACCGCAGCGATCAGACTCCAGGAGGACGACGTCTCGATCAGGGCATCGCTCCTTGGCCGTCAGCGCGCTCCAAAGTCCGGTGTAGCCGCCCCCGACCACAGTGAGATCCGCCGACGTCCTGCCGACGAGGGCTGCTGCCGGCGGAGGCGCGCCGGGGTCGTCGAGCCAGAAGGAGACAGGTGCCGCATCGAGAAGGCGCGAGTGCCGCTTCACGGCGACGACGGAGCGTAGGGCCCTGACGTATCGGTGCGGCTACACACCGAAGAGCACCCCGAGATAGTGGTTGAGAGTCGAGACAGTGAGAGCACCGATGTCCTCCCCCACGACCCTGCCGCGGGCGCTAAGGAACACCGTCACCGGCAGGCCCGGGATGCCGTAACCCGTCGCCACGACGGCCTTCGGGTCGAACAGCTGGGGGTAGGTGACGCCGTACCTGTGAACAAAGGCCAAGCCGGCCCCGCGCAGGTCCGCGGTGTCGATCCCGACGAAGCGGACTCGCGACCCGAGGCGGCGGGAGACGGCTTCGATCGCGGGCGTCTCGGTCCGACAGACTGTGCAGGTGCTCGCCCACATGTTCACGACTAGAGGCTCGCCGAGCAAGCTCGCCTGGCTCACCTGTCTCGCCCTGGCTCCCCTTGCGCCTCCGGCCAGCAAGGGCAGGACAAACGGCACCGCCTTTGTCGACTTGGGTCTGAAGAAGCCCACAGATGCCCCCACGGCGCTTGCCTTCCTGTTCGCCGCAGAGGAGTAGTGAACCGTCTCGATGACCCCCACGATCGCGAGGCCCGTGACGACGAGGGCAGCCACCAAGAGCAAGCGCAAATGCCAGGCAAGGCGGCTGGAGGGTGAGGACGCAACCGAATCTGACATCGCTCAGAAGCTACCGGCTTTGAAAGCACGACTCACAGCGGGCAGGATGGCGTGGCTATGGGCGTGAGCGGATCGATCGAGATCGGATACCTGGCCGCGTTCGGGGGCGGTCTGGTCTCCTTCGCGTCACCCTGCGTGCTGCCGATCCTGCCCGTGGTCCTCTCGGTCGTCACCGGGACCGACTTGACGACCGTTACCGAGACCCGCGGCCGGCTCGGCAAGGTCGCGCGCGACACGAGCCTGTTCGTCGCGGGTTTCTCCGTCGTGTTCGTCCTCGTCGGACTGTCGGCTACCGCCGTCGGTCAGGCGATCACCCACGACAAGCAGCTGCTCACCCGGATCTCCGGAATCGTGCTGCTTGTCATGGCCGCCCTGCTCGCCGGTGGCGTACTTCTCGGGCTGCCAGGCATCGGCCGCGAGGCGCGCCTTCACCCGGACCTGTCGCGCTTCGGGCCGTTCGCTGCCCCGATCGCCGGAGCGGCCTTCGGCTTCGCATGGACGCCGTGCACCACGCCCGTGCTGGCCTCGGTGTTCGCTGTGGCCGCCTCTGGTGCCGACATGGCACATTCTGCTGGCCTCCTCGTCGCGTACTCGCTCGGCCTCGGCCTGCCCTGCCTGGCCCTGAGCCTCGCCTTCGGACGCCTTGCCGGAGCTCTGGCCTTCGCACGTCGGCACGCCGCCGCGATCACCGCCACGGCCACCTTGGCAATGGCGGGCTACGGAGTGCTGCTGGTCCTCGACCGGCTGAGCTGGATCACGACGCACCTCCAGACGCTCTAGGGCCCGGCCGACCTGGCTCACGGGCGGGCACCGGGCTGCGCCTAGTCTGACCTCGTGCCAATTTCGCTGCACGCCGGTCGCATCCCGGTCTACAGCCAAGCCCTCGGCGTCTCGGAGGACCAGTTCGAGGCGCTCGCCCGGTGGATCGCCGAGATCGCCGCACCGACAGACGCCCTGTTGGAGATCGGAGCCGGGGATGGTGACGACAAGTACTTCGGCCTCGTCCGGCCGCTCGTCGAACGCATCGTGGGCGTCGATCCCGATCCTCATTCGTCGAGACATGCGGGCCTCGACGAATGGCACCGGACAACCGTCGAAGAGTTCTCGCGGCGGCTCCCTGCCACAACGGCGGGACCCGATCAGCCCAACCTTGTGCCTGGGTCAACCGCAGCCGGCCCACTCCAGTCACCTGCGGCACACGGTTCGCCCCTCTACGACCTGGCTCTTGCGGTTTACGTCGTCGAGCACGTGGCCAAGCCGGTCGGTTTCTTCCAAGCCGCGCGGGCCTGTCTGCGACCGGGCGGATCTCTCTTCGTAGTCACGCCCAACCTCTGGCACTACTTCGGCGTGCTCGCCAAAGCCGCGACTGCGCTCGGCATCGAAGAACGGCTCCTCGACGCGCTCCGGGCCGAACGACCCGAGCACCACGGTGTGGCCCACTTCTCGGTCGCCTATCGCGCCAATTCCGTCAGCGCATTGAGGCGCATAGGCCAGGAGGCAGGATACTCCGCCCTCGAGATCCGCCATCTCGACAACCCGGCGGTATTCGAGGCTTACTTTCCCGGTTGGTCCGTAGCCTTTCCTCGCTGGTACTCAGCGATGGTTCATCGGATCGGCCGGACCGAGCTCTTCGGCACCCTTATCTGCCGCTTCGTCAACTGAGCCCCTGAACCTGCCCGGCCCGTCGCAGGCACCCCGGCCCGTCGCAGGCACCCCGGCCGGTTGCGGCAGAATGTCCGTCATGACCGATCTGGCCGGCACGACGGCCCGCGGGGACGCCGATGACGGATCCGCCCTCGTCACCGAGCGCCTCGACGACCTGCTCGCCGCCTTCGACCCGGCCCGCACCGACGCGACCGCTTTCCGCCACCACCAGTACGAGGCCGGCCTCGCATGGGTGCACTTCCCCAAGGGCTACGGGGGGCTGGACCTGCCGGCTTCGTTGCAGGGTCTCGTCGATGATCGACTGGCCCGCGCGGGCGCCACCCCGCCCGGCTCCCTGCAGTTCTTCGGTCTCACGATGGCAGGCCCGACCATTGTGACCCACGCTTCGCCCGAGCTCCGGCGCCGGCTCCTACCCCCGCTCTTCAGTGGTGAGGACACCTGGTGCCAGCTGTTCAGCGAGCCGGGGGCAGGCTCGGACCTTGCCGGTCTGGGCACGCGCGCGGTGAGTGACGGAGATGAGTGGGTTGTCACGGGTCAGAAGGTATGGACTACCGTCGCGCATCTGGCCGATAGGGGCATGCTCGTTGCTCGTAGCGACCCGCAGGCACCCAAGCACAAGGGCCTCACCTATTTCGCTCTCGACATGCACTCGCCGGGTGTCGAGGTGAGGCCGCTACGGCAGATGACCGGCGAGGCGGAGTTCAACGAGGTCTACCTGACCGAGGTCCGGGTGCCGGACACCGACCGTGTCGGCGATATCGGTGACGGGTGGCGGGTCGCAATGAGCACGCTCATGAACGAGCGAACCTCCCTCGGGGGGAGCAGGGCCGGAGCTGCTCCGGCGCGTGGCTCGGGGGCGATCGCCGAAGCCGTGCGTATCTGGAAGGAGGAACCAGGGCCGCGCACGGCAGTGCAGCGAGACCGCTTGATGCAGCTGTGGGTGGAGGCAGAGGCACTTCGACTGACGAACCTCAGGGCCGCCGGCAGTCGCAAGCTCGGCAACCCCGGCCCGGAAGGATCGATCGCGAAGCTCCACTTCGCGGAGCTGAACAAGACGATCTTCGACTTCTGCACTGACCTGCTCGGCGCGGCTGGTCTCGTCGGCTACGACTACACGGCACGACGCAGCGAGCAGCTCGGCCTCGTGGGCGCGAGCGGATCCGCCCGGAAGATGATGCTCAGATCGAGAGCTAACTCAATCGAGGGGGGTACCTCCGAGATACAGCGGAACATCCTCGGCGAGCGGGTCCTCGGCCTGCCCGGCGACGTTCGCGTCGACAAGGACATCGCATGGTCGAAGGTGCCTCGGGGCTGAGCCAGCGCGGGGACCGGCTAGGTACCCGGCAGGGACGGGAGAATGCGAGTGACCGTGCCTGAGCTGTCCCTCCAACCTCGGGCCATCGCCCTTGAGTTGAAGCTCACGGCAAACGAGCCGTCACTGGCGAGAGCTATCCCCCCGCCGTCGCCGCCAAGCATCGCGACCGCGCCGAGCGCCTTGCCGAGCGCCCTGCCGACATCCTGGCCGTTGCTCATCTCCCAGTCCACGCGATGCCCGAAGCCGGCTACGACGAAAGCCTCGCCGGCTCCGGTCCCCGAGACCGCGGCCGTGGCAGAATTCGCCCACACACCGGCTCCAGGAATCGGAGAGTCACCCACCCGGCCCGGCATCTGACCTCGGCGCCCTCCAGTGCTCGTTGCCGCAGCCAGCCGGCCCCTCGCGTCGACAGCCACGGCACCGACGGTCCCGGTCTCGCTGCTCGGGCCGGCAGCTCGCTGCCCAGGCTTGCCCTCGTCGCTTGGCCGATCCGACCGGCTCATCTGCTTGCAACCAGCTGCCTTTGCGAACCCGTCGGCTCCGGCTCCCGCCAGCAGGACGGGTCCGTCGGGTGCTCCGCCGACCTCGGCCACCCTGAGCGCGACACGTACCGGATTGGCCGGCCACGTTGTGGCACACACCGCTCCGACCGCGCCTGTCGTTCCGTCCATGACGCCGGCGTCAAGCTCGAAGGTTCCTGCGCTCGTGGGCACGGCGCCGCGGCCGGCGTTGAAGAGCGCGCTGTCTTCCATGTCCGCGACAGCTTCGACGGCAGCGTGCAGGGCCGTGCCTCCTGCGTGCAGCACAGCCCAGCCGGCCGCGAGCGCGGCGGCCAGACCCCGCTCGAGCTGGTCGGCACCGTCTCCCGCGCAAGTTCGCTCGAAGCTGCCCGCGCCGCCGTGCACGACGATCGCCGGCAGCAGCAGCCGGCCCAGATCCGCCGTCGCCGCGCGCTCGCCTCGGACCATCCTTGTCACCTCCGGAGTCCTCGGAGTCGAGGTCGATCGACGATACCTGGCGCCGCGACCATCCGCTCCCCCTCTCCGCCGATCCTCCCGAGCGCGGGGCTACGCTCCACATTGTGGAGCCTGGGGAGGGACCTCTAGCTGCTACCCAGGGCGGGCTGCAGCACGACCTCGCGACAAAGTGGGCGCCCGGCGCGGCCGTCGGAGAGCCAGGCAGCGCAGGCGACTCAGAGGCCAGAAGCCTCCTCGCAACCCTGCTCGACAGCTCGCCCGGCATCATCTCGGTATTCGGCGCCGACGGCTGCTGGCGGTACTCCAACGCCGCCGCGTTGCGGCTCACGGGCGCGCCCGAGGATTTCGATCCTCGCGATGGGGTGCTGAAGCTGATCCATCCCGAGGATGTCGACGTGGCGGTGAACGCGTTCAGGCGCCTGCGCTCTGGTGGCATGGCGCCGGACGAGACCTTCCGGGTTCGCATACGCGACGAGAGCGGGCAGTGGCGGTACCTCGAGAGCACGGGAAGGAACCTCGTCGACGACCCGGCCGTGGAAGGGATCGTTGTCCACTCGGCCGATGTGACCACAGCTCGTGAGGCCCACATCCGGCTTCTCGAGGCCAACGAGCGCCTCGTCACGCTCGTGGGCTCACTTCATATCGCCGCGCTCGTCGAGGACAGCGACCGCGTCATCGTCCTCACCAACGAGGCCTTCGTGGAGCTCTTCGAGCTGGCCGGTCCTGCACGCGAGCTCGTCGGACGCACGCTCGAGGAGCTTGGCCCGGAGCTGACCAGGCGTTTCGGCGATCCGACAAGGGTGCCAGGCCCCGACAGGGTCGCCCGGCTCCTTAAGGAGCGCCGGCGAGTGATCGGGGACCGGATCGCGATGCAGGACGGCCGGGTCCTCGAACGTGACTACGTGCCGATCTTCGTCGACAGCGAGTACCGCGGACACCTCTGGCTCTTCCGGGACATCTCCTCCCAGGCTCGGGACGAGGCCGAATGGGCAAGGTTGCTCGCCCAGCAACGTGACGAGAACGAGCGGCTCGTCGAGCTCGACAGGGTGAAGGCCTCCTTCCTGGCAGAGATCTCGCACGAGCTCCGAACGCCCCTCACATCGATCCTCAGCTTCACCGAGCTTCTCCGCGACGGCGTCGGACGAGACGATCCGGCCGAGCAGGTCGAGTTCCTCGACGTCATCACCCGCAACGCCCAAAGGCTGCTCGCCCTCGTCGACGACCTGGTCCTCCTCGACCGGGCCGAGACCGGCATCCTTCCCCTCGACTTGGTCCCTTTCGACCTAGCTTCGGTAGTCCAGGATGCGGTCACGACGTTCTCCCCTCAAGCAGAGACGAAACACATCTCCCTCGAATGCAACCTCGAGGAGGGAGCGCCGCTCGTCGGTGACGACCGGCGGATCGCGCAGCTGCTCGACGTGCTGCTCTCGAACGCCGTCAAGTTCACTCCCGAAGGCGGTCGCGTAAAGGTGAGCGCCACCTCGAGCGGCGATCACTGGTTCATCTCCGTGACCGACACCGGCATCGGCGTGCCCATGCTGGAGCGGGACTCCCTCTTCGAGCGGTTCTACCGAGCTTCCAACGCCCGCGCGGCGCGTATACCCGGATCGGGCCTGGGGCTAGCCGTCGCCCGCGCCATAGCTCGTCTCCATGGCGGCAGCATCTCCATCGCGAACGCAGCCGCGGGCGGAACGGTGGTCCTCGTGGCCCTGCCCCTCGCACTGCCCCGGGACCAAGGCGCAGATCCGGGCACCCAACACTCCCCGACTGCCAACCACGACGGCGCTTCGCCAAAGGTCGTCGCGCTCGGGACGACGAACAGTGACTGATGACACCAGGTTCGACACGAGTCTCGAGCTCCGGGAGGGAGGTGGAGCTCCGCGAGTACTCGTCCTCGAGGACGACGACGACATCGCGTTGGCGCTGTCAGCCCTTCTCCGCCGCAACGGCTACGAGCCTGTCGTTGTCAACGACGGCCTCTTGGGCCTGCGCCGCTTCCACGCGATACGGGCGGATCTCGTCATCCTCGACGTCGGGCTTCCCTCCCTCGACGGCTGGACCGTGCTCGAGCGGATCCGGGAGCTCGGCCACGTCCCGGTGCTCATTCTCACTGCCCTTGACGCCGAGACTGACAAGGTCAGGGGCCTACGTGGCGGTGCTGACGACTACCTCACCAAGCCCTTCGGCAACCAGGAGCTGCTGGCTCGCGTGGCCGCGTTGCTCAGGCGGCATGCACTTTCGGTCGAGCCGGCTCCTCGCACCCCGGCTTACGACGACGGAGATGTGCGCATCGACCTCGATGCGCACCGCATCGAGGTGAAAGGCCAGGTAGTCGACCTCACCCCGATTGAGTTCCGCCTGCTCGAGGTGCTCATTCGCCATGTCGGCAAGGTGCTCACGACAGAGCAGATCCTTCATCTCGCGTGGCTGGATCCGACTGCCACGGGCCCCGATCGCGTCAAGTTCGCCGTGCTCCGGCTCCGTCGCAAGCTAGGGTGGTCCGCACCAGGAGACGGGCCGATCGAGACGGTGCGGGGTTTCGGTTACCGGTTCAGCCGCCTGCTCTGAACCGAGAGCCGATCTGGCAGATGCCCGCCCTGTGGTCGCACAAGCTGCAACCGGGCTGCAACCAGATGGGAACCGTATTCTCGCGAAGCCCTGGCACCATGAGCGCAATGGCAGCGAGGGAAGCGACGCAAGGGCGTGTGCTCGTCGTGGAGGACGACGAGTCCACCGCCCTGTTCGTCACCCGGGTTCTCGCACGGAACGGCTTCGAGGCCTCGTGGGTGACAGATGCCGAGCAGGCCAGCGAGCGGCTCGGGCGTGAGGCCTTCGACGTCCTGCTAGCCGATTTCCGCCTTCCGGGACTGAGCGGCATGGACCTCGCCCGGCACACCCGGCAGTCGATGCCGAGCTTGTCGATCGCCGTGATGACCTCGTTCGCGGACAGCCACACCGAACAGACCGCTCTCTCGGGCGGCGCGGACGACTTCTTCGAGAAACCCCTCCACTCCTCCAATTTCGTTGCCCGCATCCGGGCTCTCGTCACACGCTCGAGAGCCGCAGGTGTGCGGGCAGGCTCTCCACCGGCGCGAGGGACACCAGAGGCAGGGCCGGTGGAGTCGGCCCCGGAGGCGTCGCCCCGAAGCGACGCCTCCGGGTCGCCGGACCGCTGCGAGGGTGGCCCTGCCAGCCCCGGCGGACCGGCACAAGCTTCCGGCTGCGAGAGGTGGCGGGACGCGTCCCCGCGCGAGGACGGCAGCGCCATCCTCGCGCGGGCAGCGCACCCAGCCCCGGGCCGCCTGCTCGGGCACGGGCTCGTCAACCGGCGCCCGGTCGGACAGATGCCCGCCGGGCGCGAAGCGGGCGGGGCCGTTCTCGTGTGGGCATCGGCGGCACCGGCTGTGTCAATCGGCTCGAGGGCAGGACGGGTGTCAGCTCCGCGAACGCGCCCTGGCTGGTCGCCGACCTGGTGAGAGCCGGTCACCTCGTCGCTGAGACGGGACGGCGCCTCGTTCGGACCGCCGGGAGCACCAGTCACGAGGATTTTCCCAAGGGTTAACTGAGAAGGCTCCGCGCTGGGAAACCGATAGCGGTAATCTTTTCCCTAGGTGATTACATCCAGGTGACGATCGCCGTGTACTCTCGTACCAGATGTTTACGACTGTATGACAAGAGCCGTCGAACAAGAGGAGTCAGCTGATGGATGAGCAAGACAGAACCGCTGAGACCGAGTCGCGGGGCTACGACCGGCGCCGTTTCCTACGCAACGCAGCACTTGGAGCGGGGGGCCTGACCGCGGGCACGATGCTTGGGGGGCTTGGATCTTCGGCTTCGGCATCGAGCCTGCCGCGGTCGATGACACTGCCGCGAGCTGCGCGGAGGGGCGGCGCTCTGAACGTCATCGCGCTCCCGCCAACCTGGGCCAACTACGGCAACATCATCTCGACCTTCGAGCGCAAGTACGGGGTCAAGGTCAACTCGGCCAACCCCAACGGGACCTCGGCCGAGGAGCTGTCGGCGATCACAAGCCTGAAGGGCCAGAGCAACGAGCCCGACGTGGTCGACGTGGCACCGTCCATCGCGAACACCGGAGTCGCCGAGAAGGCGTTTGCTCCCTACAAGGTGTCCACGTGGAACACCATCCCGGCCAACATGAAGAACCCAAAGGGCTACTGGTACGGGGACTACTACGGGGTTGTCTCGTTCGGCACCAACCTGTCTGTGCAGAAGACCCCGCCGAGGTCGTGGAAGGAGCTCCTCAACCCGCGCTACAAGGGACAGGTCGCGATCGACGGCGACCCGAGGTCGGCCGGGGATGCCTTCGGGGCGGTCTTCGCTGCCGCGCTCGCCCACGGCGGCAGCCTCGACAACATCATGCCGGGCATCGAGTTCTTCAAGGAGCTGAAGGACCGGGGCAACTTCAACGCGACCGACTGCTACCCGGCGAACATATCCAAGGGGACGACGCCGGTCGCGATCGTCTGGGACTACCTCAACCTCGGCTACAAGACGACGCCGGCGGTCTTCGCCAAGCCGTCCGACTACGCGGTGGTCATTCCCTCCGATGGCAAGTTCGGCAACTACTACTGCCAGGCAATCAGCGCGTACGCACCGCACAAGGCAAACGCCGAGCTGTGGGAGGAGTTCATCTACTCAGACGAGGGCCAGCTGCTGTACCTTGCCGGTTTTGCCCACCCAGCTCGTTACGCCAACCTGGCTGCCGAGCACAAGATCCCCGCGGCGCTCGCGCGCAAGCTCCCGCCCCCGAGCGAGTACAAGGGCGTGGTATTCCCGAACCAGGCCCAGACGAACAAAGCAGCTGCCGTGCTGGCCGCGCACTGGGGCCCGATAATGGGCGTGGCCTAACCACACAGTCCGCCCAACCAGATAGGCAGAGGGGAGCGCGGCCGTGGCTCGTGCAAGCGGCACGCCCGCCGATACACAAGACGCGCTTGACGTGCCGCCGCCGGACCGACCACCCAGGTCGGGCCGGCGGCGGCGCCGGTGGGCTTGGCTGGGTCTGGCGCCATTCCTCGCCTACATCACGATCCTTCTCCTCATCCCGACCGGTGAGCTCATAGTTGACGCCTTCCGGACAGGCCCCCCCTCCTCGGTCGCGACGGTGACGCTGAAGGGCACCCCGACCGGCGGCACCTTCACGGTGACCGTCAACGGTTACACGACCGTGAGGGTGCCCTACGACGCCACGGGAGCGACCCTCGGCAACGACCTGTCGAACCTGGACAGCGGCGCCGTCCCCTACTACGCGATAACAGCCTCCGGACCGGCCGGCGGCCCGTACAAGATCGCGACACCAGGTCTCGCAGCGGTGATAACCGCGAACGGCTCCCGCTTGACCGGCGGTAGCAGCCCGTCGGCTCTGGCCTCCGGAAATGCCATAACTCCGAGCGGCAGCTTCACGTTGTCCAACATAAGCGGCATCCTGCAAGGCCAGTACCTCTCCGCCTTCCTCATGAGCATCGAGCTGTCCGGACTGAGCGCTCTCATAGGCGGGGTGCTCGGCTTCCTCGTCGCGAACGCGGTCGTCCAGCATGGGATACCACGGTGGTGCCGGCCAGCCCTCGTCTCGTTCTCCGGGATGGCGTCCAACTTCGCCGGCATCCCTCTCGCCTTTGCCTTCGGGGCGACGCTCGGAGCCACCGGCGTGCTCACTGGTCTCTTCGGCCATCTCGGCCTGCACATCTACCCGTCATTCTCTCTCACCAACGTGCTCGGCCTCTCCCTCGTCTACGTCTACTTCCAGTTCCCCCTCATGATCCTGCTGGTCCTGCCGGCTCTCGACGGGCTGCGCAAGGAATGGAAGGAGGCAGCCGCCAACCTCGGTGCCAGCCCCCTCAAGTTCTGGCGGTACGTGGGCCTGCCAATTGTCGCCCCCTCCGTCCTCGGCATGATGGTGCTCCTGTTCGGTAGCGCCTTCAGCGCCTATGCAACGGCTTCGGCTCTCAGTGGCAACGCCATCAACCTCGTCACGATCGACATAGCCGACTACGTGAACGGCAACATAACCACCAACCCTCAGCTCGCCTATGCTCTCGCCTTCGGAATGATCGTTGTCATCGTGACAACCGTTGTGCTCTACACCCTTCTCCAGCGGAGAGCGAGTCGATGGCTACGCTGACAGGCACTCTCGAGGACGCCTCGGCAACCACTGGACGAGCTGGCGCAGGTCGCATCCGGCGACGGCGCAAGCGCCTGCCGCTGTGGCATCTCCTCTGGCTCGTAGTCGGTGCCCTCTACTTCTTCGTGCCGATCTACTCCCTCGTGCAGTTCTCCATGGAGGGCGGCGCTCATGGCCTCGCGTGGTTCCACTGGTACCGCTACATCTTCGACCAGCCAGAGTTCAGGACGACCTTCTGGCTGTCGATCCAGATATCTCTGGAGACGGTGGCCGTCGGCGTCGTGCTCATGGTGCCGACGGTGTTCTGGGTGCATCTGCGACTTCCGCGCTTTCGCCCGGCGATGGAGCTGATCGCCGTGCTCCCCTTCGTGGTCCCGCCCATCGTCCTCATCGTCGGCATAATCGCCTTCTTGCACCCTCTCACCTGGTTGATCGGGCGACCCGAGGTGCTCGCGCTCATCTATGTGGTGTTCGCGCTGCCGTTCCTCTTCCGCTCACTCGACGCCGGCATGCGAGCCATCGACTTGAAGACCTTGACAGAGGCCGCGGAGAGCCTGGGGGCATCCACGTTCCGCACATTGGTGACGGTGATCCTCCCGAACTTGCGCGCCGCGATCATCGGCGGGGCGCTTCTCACCGTCGCCATCGCCATGGGCGAGTACACGGTCGCGAGCCTGCTCGGATTCAATACCTTCCCGATCTACATCTATCAGACCGGGGAGGCCCTCGCCTACCCCGCGGCCGCGCTCTCGGTCATCAGCTTTCTTCTGACATGGGGAGCGATGCTGGCGCTTTTCCTCCTCGGCGGGCGGTCGAGAACTGCAGCGCAGCCGGTTCTGGCAAAGTAGCCGGCCATGACAACGGTCGAGCTCCGCGGGCTTCATCGACGTTTCGGGGACGTCGTCGCCCTCGAGCACTTGGACTTGAGCATCGCCTCGGGAGAGTTCATCTCGATGCTGGGACCGAGCGGCTGCGGCAAGACCACGGCGCTCCGGATAGTCGCCGGTTTCGAGTGGCCCGACTCAGGTGAGGTGCTGATAGACGGTCGCAACGTCATCGACCTGCCTGCCAACCGCCGCAACATGGGCATGGTCTTCCAGGCCTACAGCCTCTTTCCCAACATGACGGCGCAGAAGAACGTCGAGTTCGGGATGCGGATCCGCGGCCAGAGCGGCGACAAGCGAGCCAAGCGAGCCCGCGAGCTGTTGGAGCTGGTGGGGCTGGGCGCCGCCATGGACCGCTACCCCCGCCAGCTCTCCGGAGGTCAACAGCAACGCGTGGCGCTCGCGAGATCCCTTGCGATCGAGCCAGGCGTCCTGCTCCTCGACGAGCCGCTCTCAGCACTGGATGCCAAGGTGCGCGTTCAGCTGCGCGACGAGGTCCGGCGCATCCAGCTGCAACTGGGCATCACGACCTTGTACGTGACCCATGACCAAGAAGAGGCGCTCTCGGTGTCAGATCGGGTGGCCGTCATGTCGAACGGAAGAGTCGAGCAGATCGGGACACCGGCGGAAATCTACGGCCACCCCAAGACTGCCTTCGTCGCTGCCTTCGTCGGGACCATGAACCAGCTGGAGGCGACGGTCGTGTCAGCAAGCGACAAGACCGTCTCGTGCATGGGCTTCAACATGACGGTTCACGAGTCCCGTTTCGACTACGCGGTGGGTGACACCCTGAAAGTCTTCGTGAGGCCCGAGAACCTGAGAGTCCAGCCACTTGCCAACGGCGACGTGCCGGCCGCGGGCAGCTTCGCCGGCCGCACCACGAGCTTCACTTTCCTCGGTCCGGTGACCCGGGTAGGCCTCAACACCGACCTCGGATCGATGATCGCCGACGTCTCGAGCGCGCTCGCCCTCAACCTCACTCCCGGCGCTCCGGTCGCCATCGAGCTCCTGCCGGGCTCCGTTCACACCCTCACCGACTGACAGCTGCGGGCGAGGCATTGCAGATGGCGGCACCGACGACACTCGAGCGGACTCTCGCTGCGGCCGGCGTCGCCCGCGTGGGAACCGAGCAGTCGTACATGCGCCTCGGCTTCAGCGCCGGCGAAGCGCGCACCGTGCGGGGCGCACCAACTCCGGGCGGCGCACTGGTCCCGCGCCCGCGCCGCAGCCTGTTGCTGCTCGTCCAGCTGACCGATCTCCAGCTCGCCGACACGGCTTCGCCAGGACGGTTCGAATTCTTCGAGTACCTGAGGGGACTGCCCGGAACGAGCGCCTTCATCCCGGCGCACCGTCCCCAGGAGGCGCTCGCGTTCCATGCCGTCGACGCGATGGCGCGGGCGATCCGAACCTGCGGGGGCAGCCCCGACACCGGCGCGCCGATCGGCCTCGCGCTCTGCACGGGCGACAACATCGACAACGCCCAGCTGAACGAGCTCACGTGGTTCCTCTCCCTCATCGCGGGGGGAAGAGTCGAGCTCGCAGGCACAGGCGGCCACTACGAGGGCGTCCAATCGGCCATGTGGCCAAGCGACCTGTACTGGCACCCGGACGGGGGAGCTGACCGGTATCGGGACCGGTGGGGCTTCCCCGACTACCCGGGACTTCTCGACCAGGCCACCGCGAGCTTCGACGCCGGCGGCGCCGGAGTGCCTTGGCTGTCGTGCTTCGGCAACCACGAGGGCCTCGCCTTCGGCGAGTCCGTCCCGACGGCGGAGTACCGCCAGATCCTCACCGGCGCCCTGAAGCCGACTGCGCTCGGCCCCGGGTGTGACCCCCTGCACCGGGAAGAGGAGCTCTTCGCCCATCCCGAGCGCTTTCTCACCGGTCCGGCGCTTCCGGTCACCCCCGACGCCACACGCACCATCGTGACGCGGCGTGACTTCGTCGCCGCTCACCTGCGAGCAGCCGGACTGCCCACCGGGCACGGCTACAGCGAGGAGAACCTCGAGAACGGCACGTGCTATGCCGCCTACGACGGGATCGAGGGCATACGGCTCATACTGCTCGACTCGACGAACCTGAATGGCAGATCCGGCGGCAGCTTCGGGCTGCGGCAGCTCGCATGGCTGGAGGAGCGCCTCGCCGAAGTGCACGCCCGCCATATGAGCCGCTCCGGCAGCACAACGGTGACGGGCAACGAGGACCGCCTCGTAGTCCTTGCCTCTCATCACGGGCTGGCCTCACTCTCCAACGACCGCGAGACCGTCGAAGGTCCCGAAGAAGACCAGCCCCGCGCGACCGCAGTCGAAGTAGAAGCCCTCCTGCACCGCTTCCCCAACGTCGTGCTCTGGCTGAACGGCCACCGGCACTTGAACGAGATCAGGTTCCGGCGGGCTCCAGGCACGAAAGAGCGCGGCTTCTGGGAAGTCTCCACGGTCTCGCTCGCGGACTGGCCCTCCCAGGCACGCCTCGTCGAGCTCACCGCCAATGGCGACGGATCCTTATCGGTGCTTTGCACGATGCTCGACCACCTTGGCCCAGCCGACCCGCGCGAGGCCGACGGACCCGGTCGTATTGCATCCATCCACCGCGAGCTGGCCGCAAATGCTCCGGGTCATGGCCTTTCCTCCTCGGCGCGAGGAAGGTTGGAGGACCGCAACGTCGAGCTCGTCATGAGGGCGCCCTTCCAACTCCAGTGATCCTCAGCCGGCGCCGCCACCGCTCTCGGCATCGAGGTGCCCTCGCGCCGGCCCCGGACGGCCCTCTGAGATGACCCCGTCGCAGATGACGATCGTACGTGTCCGCACCGCCGGGACTCGTGGTCCGCCCACCAGCACACCGGTTAGGTTCAAGGGGTCGGCGGCGCTAAGGCACACAGTGTGACCATCGGCGCTTGGGGAGCTGACCGTGCGGAGCCTCTCATAGGCTTCGGGCAGGGCGAACTGCTCGCCGTTGAACCCAGTGACAAAGCGGCCGCCGCGGACAATCCCACGGGCTTCGAGGCGGCGCAGGGCCAGGAGGATCGCCCTCCACCCGATGCCGAGGCTCTCGCGGACCACGAGATCCCTGAAGACAACCCCCCAACGGTGCAGGAGCTGGCCCGCCACGGCCTCCGCGAGCTCGTCGGCATCGTAGGTCGTCCTGTGCAAGTGCGAGAGAGGCGTTGTCCCGCCTTCACGGCTGCCACGGTCGAGAAGAGACCACCGTCCCGCGCTCAGGGCCGGTCGCACTCGGGCCCGCACGTGGCCGCGCCGCGAGACACCGTGGCGAGCCGGCATAACCCTCGCACTCGAGCCTTCGATACCGCCTGCAGGCCGGGAAGGACCGACGAGGTGTCCGAGCCGGGATCTGCCGCGAAGCAGCGAGCGGACTGCCTGGAAGTCGTCTGCGGTGACGAGGCCCCTCGCGATGCCTTCCCAGAGAGCGTCGGCCACCTCGACCGGCATGCGACCCGTCGCCGCGCAGATATCGGAGAAGAAGAGGGCTCCTCGCTCGTCGAGGGCGGCGACGACATCTGCGGACGCGCCGAGCAGCACCTCGTCGCGCACGGCCGGGGTGCGGATCGCAGCCAGCAGCCACGGAAGGTCATCCCGGAGAAACAGGCCCACAGGCGTTGCCGGAGAGGGCGTTGCGCCAGGACGCCGAGAGTCCGCAGTCCCCACAGATCCGGTTCCCTCTGCCGGTCGCCTCACCAACCGGCCGAAACCCACCTCCCCTTTCCCGCAAAGCTCATCGAGCAGGCTCGGTCGGTACTGCGCGATCCTCGCGGGCAAGATGGCAGACTCCCAGGACTCCACCGGAGCCTCTATCCCCTGCAGCTGTTCGACGACCTCCAGGAGGCCATCTGGGCCGACGAGGCGGTGGGGAGGGCCGGCGTGCTGCCAGGTGACGAGAAAAGCCATGAACTGGCGAGCAGAGAACGTCTGCACCGAGCGCCGCGAGCGGTCTCGCGCGGCGGCATGGATCCTCATGAGGAGATTGCGGGCGCAGTAGCGCACAGCCTGCTCGTCGCCGACCTTGCACTGAAGGACCGACCCCTCCCGTTCCAGGCGAGCAAGCGCCGAACCGATCTCGCCGTCACGTCGAACACCAATCCCCATGAGCTCGCCGAGATCCTCACGGCGAAGAGGCTGACTCACCTCCAAATGGCCGCGGACAGCCTCGACCAGGACATCCTCGCCAAGAGCGGCCGGGCCGGTCGACGGCGCGAGCGCGGGCCCGAGCCCGGGCTCGGGCACGAAAGCCGCCCCTTCTACGAGAGCCCCGATCGCCGCACGTCGGGCCGTCGAGGCCCATCTGATCAGCTCCTCCCGCCCCGCCTCCCCGGGGAGGCGGACCTCGAGCGCGCGACCTTGGGCGACGAGGAGCGCGAAGTGGTCCCGCCAGAGCGCTTCGGGCTCGACGAGGATGAGAGAGTCGAGGAGATCATGCAGCTCTTCGCCGTCGCGTGGAGAGGGGCGCACCTGCTCGGCAATCGTCGCGACGATCTCAGGATCGAGATAGCCGAGCTCGTGGACCTGGACGTCAGTGCCACGGCGCCGCTGGACTGCCCGGGTGCGGCGCTCCTCCAACGGAGCGTCGTCCAAGAATGTGTAGGGACGGCCGTTCAGTATCTCCTCGGACAGCACGGACGGGGAGATCGAGTCCACGAAGTGGGCCGTCACCTCACCTGTTCGCAGCTGCCCGAGGAAGGTCATGAGCCCTGCCAGATCCATCGCCTCGGTGCAGCAATCGGCGACTGTCTGGCGGACGATCGGGTGGTCAGGGATCACTATCGGCCCGGAGACGTTCTCCTGGCACGCGGCGAGCATCGGGAAGATCGCCGCCATGAGGTCGTCCGCCTCCATCGCCTGTATAGCCGGTGGCAGGTGCCGGCTCCCGCGAAACCTTGGCGATACGAGCGAGCGCGAGAGGTTCCACCGCCACCTGGAGCTGAACATCGGGGTCGGGAGCATCGCCTGCACGAGCGTGTCCGGCACGCCCGCAGGTGCAAGGTAGCCGGCGACGTCGGCCAGCGGGAAGGAGTGCTGGGGCCCGAGGGAGAGGACCACGGCGTCGTCGCTCGCAGCCGCCTGCAGCTCGAAGTCGAAAAAGCGGCAGAAGCGCTTGCGGAGCACGAGGCCCATACCCCGGTTGATCCTGGCACCCCGCGGGGAGTGCAGCACCAGCTGCATGCCGCCGGTGTCGTCGAAGAAGCGCTCGACGACCAGGCGCTGTGTGGTGGGAAGGGCGCCCAGCTCTGCCTGCGCGGTGGCGAGGTAGGTGACCACCTGCTCGGCCGCGCGGCTGTCGATGCCGGCCGCCCGCCCCAACGCCTCGACAGCGGTCGAGCGCGACTGATCGAGCCAGCTCGCAACCTCGCTCCGCAGCCGGGAGACCGAGCCCGACAGCTCGTCGGTGCGGGCCGGAGCCTCCCCCAGCCAGAACGGCACCGACGGCGAGGCGCCTTCGGCGTCGACAACCCTCACGGTGCCGGGCTCGATCCGCCGGATCCTCCATGTATGACTGCCGAGAAGGAACACGTCGCCAGCCATCGACTCGATCGCCCAGTCCTCGTTGACGGTCCCGACGACGGTGTCGTCTGGTTCCAGGACGACCCTGTAGTCGGCCACCTCGGGGATGGCTCCTCCGGAGGTCGTCGCAGCGAGGCGCGCGCCTCGGCGCGGTCGCAGGACGCTGTTCACCCTGTCGTGGTGGACATAGGCGCCGCGACGGCCCCTACCGGTGACGACGCCATCTGTCACGAGATCGAGGACCTCGCCGAATACCTCCGGACTTAGCGCCGCGTACGGTGTCGCGCCCTTGACGAGCTCGAAGAGATCCTCCACTTTGATGCCATCAGGTCCGGTCGCGGCCACCTCCGCGACGATCTGCTGGGCGAGTATGTCGAGGGGGGCGACCGGGGGCACGGTGGCGTCGAGCTCCGCGCGACGCACGGCCATGAACAGAGCGGCGCATTCGACCAGCTCGTCGCGCGTGAGCGGGTACAGCCGACCGGCAGGCGTCCCACCGACGTGGTGCTGAGCGCGTCCGACGCGCTGCAGGAACGTCGAGATCGACCTCGGCGAACCGAGCTGGCACACGAGCTCGACCGGGCCGACGTCGATGCCGAGCTCGAGCGAGGCCGTCGCGACGACAGCCCGCAGCTCGCCGGCGCGAAGACGCTCCTCGACCCGCAGCCTGCGTTCCATCGAGAGGCTCCCGTGGTGAGCCACGACGGTGGGCCCCACCATCTCGCCGAGGCGATGGGCCACCCGCTCGGCCATCCTGCGGGTGTTGACGAACACGAGAGTGGTGCGGCACCTCTTCACTTGCTCGGCGATGAGAGCGAGAACCTCGTCCAGCTGCTCGTGAGTCGCCACCGCACCGAGCTCGTCGTCGCCCAGCTCGATCGCGATGTCGAGGCGCCGTCGGTGACCGACGTCGACGACTGCGCAGATGGGGCTCCCTTGCGCAAAGACACGATCGGCCGCGGAGCCGACGAGCAGGGACGCGATAGTCGAGATCGGCCTCTGGGTCGCCGAGAGCCCGATCCGCACCGGCCTTTCGCGCTCTGCGCGAGAGCCCTCTGCCTCGGGCGTCGTCGCGGCGAAGCTCGGCGATGCCGAGCCCGCATGGTCGCGTCGGTAAGCCGCCACGACGCGGTCGAGCCGCTCCAGGCTGAGAGCCAGGTGTGAGCCGCGCTTGTCGCGGGCGAGCGCATGGATCTCGTCCACGATGACCGTGC
>JAKACA010000256.1 GCA_021796455.1 Actinomycetes bacterium
CCCGCTGGGCGAGCTCGGTGGGAGAGGCGCCCTGAGGCCGGTCTCGGCCGGCCAGCGGCATCTGCGGTGGAGACTCGCGCTGGTAGCCTCGGTGCCTCTGGCCCCCATCGTCTAGCGGCCCAGGACGCTGCCCTTTCAAGGCGGTAACACGGGTTCGAATCCCGTTGGGGGTGCCCGTGAGGTCGTCACGTTTCAACGACCCGGAGCTCACGTTTCAGGTTGCTCTCATCCTCGCTCCCAGGTGTGACGCCTCCTCCGGCTGAGTGTCGCCGCGGGTGTCCCTTCGGACTGCCTGGACGAACGAGATCAGCGCTCGCTTCCAACGAGGACGCGCCCCTGGGACAGAGAACCGGCCCTCGGAGCACGCTGCTCGCTCGCGCGCCAGTGCGAGATGCCGAGCAGGCGGGCAGCGGTCGCGGCGTCGAGTACGAGCCACTCCTGCGACGCCGCTGCCGTGGAGAGTCGTCCGTTGGAGGGTGAGGTGTCGGCGTCTCCATCGCGTTCCGGCTCGTATGCAACCGGACCCGGCGGCAGTCCCCAAGCGACGCTTCGGCGGCCGGCGCCCGCGAGGCGGTCGCCGGGGGCCATGGCCGTGGGCAGAATGGCGCCGTGCGGATCGCCGTCGAGGACCCCACCACGCCGGAGGTGGTGGAGCTGCTCGCCGAGCACCTCGCCGACATGCACGCCGCCTCGCCTCCCGGCAGCGTCCACGCGCTCGGTGTCGACGGCCTGCGCGACCCGGCGGTGACCTTCTGGACCGCCCGACTCGGCCCGAGGCTGCTCGGCTGTGCCGCCTTGCGCGAACTGTCCGCCACCGAGGGCGAGGTCAAGGCGATGCGCACCTGCGCCCTCGCCCGGCGCCGGGGGGTGGCGGCCGCACTCCTCAGCGCCGTGGAGGACGAGGCGGCGAGGCGGGGATACGAACGTCTCAGCCTCGAGACCGGCAGTCAGGACTTCTTCGCACCGGCCCGGCACCTGTACGCGAGCCGAGGCTTCAGCGAGTGCGGACCCTTCGGCACCTACGTGGCGGATCCCCACAGCGTGTTCATGACAAAGGTCCTGGGGACAGGGGGCACGGGGGCGTAGCGGCCTCCTTCGTGCACGGCGTCCGAGCCGGGTGACGGAGCCGTCCCCGAGGACGAACCCGTGGTCCGGCACCACCGGCGCGAGCCGACACGGCGCCGGGAGACAGGCGAGAGACGAATTTTCCTGCCGACACCCCTGGGGCGAGGGATAGGGGTGCCGGCAGGAGATCTCTGCCGGTGCGTCGCTCTCAGCGGGTCACGCTGGGCGGGATTCGCAGTGTCGGCGATCGGAAGCCGACAGGCAGGCGAAGAGGAACCGGAGCCGGCCGACGCAGGCAGGCTCGAGGTGGCGACCAGGCTGTGGCGCGAAAGGGGCGCCGGCGACGCGCAAGGGCGGGCGAGGGGCGCGAGAAGGCACCTGCAGGCGGGAACGAAGGTGCCTCCTCGCGCTCGTGATCCTCACCTCGCCCGAGACGGCAGCTGCTGCCGCCTCGATCAGGGGCGCCGGTGGTCGCGGAGGAGGCGCTGCGCCCCGCGCCCGCGACGGACACGGCGTAGAGAAGCCGGAGAGGCCTGTCGTCTCCGGCGGCTGCGACACCCCGCCGGAGCCACCCGGACCGACGCGCAGTCCATGAGGGCGCACAGGAGAGCCGGGAGCGGAGGGCGAGTCGCACCCGTGACGAGGCCGCACGAAGTCGAGACGCGTGCGGTGCCCTCCGAAGAGCGGCGATCGCCCGGGAGGTGGACAGGCAAGCAGAACCGGCGCCGGCCCGGCACGTCGCAAGAGTTGTTTTCCCGGCGTGGCGGGACCCGCTGGCGGCAGGGTGCGACGCGCCGAGCGCGGCGTTACCGGCGGCAGCGCCGCCACCGACGAAAAAGAAGAGAATCCTGTTCATCGC
Organism: Actinomycetes bacterium; assembly: GCA_021796455.1. Classification (GTDB taxonomy): domain Bacteria; phylum Actinomycetota; class Acidimicrobiia; order Acidimicrobiales; family Bog-793; genus JAKACA01. The sequence goes on from JAKACA010000256.1 coordinate 1,925, forward strand.
ACGGTCCCCAACGAGCACACTGGCGCGGGAATCGGACGTGAGCCCCGCCATCTCATACATGGCGCGGCGACGTGCCGGTGTTACAGGGCTGACGAAGAATTTTCCAGGGAGGAGAGAGGGCACCGGGCGCTGGGGCTCCCAACGGGCCGCGGCGGGACCGTCCCACCTCTCAAGCTGCGCTCGTTCACGAGGGATGCTCTCGACAGCCAATTGTCACTACCGTACGCAAAACGGGTGTCCCCGGGGGAGGGCCGAAGCGGCCATTCGGCTCCGCAGTGTCACCGTCATGTTGCCTGCAAGCAGAAATTGCCCCTCATACCTGGAGTTTTTCCCCGGCGCAGGCGCATAGGCGACGGCAACCGGGTTGTCAAATGTTACGAGGCCTCCAAGGATCGTAAAGTAATCGTCACCGTTCAAAGTTGACGGCGGCGGTGCCGAGCGTCAAACATGTCCCATCCGTGGCACCGAGAGCTGCCATACCAAGAATCCCCTGACGGAGCGCGCGTCGCTCTGTCACCATCGGCAAGCGGTTCGCCTTCGCCAGGCCAGGCATAGTCCGGCTGTGTGGCGATCGATCTGAGCCCTGCCGCGAACTTCGGGAGGCACCACACATATGCGTCAGATCCGTCTTGTCCTTGGCCTGCTCCTGTCCTCGGCAGCGCTCTCGGTGCTCGCCTTCGTCGGACCGTTGAGCACCCCTTCGACGGCTGACGCGGCGACAGCGAACAGCCACTGGGTCTCGTGCAACGACTACGGCGTCGGGTCGACCCCGCAGGTGGTCTGGTACCGGATCAAGGCGGCGGCGACCAAGATCGGTGACATCCCCTCCTCGTTCTGGTGGAACATCACCTACCGGCACGACATCGCCAAGGTGATCTGCTACGAGAGCTCGTTCGACTGGCATGCCCGCAACGCCGGCCAGTACGGCTGGTACCAGATGTCGAGCTCGCTCATGTCGAGCGAGTACGTGAGCTGGCACGAGTACTGGTACGGGACCAAGTACCACCCGGCGGGCTGGTACCAGTGCGTGGCCGGCGAGCGCTACATCCTGCACCGCTACGGCAACCCTGCGAACGCCTGGCACCACGAGGAGAGCTACGGCTGGTACTGACTCCGGCGTCGGACCGGGCTGAAGGCCGGTGAGCGCCATGGCGTACCGTGTCGAGTCTGATGGCAGCACCGCAGTGGAACTTCGCCGACGTCTGGGAGCATCTCGCCGACCGCTTCCCTGAGGCGCCTGCGCTGGTGCACGGCGACGTCGTGCGCAGCTGGCGGGAGTTCAGCGAGCGGAGCGACGGCCTGGCCGCCACGCTGCTCGCCTCCGGCCTCGGGCGCCAGGACAAGGTGGCTCAGTACTGCCGCAACCGCCCGGAGTACCTCGAGTCGCTGTTTGCCTGTTTCAAGGCTTCCTTCGTCCCGGTCAACACCAACTTCCGCTACGGCGACGAGGAGCTCGTCTACCTCTGGAAGGATGCCGACGTCACGGCTGTCGTCTTCGACGCCGAGTTCACCGGCACCTGTGAGCGGCTGCGCGCGCAGGTGCCGGGGATCAGATCCTGGATCCGCGTTCCGGGAGGCCCCGAAGACGACGACTGCCCCCCCTGGGCCGTCCCCTACGGCGAGGCAGCGGACTCCTCGCCTGTCCGCGTCCGGGCCGTCTGGGGGCGATCGGGCGAGGACCTGAACCTCCTCTACACCGGCGGCACCACCGGGATGCCGAAGGGCGTCATGTGGCAGCAGCATGACTTCTTCCTCATGCTCGAGAAGCAGTATGGCCGCATGCCGCCGGAGCAGGCCGACGTCGAGGGTTACCTGAGCCGCTGCTCGCGTCCGGGTCCACGGGTTCTGCCCGGTCCCCCGCTCATGCACGGGACCGCCTGCTGGTTCGCCATGGCGGCGCTGTCGGCCGCCGGCTCGGTGGTGACGCTCACGAGCACCCACTTCGACCCGGTCGAGTTGCTGGAGACCGTCTCGGGGAGGGACGTGAAGGGGCTGTGCATCGTCGGCGACCCCTTCGCGAAGCCGATCCTCTCCGAGCTCGACTCCCAGCCAGGCCGGTA
>JAKACA010000257.1 GCA_021796455.1 Actinomycetes bacterium
GCGATGATCCTGGCGGTCGACGCGCTCAGTGCGAGCGGCCCTGCGGCTGCACTGTTCTCCGGTCGGTCGCTGCCTGCCCAGCCCCACTCAGGCGAATCCCGGCACGACTGGCCTCGTGCAGACGAGCCCCACCCGGACAGGCTCAGCTTTATGACATGAGTCGGCGAACTGTGTGCAAAGAGTGATCGGCGGGGCCCTGTTTAGTCGCCGTAGGCACGAGGTTGGCAGATTGGAGCGTCCGCGGGCCCTATCCAGTCACCGTAGGCACGAGGTTGGCAGATTGGAGCGTCCGCGGGCCCTGACCACCCCATAGCCATATTGGTGATGGTCTGAGCTGACGGGCCCACGGGTCAGACCCCGGAGCTCACGCGGCGCAGCACCCGGAGGCTTCCGCAATGCAGCTCATGCTCCTCGCGGAAGGCTCCAGAGTGGAGAGCCTGCATGTACACCTCGAAGGGCGGGCGGCCTCCATCAGCGGGGTCAGGGAACACGTCGTGGATTGCCAGCCAACCACCCAAGGCAACTCTCGGCGCCCAGCAGCGGTAGTCAGCCCATGCGGGCTGCGAGCCGTGCCCGCCGTCGATGAACACGAGGCCAGCCACGCAGCTCACGCTTGTGGCCACTGTCTGTGAGTCACCAATGACACCAATGACGAGGCTCTCGACTCCGGCGCTGGCGATGTTGTGCCGCCAGGTGGGCAGGGTATCCATCACTCCCGTCCCAGGATCCACGAACTCACCGTGATGGTGTTCCCAACCGGCCTGCATCTCCTCTGAGCCGTGGTGGTGATCGACGCTCAGCACCACCGGCCGGCCAGCAGACGGGGACTGCCCAGCAGACGGGGACTGCCCAGCAGACGGGGACTGCCCAGCAGACGGGGACTGCCCAGCAGACGGGGACCGGCCGCCAGGCGGGACGTCACCGAGAGCCGCCAGGATCCCATAGCTGAGGTACAGGGTCGAGCGTCCGCAGTACGCGCCGATCTCAACGATCACATCCCCGCCGCCACCCGGTGGGAGCGTCGGCACCTGCCCGGCGAGGCGCGCGAGCGCGAGACCCTCCGCGTCAGGCATGAAGCCCACCGCGGCCCGGGCAGCCTCGAGAACACGAGACGCCAGAGGTTCGAAAGGCGCCAGCCGGCTCTCGGCAGGGCCAGTCACGCCGAGGTCACTTGAGGAGACCCACGATTGTCCACACCCCGAACCCCAGGAGCACTATTCCTGAAAGCTTGCGCAGGAGGCTCAGCGGCACGACGCGGGTGATCGTCCTGCCGGAGAGGACCCCCAGCCCGGACACGATCCAGAAACCCACGGTCGCTCCGACGAACACCGCGCCGGGATCCCGGTAGCGCGCTGTCAGGTTGGCTATGAGAATCTGGGTGATATCGCCGAACTCAGCGAGCACCAGGATCGTGAAGGTCGTCAGCAACACCCGCAAGTCCGAGGACGGGATACGCGCTTCACCGGCGATCTGTTCTCCCTTGTCCTCCTCGGCCTTCTCCGGCACGAAGATCAGGTAGGCGGCACCCGCGATGAAAAGCGCGGCCACCACGATCGACACGGTCTTGTGAGGCAGCAGGGTGAGCAGCCGGCCCGCCACGACAGCGATGAGCGCTTGCAGGGTCAGGGCAAGGCCCCCGCCGATCCATACGGGCATCGCCCTGTTGCGCGACGCGAGCACCACGCAGGAGATGAACGTCTTGTCCGGGAGCTCGGCCGGGATGACGAGAGCGAGGGTCGTGGCCGCGATGGCAAAGTTCACGCTCGCTCACCCGGCGGCGCCATCAGGGGGCGTCTCAGTGCTCGGCCAGCAGCTCGCCGAGGAGCGGCCGCTGCTCTCTCACGAACCTGACGTTCACTTCGAGACGTTCGAGGTGCTGTTGGACGGTCCGTTGGTGACCACCGAGCGGGTGCGCAGCGAGGAACTCGGCAACCGCCTCTGCCAAGACTGGTCTGGCATCCGCGTCGAGGTGCGCAAGGCGGGAGATGCCGCCCAGCATCCCGGGAATTGCGTGCGCCGGGAAGCGACTCGTCAGCTCGGCCCAGCGCTGCACAATGAACTCCCAGGTTGCCTCTCCGTTGGCTCTGGTGGCGAGAAGCTGGCGCAGCACATAGGGAGCGTCCTGGATGCGAATCTCGTCGAGGCACATCTCGCGGAGCTTGGACGCGAGCTCGGGCATCTGAGTGTTGGTGATGGCAGACAGATGCCGTGCCTGGTCGATCGGATCGATCGGATTGAGAACGCGATCGCGCATCGCGTCGAACTCCTTCTCTCCGCCACAGTAGGCAGTTACCTGCAGGATCGCCTCGGCGGTATCGCCAGGCAGCGGAGCGCGACCGGCGAGAGCGGACTCGAAAGCGTCGGCCGAGCGAGCACGCACAGAATCGTCGGCTCCGATCGTGCCGAGAATTCCGATGAAGGCTGAGCGGGCGCGTGCCACCTCCTGGCTTTCGCCAGCGAGCGGCTCGAAACCCAGCCGAGTCAACTCGGGCCCGAAGAGCTGTCGCGCGAGCCTCTCCAGGGCTGGCCGGTCCTTGTCGGCGACAGCCAGGTCGAGCATCCTCATCGCGTCGACCAGGATCCCCCACAGGTTCGGGTCCTCCTCGCCTCGAAGGCTGTGGGCAAGAGCAAGGAAGTCGTCGAGAGGCGATATCCGCGCGAGCGTCGTGGTCCAGGAGTCGGAGACGAGGTTGAAGCGCTCGAGAGTCGAGAGGCTCGGCAGGTTGGAGCACATCGTCTCGAGCAGCTTGCCTTGGTAGCGGACTCGGTAGGTGCCGGAGCCCCCGGCATTGACGACAGTCAGGCCCTTGCCAACCGGGAGGCGCAACGGATGGGTCCCCTCTGGAGCCGGGCCGAGGAGGAACGAGCGAACCCGACCGCGCTCGCCCCCGGGCGCGGCTGTCACCCCGGGATCACGCTCGGCCACGAGGACAGGGACGAGCCAGTCGCGCCCGATGGCCGATGGCTCGCCGGTCGACCCGAGGTGGTCCTCGAGCGGCAGCCAGGAAAATGGCTCCTCGGAGATCTCAAGGTCGCTGCCGTCGGATTCGACCGTCACGAGGGGCGTGCCGCCCTGGAGGATCCAGCTGTCCATCACAGCACGCACCGGGACTCCGTCCGCGGCCGACCCGATGGCGTCCCACAGGTCCGCGGTCTCGGTGTTGGAGAGCTGATGCGCTGCGAGGTATTTGCGGACCCCCTCACGAAATATCTCCTCACCGAGGTACTGCTCGAGCATTCGCAGCACGCTGCCGCCCTTTAGGTAGGTAAGGGCGTCGAACATGGCTTCGGCTTCGTCGGGAGCGCGCACCTCGAACTCGATCGGTCGGGTGGAGTGAAGCGCGTCAATCGCGAGCGCGTACTCCTTCTCGCGTCCAAAGGATATCCACCGTCGCCACTCGGGGCGGAAGTCCTCCATGCAGCAGATGCTCATGAAGGTAGCGAACGCCTCGTTCAGCCAGATCCCGTTCCACCATTTCATCGTGACGAGGTCGCCGAACCACATGTGGGCGATCTCGTGCTCGATCACCTCGGCGATGCGCGTGAGCTCTGAGACCGAGGCGGTCGAGGGGTCGCACAGCAAGTCCGTCTCCCGGAAGGTTACGCATCCCAGGTTCTCCATAGCGCCTTGGGCGAAGTCGGGAATGTCGACCAGGTCGAGCTTGGAGCCCGGATAGGGCAAGTCGAAGTACTCGGTGTACCAGCCGAGCGCGTGCGTGGCGACCTCAAGGGCAAAGGGCGTGAGATGGCCCTTTCCTACCGGGGTCACGACTCTGATAGCGGTGTCGCCTGAGTACCGGGGGGCGCTTGCCTCGAGCGGGCCGACCACGAAGCACACGAGGTAGCTCGACATCGGAATCGTGTCCTCGAATACGACTCTCTTGCGCCCCTCAGCGATAGGTGTCGTCGAGATCGCGGCTCCGTTCGAGACCGCAAACAACTCTTCGTCGATATCGAGGGTTATCGA